>JBFHMM010000152.1:0-9767 GCA_041594355.1 Paracoccaceae bacterium | reverse complement strand
GGCCAGGTTGACCGAGGTCGCGGTTTTTCCGACCCCCCCCTTGTTGCTGTAACACGCAACAATTTTCATCTCATTTTCCTTTGTTGTGGAACAGGGAGCGGAATTTCTTGCGCACCTCGGGGCTGTCGAAGCGGGTAAAGTTCGACACCACCTTGGCGCGTTCGTCCAATTGTCTCTGATGAAGCGCGGCAGTCAAAGCGCCGATGCTTTGTGCAATCGCCAGATTGTCTTTGCCACCGCTCGTCGGGTGATCTTCTAGGAATGCCTGTAGCGAGATCTGCTGCACCGAGTAATCGTTGAACAATCCAAGGTTGTCCTGCAGCCGTTTCAGCGGCTTGATCAGGCCTTTTATTTCCCCGGAGGGAAACAAGGGAGCGAAGAACTCCATGAGATAGCGTAATTTTTTACAGTGAATACGCAGTTCATGAACCTCTTTGTCCTCTGTCTGATCGTCAATTTCCGAAGCGATTTTGCAAACCTTACGATAGCGCTTCCAGATCAGCGCACAGGCATAATCGGCCGCGTGCCGCGTGGCGTTGGGCCCCGGATCGAGTGTATCGCGATCATCAAACCGCGCGGCCAGCGCAAGCATCTTCCTGTTATACCCAGCGCTTCGCAACCGGCGTGTAAACGCACGCAAACCTGCCTGCCGCTCTTTGGAGAACAGATCGAACATCCTTGTTAGGCCACCGTGCAACGTGTCCGGCAGCATCTCAAAGTAATGATCCCTATCCAGCAGGTAGACATCCAAATCCCGTATCCGGCCGGTTGGCGCCATCAGCTCAGAGAATTCCGCCTTTAAACCATCCGTCTCAGCTTCGCCGTACACCCCTTTGAAAAGGCTCAGAACAGATCGCACCTTGCGCAGTGCCACACGGTAATCATGCAAGAACTCGGTATCATAATCGGCGATGATGCCCGGCTCGTTTTGCCGCGCGACCGTGATATAGGCTGCAATAATGTCGCTGGCCGCCTGAAAAGCTGGCTCGTCGCCGGTCATCTTGATATCCGGCTTGGCAACATAGGCCACCGACCCGCCATAAAGCGACTCCGCTACGCCGCCGTCAGATTCTGCCACACCAAGCTTTTCTGTAAGCGCGCGATATGCCTTGTCGTATCCGCGCAACCTTTGGACAGAGGCAAGCGTGATCTCCGCCTCATTAGAGATATCAGACGCCCCTTGCGGATACTCGGGTCGAAGGGCCAAGAACCGTGCCCGCGCATGGGTTTTCCGCTCCCCATCAATCAAAGCCAGCCGACTTTGCCGAAACGTCCCGGTGCCGATCTCCATCAGACTGCGGAGTTCTGGAACCATACCGAGCGCACGCCGCACCGGTCCCGGTTCCAGATCTCCAACAAAGTTGCCCGTCCGCGCCGCAGGCTGCACAATCGTGCGGCCATCGCGACCAATAAGAGTCAACTGCCCGACCGCTTCGATTAATACTGCACCGGACCGGCGGATCGACTGGTCGAAACAGTCCAGTAACACATACCGCTCTTCACTCTCGTCCTCATGCCAGACCGGAACCAGTTTGCCGCCGGGTTTCCCAAACATTTGCCGGTCCAACGGACCGCGCACCAGAAACATTCCAGGATCAGAGATTGTCCGCCCTCCTATCGCTTGTCTTCTGCAAGGTAGGCATCGATCAGCGTCTCCACGATCTTCTGTACGCTGGTATCGTCCTCTATGGCACGAATTTTCAAGGCTTTCAGCTTGCGGCTGTCCAGCCGCAAAGACGTGTTTTTCCTGCCGTCCTTTCCGGCTTTACCGCGGGTTCTTTCGGATTTGGTCATGCCGCCATGCCTGACTAGCTGCGATGACGTCATGCTGTCACGGCGCGCAATCAAAAACAAGCGGCCCATACGACAGTCGGGAAAAATCACCTGCGATCCAAAAAAACTAATGAGAACGAGAGGTTTATTAGGCTATTTTAACGTCGAAACACCAATCCATCCATGAGTTTTCTCGCCGTGCGCAAAATCGCCGCGCTGATCACCTGCCCAGAATCGTCAAGCTGAACTGAGACGGTCATCTCTCCAGTCGGATGCTCAATAGCCAGGTAACGCTCCGCCCCCCCACCAACTTCGGCCAAACCATGCGCCGGCGATCCCTCCAACAGGCAGGCGGTGGCGACGCTGACTGCGCCCAACACGCCGAGGGTCTTGTGGCAACGATGCGGGATGAATGTACGAGTGCCGATTGCTCCACCGTTTCGCGGCGCGCTGACCATTGTCATCTTGGGGACCGATTTATCCGTCACATCGCCCAGGTTCATCAACGGCCCACAGGCCAGCCTCAGACGCTCCAGCCGGTCGCGAAGCTCCGCGTCAGACTCAAGATCCTCCGGGCTCTCCAAGCCGCTAATACCCATGTCTGCTGCCCGAAGAATCACGCAAGGCATGCCGTTATCAACCATTGTTACCTGGATGCCCCCGACCACGTCGACCACGTTTCCGGTCGGCAGCAGCGCGCCACAGCTCGACCCGGCAGTATGCCGAAATTCGATTGCCGCCGCCGCCGCCCGGCCAGGTACCCCGTCGATACTCGCATCCCCCCGATAGGAAACGACGCCGCCCGGTGTCGAAACCCGCGCCACCGCTTCCTGCCCGGTATTTTGCATGTATATGGAAACCGACGTCTCGCCATCGCATGCCGCGACCAGCCCGCGCTCGATGGCAAAGGGGCCGACCCCGGCCAGGATATTGCCGCAGTTTTGCGCATCGGTCACGATCGCTCGATCCACAAAGACCTGCAGGAACAGATAATCCACATCGATGCCCGGCCGTGCCGAGGCCCGGACCACCGCTACCTTCGAAGTCAGCGGGTCGGCCCCTCCCATCCCGTCGATCTGCCGCACATCGGGCGACCCCATGATCTCGAGCAACGCCGCATCCCGCTCGTCCGCGTCCGCTGGCAAGTCCGATGCAAGAAAGTACCCACCCTTCGAGGTACCGCCCCGCATCCACATGCAGCGTATTCCGTCACTCATGGTTTCTGCCCGCCCTTTTCATCTCATTGCAAATACTCTCGGGGGGTGCGGGGGTCAGCGCCCCCGCACAGGTCGGAGCGAACGCGGGCGCCCACTTTGCCCATCCCCCATGCGCCTCACACGTATTTCAACCCCTTCTCGGCCAGCCGGCCGCGCATGTCATAAATGTCGAGACCAAGCTCACCGGCTTCGAACCGGGCCCGCTTGCCGGCCTCGTTGGCCTCTCGTGCACGCGCCTTCTCCAGCACCTCAGCCGCTTCCTCGCGGCGCACGATGCAGACACCGTCATCATCGGCCACCACGATGTCGCCGGGGTTGACCAGTTCATCCGCGCAAACCACCGGCACATTGACCGATCCCAACGTCTCCTTGATCGTTCCCTGAGCGTGGACGGTCTTGGACCATACCGGGAACCCCATCTTGGTCAGGTCACTTACATCTCGAACACCGCCGTCGATCACAAGCCCACGGCAGCCACGCTGCATCGCCGAAGTCGCCAGCAGATCACCAAAATAGCCCGCGTTGGACGGTGTGATCGTACCCAACAGCAGCACGTCACCAGCCTGCAGCTGCTCGATTGCCACGTGGATTATCCAGTTGTCGCAGGGTGGCGCCAGAATGGTAACCGCAGACCCGGCGATGCGCGCACCGGCGTAGATCGGCGTCATGTAATCGGCCAAAAGCCCTTTGCGGCCCTGCGCTTCGTGCACCGTGGCGACGCCACATTCGGCCAGCCCGTCGATGATTTCCTGTTCGGCGCGCGCTATGTTCTGAACCACCAGCCCCGTGGTGCCCGGCTGCACCCCGCTCATGCCAGTTCGTCCGTGCAGATCGGGAACACGGTCTGAAAACCTTCGGCGTATTTTGCGTCGCGCCCGCCCGATTGCCCGCCCGAGTTACGACGGAAGTGATTGGCCCGGTTTTGCGCCACGTTGGTATAGTAGTCCCATAGGTGGAACTGGCCTTCCATACATTCGATGGCGGCACGTTTCTTGTCCCAGACCTCCGTGATGTCGAGGAACACGTCGGGCTTCCACCCCATCTGCTCGGTCTGGTGCGGTTCGAATAAGTAGAGCTGCGGCGCGCCCAGCACCTTCTGTCCCGGGTTGTGGCCCCAAGCCTGCGCAATCATCCGGCATTCCAGTGCCACCTCGGTGGTATACATGTGGTCGGTGTTGTAGGGGTCATCTTTCGAATGACTCATCATCCATTTGGGCTGAACGTCGCGGATGATGTCGACGATCATGTATTTCGCATCGGTGTCCAGTACCAGCGGGTAGTCGCCCAGGTCAAGGAACTGAATGTCATGCACGTCCAGTGCCTTGGCCGCGTTCTCTGCCTCACGCTTGCGCTCGGTCTTGACCTTTTCCAATGTCATACCTCCCTGCTTCCACAGCTTGGCACTTTCGCCCCGTTCGCCAAACGACAAACAGGCCACAGTGACCTCGTAACCCAGCTTCTGGTGCAGAGCGATCGCTCCGCCACAGCGCCAGACGAAATCGGCCGCATGCGCGCTGATGATCAGCGCGGTTTTCTTGTCAGACATCGAGGAACCCTCCGGGGCGTATTTGAACTGCTTTGATCAGGCTTACGCCAGCCACACCTTGTCTGACCATTTCGTTTCAAACATAGGCCAATAAAAATTGGCTATAGCAGGCCAACCCGCGCGAGGAGCCGCTGATCGCATGTACTCTTCAAAATCGCTGGATCTGGCGCGACCGGGGTATCCGCATGAACTCGGTCAGCCCTGGCCCCGTGGACACGCCGATCCTCGGTGATTTTCTCGAAAACGCTGGGCGCCAAAGAGTGTGCCCGCGTCATGGATCGCTCAGGCGCACCCGCAAATATCGCGCAGGTGGTCACTTTTCTGCCCCCGGGGCATGACCTCGTGGACCCGTGGCACCAACATCACGGTCGACGGGGGCATGTCGTCGTACACCCTGTGCGAAATGCACGGGCTTTGAGATACCATAGGGAGGGCCCTGGCCTGGATCATTCTTTGTTGGTAGCCGCAGCGCTACTGGTGGTGCTGGCTGCTTGGTTCTACGAACGCGCCAACAACGAAGTCGCGCTGGTGAAAACAGGCGTCGGAGGGCGGCGGGTCATGATTGACGGCAGCACGCTAGCGACCCCCTTTTTTCACGAAATTACACGCGTAAACATGCAAACGCTGCGCCTCGACATGGCTAGCAGCGATGATAGCGCGCTGATTACCACGGACCGAGTGCGGGTCGACGTGGGGGCGAAATTCTACGCCTCGGTCTCTCCCGATACGGATGCCGCCACGGTCTGCAACTGGTCAGCGTTTCGCTCACCGCTCTGGACCAGCCCCCGTTTTCGGCGCTGGACGAAAACAACGCCGTCAACACTCTCGGCATGCACAAACTGGTCAAGATCATTGCCACGACCAAGAAAGAGCGCGCCGAAATCGCTCAGGCCCAGCAAATTGAAACCCTGGTGGCTGCCCGACTCGCTGAGGTCGCCGTCCGCAAGGCCGACAGCGAACGCAGTGCAGCCGCTCATGGAACAGGACATTCAGGCCGCCGACATCGTCTGTGAACAGGCGATCGGCGAGGCTGAAATCATACAAGCCCGCGCGCTGCAGATCGCTGAACAGGATCGTCAGATCCAGATCGCGTGCAAGAATCAGGAGGAAAGCCGCGCGCCTGATGGACAGCGCCGAACGGTGCAAGGCGCTGGCACTTCTTGCCGCTCGGGAACAGGCGGAGGCCTCCGCCCGGCCAGCACAGATCGCTGCGGCGTTCGACAAGGCTACAACTGCGGACAAAGCCGCTTGGCCGTTCAACTACCAGCGTTAAAAAGATCGGCGATGCCATCGGCGTAAATCTGGACGACAGGCTTTCGGCTTCGACCCATAGCCGAAACACGACTGATCCCGATCCCGAAACAGTTGAGGGGCAGAGCCGAAATTACCCTCACTGCCGCTTCCAATTGAAAAAACCTGCGGCAACCACGCGCAAACAAGGTGCAGGATTTAAGGCAGCGCATCACCCTTGTTAACCATGGTTCTCCCTTTTTTTATAGAAGTTCCGCCCGCACCGCCCCAATTTCGCCAGATTTTGATCACATTCCCGCCTCATAGAAGGAAAGACTTGAGCAAATCACCCCTGTCTGCCACCGTGGGTCTCATGTCCGCTGCCAAAGCTTTGAAAATTCGCGCCTTGCGCGTCCAGGATCGTCCGGAATGGGCCAAATTGTGGACCGCCTATCTGGCGTTCTACAAGACCGCCTTGCCCGAGAAAATTTATGCCTCGACCTTCGAGCGCCTTTTGGGCGACGACCCGCAGGACTTCAATGCCCTGGTTGCCGAACAGGATGGGCGTTTGCTGGGCTTGGTGCATTACCTGTTCCACCGCCACGCTTGGAAAATTGAGAACACCTGCTACCTGCAGGATCTGTATGCCCACCCCGAGGTTCGTGGCACCGGTATCGGCCGCGCCCTGATCGAAGCGGTCTACGCCGCCGCCGACGCTCAAGGCAGCCCGTCTGTCTATTGGCTCACGCAGGACTTCAATACCACGGCACGCCAGCTTTACGATCGTATCGGGGTGCATACCCCCTTTATCCGGTACCAGCGCCCATGATTATGCGTTCCACATTTCTTTGCCTTGCCCTTGCTCTCGCCGGCTGCGCCTCGGCGCCGTTCGAGGACACGCCGACGCGGGCCCGCGTCGCAGACAGCACCCTGCCGCCAATGAAGGCCTTTGCCACACATCGCGCTTCGGCGCCGACCCGCTCGAACGCCAATATCGCCGCTGACTTCCTGTCGCTTCATTTTGAGCTTGAGAGCGGGCGTGCTCTGCCCGCATTCACCCGGTTCGAAAGCCCGATCACCGTGCGCGTCACCGGCAAACCTCCTGCCAGCCTGGCCCCTGACCTGACCAAACTACTGAGCCGGATGCAGCGTGAGGCCGGAATCGACATCCGACAGATCAGCCAGGGGCAGGCCAATGTGACCATTCAGGCCGTCAGTCGCGCGGATATTCGACGCGCCCTGCCCCAAGCCGCGTGTTTCGTGGTGCCGAATGTCTCCAGCCTCGCTGAATTCCGCCGGGATCGCCGCAAGCCCAAGACCAATTGGTCCTTGCTGCAGACCCGCACCCGGCTTGGAATCTTCGTGCCCAACGATGCCAGCCCGCAAGAACTGCGCGATTGCCTTCACGAGGAATTGGCCCAGGCTATCGGCCCGCTGAACGACCTTTACCGTCTGCCGGATTCCGTATTCAACGACGACAATGTGCACACGGTTCTAACCGGCTTTGACATGCTGATCCTGCGGGCCACATACTCCCCTGAACTGCATAGCGGTATGTCCCGCGCCGAGGTCGCCAGTCGCTTGCCCGCCATTCTGGCTCGTCTCAACCCACAAGGAATTGCCATTCCGCCCCGTGCCGTCAGCGCCACACCGCGGACCTGGACCGACGCCGTTCAAACCGCGCTGGGCCCGGGTACCGATCCCGCCGCCCGTCGCGCCGCCGCAAACGCCGCCGTCCGCACCGCCGAGGCGCAGGGGTGGACAGACCACCGCCGCGCCTTTAGCAACTACATGCTGGGCCGCATGACACAGGTCTATGACCCTGACCTCGCGCAACGTTATTACGCCACAGCGCTTCACTACCTGTCGCACTCGCCTGCCACCGAATTGCACCGCGCGTATATTGTGACCCAAACGGCTGCTTACGCCGTGGCGCTGGGCGACGGCAACACCGCGCTGCAACAGATCCGCCCTATGCTGGATGTCGCGGCCCGTTCCGAAAACGCCGCTCTTCTTGCGACGCTGATGATGCTGCAGGCCGAGGCGCTGGACCTGACAGGTCAACCCGCCCAAGCCCAAGCTATCAGGGTGGACAGTCTTGGCTGGGCGCGTTACGGGTTTGGTTCGGACTGGGCGGTTCGCGCCAAGATGCAGGAAATCTCGGCACTGAACCCCCGCAAACGAGGCGGGTAAGCAACTGAAATGATCGTGATCGGCGCGGCGCTACTGGGCGCCATAGTAGGCGGGATGACCGCCAGAAAACGGAATGGCAAGCCCGCTGATATTGCCCAATACGCCATCGTCTACGCCATTGCGTTTTCGCTGCTGGGCCTGCTGGCAACCCTTCTGATCCACCGCGCTTCGGTCTAGTCCCATGTTCCTACCTTTTTTTGAAAACCTTCGCAAAGCCTCCATCCCTGTCTCCTTGCGCGAATACCTTACCTTCCTTGAGGCTATAAAAGCCGGTCTCGCGACCTACGATGTCGAGGCCTTTTACTATCTCGCCCGCGCCGCGATGGTAAAAGATGAACGCAACATAGATAAATTCGACCGCGCCTTCGCCGCCACCTTCAAGGGGTTGGAAAAGATCAGTTTTGATCAGGTAATGGAAGCTGTGGACATCCCCGCCGACTGGCTTCGCAAGATGGCTGAAAAACATCTTTCCGACGAAGAAAAGGCCGAGATCGAGGCGCTTGGTGGCTTCGATAAACTGATGGAAACCCTTCGTGAACGGCTCAAGGAGCAGAAAGGCCGTCATCAAGGCGGGAACAAGTGGATTGGAACAGCCGGAACGTCCCCCTTCGGCGCCGAGGGCTATAACCCCGAAGGCGTACGCATAGGACAGAAGGAAAGCCGCCATCAGCGAGCGGTCAAGGTCTGGGACAAACGCGAGTTCAAGAACCTCGACGACACCGTCGAACTTGGCACCCGAAACATCAAGGTTGCCCTGAAACGGCTGCGCCACTGGGCCCGCGAGGGTGCTGTCGAGGAACTCGATCTTGACGGCACCATCCGCTCCACAGCCGAGAACGGCTACCTCGACGTCAAAACGCGCCCCGAACGGCACAACGCCGTCAAGGTGCTGCTTTTCCTTGATGTCGGCGGTTCGATGGACCCGCATGTGAAAGTGGTGGAAGAGCTCTTCTCCGCCGCCCGCTCCGAATTCAAGCACCTGGAGTACTACTACTTTCACAATTGCCTCTATGAAGGCGTTTGGCGCGATAACCGCCGCCGCTGGGACCAGCAAACCCCGACCGAGGAAGTCATCCGCACCTACGGACCGGACTACAAATGTATCTTTGTCGGCGATGCCTCAATGTCGCCATATGAAATCGCCTATCCGGGCGGCGCCAATGAACACTGGAATGCCGAATCTGGACAGGTCTGGTTGCAGCGGACCCGAGAGCAATGGAAGTCCAATCTCTGGATCAATCCAGTTCCCGAGAAATATTGGAACTACACCCAAACGATCCAGATGATCTCCGATATCTTTGAGGGCCAGATGGTCCCGATGACCCTGGCGGGGCTCGAAAAGGGCATGAAAGAACTGACCCGTTAACCCGACCAGCGCAAAGTTGCGCCGTCAAGGCGTTGCCGCTGGGAAACCTGCTCAGTTCGTCCTGAAGGCGTCCTTGTCACGGCGATTGTCACTCCGCCATGATTTGGGTGAGACAGACACAACAACTCGGTTCCGGTTCTGCTCGGCGAGGGCTTCGATTTCGCCCGCTGCATGGTGCACCGACAATTCCGGGCACCGGCGCCGAATATGCTCTGGGTGCGCGGCTTCATCTATGTCTCGACCTGGCAGGGGATTGTTTACGTCGCCTTCGTGATCGGCACCTTCGCCAACCGGATCGTCGGCTGGCGAGCGTCGCGATCCTCACAAACCCGCTTCGTGTTGGATGCCCTGGAACAGGCACGTTACGAACTGCGGCCGACCGGGGGCATCATCCATCACAGCGACACGGGCAGCCAATATGTGTCGATCCGCTATACCGAGC
>JBFHMM010000151.1:0-9818 GCA_041594355.1 Paracoccaceae bacterium | reverse complement strand
TGGCGAGCCCCGGGGGCGCGGGGCGCCCCGCGCCGGACCTGCGAATCGCGACGGCCTATGTGCTGCCGCTGGGGGGGCGGGGGCAAGAAGACGTGCTCAAGCTTCTGGCGCGCAACAAGGGCGAATTGCGCCGCGCGGTGTCCAAGAAGCTGGCGCTGAAATTCGCCCCGGATCTGCGGTTCCAGCTGGACGAGACCTTTGACCGGATGGACGACACCCGGCGCATGCTGTCGCAGGATGATGTGCGGCGGGACCTGGGGAAGTGATCCGCGCCGCGCTGTTATGGCTGGCCGCCCTGGCGGGGCCTGCGATGGCGGTGGAGTGCCGCGACATCGAGCATGACACCAACCGCTACACGGTGTGCGAGGTTGACGCGACGGTCGAGGACCTGCGCCTGTTTCTGCGCGACGATCAGGGGCAGATCCTGGGACAGTTCCACGCGATAGATGCCCGGCTGCAGAACCAAGGGCAAAAGCTCGGGTTCGCCATGAACGCCGGCATGTATCACGACGACCGCGCGCCGGTGGGCCATTACGTCGAAGAGGGGCACGAAGAGATGCGGGTGGTCACCAACGCCGGGCCCGGAAACTTTGGCCTCTTGCCCAACGGGGTGTTTTGCATTCGCCCCGGACGCGCCGATGTGATCGAGACGCTGACCTTTGCCGCGCAGGCGCCCGGCTGCCGGTTCGCCACCCAATCAGGGCCGATGCTGGTCATCGACGGCCAGCTGCACCCCAGGTTTCTGCCCGACAGCAACTCGCGCTATATCCGCAACGGGGTCGGCACCAGCGCGGATGGCGCGCGGGTGGTGTTCGCGATCTCGCGGAACGCGGTGACGTTTCACGAATTCGGACGGCTTTTCCGCGACGGGCTGGGGCTGCCGCAGGCGCTGTACTTTGACGGCAATATTTCCCGGCTGTATGCGCCGGCGATCCGGCGTAGCGACGCCGGCTTTCCGATGGGTCCGATCGTCGGCGTGGTCGAACCACGGTGAGATTCGGCACCAACAGCCGCAGAAGAACGGGGCCGCATCGGTGCGCCACCACGGCGAAACGCCTCTACTGCCGTTGACAGACCGCGCCCGCTACGGTACCCGGCGCGCCTCGCACTGGGGAAGATACGACATGGCACGCAAACGCAAGGGGCGCGACGTCTCAGGCTGGCTGGTGGTGGACAAGCCCGCCGGGCTGACTTCGACCGCCGTTGTCAACAAGGTCCGCTGGGCGATGGACGCCAAGAAGGCGGGCCATGCCGGCACGCTGGACCCCGCCGCAACGGGCGTTCTGGCCGTGGCCCTGGGCGAAGCGACCAAGACCGTGCCCTTTATCACCGACGCGCTGAAAGCCTATAGCTTCACCGTGCGGCTCGGGCAGGCCACCAATACCGACGATGCCGAGGGCGAGGTGATCGCGCAAAGCGACCTGCGTCCGACGGACGATGAGATCAAGCAGGCAGTGCCGTCCTTTGTCGGCGACATCGAGCAGGTGCCGCCGAAGTTTTCCGCCGTGAAGATCGACGGTCAGCGCGCCTACAAGCTGGCCCGCGACGGCGACGACGTGGAATTGGCCGCGCGCCCGCTGTGGGTCGAGGAGTTGGTTCTGACGGGCCGTCCCGACGCCGATCATGTCGAACTGGAAATGATTTGTGGCAAGGGCGGCTATGTGCGCTCCATCGCCCGTGATCTGGGCGCAGCGCTGGGCTGTTTGGGTCATGTCGCGCAGCTGCGCCGGATCTGGTCGGGGCCATTTGACGCCGAAGACGGGCTGAGCCTGGACCAGATCCAGCAGATGGCCAGGACACCCGACCTGGATGCCCACCTGAAGCCGCTGGAAGCCGGGTTGCAGGACCTGCCGGAACTGCGCTGCACCCCCGAGGGTGCTGCCCGCCTGCGCAACGGCAACCCAGGTATGGTGCTGGCCGCCGACATCGAATACGGCGACGAATGCTGGGCCTCGCTGAACGGCCGCGCCGTGGCAGTGGGGATTTACAAGGCGGGCGAACTGCATCCCAGCCGGGTGTTCAATCAGGCCAACTGAGGCCGCCCTCTGTGAGGCGGCGCCGGAATGTGCTATCCTGAGGCCATTGCTTTCATGCGTTTTTCGGGACCTGCTTCATGGATGACGACGTCGTTTACCAGTATCTCAAGCTTTTCATGGACTATTTTTCCGTCTGGGCAGTGCTGCTCCTTGCCGTGCTGATCTGGCTGTTTCGCAACCCTGACACCTTGAAGGAACTCCCGAAATACATCGAGAGCGCGAAGTTTGGGGACGTGGAGCTGAAGCTGCGCAAGCTGGAACAAAAGCTGGAAGAAACCGAAAGTCATGTGAGCGAGCTGGAGCAGGAGAGCGCCCGCCTGAACACGCTCTATGCCGGTTTTGACCCCCATGCACCGGTGCACGAACTCGAAGCCACCCGCCAGCGCCTGAAGTCGCTGGCCGGCGACCTGGACGATCTGTCGCCGGTGATGGACGGGCTGCGGCCGGGGGCCGACCCTGAAGATGTCTATGCCGCTGCTGAGATACTGCGCGCACGTCGGGAATTCTCGATGTTCGACGACCTTGTCGGGGCGGTGGAGCGCATCGCCTCGGACCCGGAGTTGGAGGGGCTGCGGTACCACACAGTCTGGACTCTGGCCTCGGCCGTACACCGGACAGTGATCGCGGCGGTCAAACATTCCGACGTTCCGCAGTTGACCGGCGCACAGCTGACCCGCGCGCAATCCGCGATGACGAAACTACGCGATAACCCGCACGTTCAGAACGACAGCCCGGATGCGCCAAATCAGGGTATTCGCGGGCCGGCAAAATACGCGCTGGACTGGATCGCGCGCGGACTGGCCAAGTACAAAGCGCAGGACACGGCTTAGAAATGACAGCGCCGGCGGTTCGGGGCCGCCGGACCAAAGCCATTTGACCGCCGGGTTCCTCCTGCCAGGTGGCCATGGCCGACCAGCCGTCAGGGGGCGGCCGGGAGCAGGAAACCGGCAAAGAAGTCCGCCAATTCGCGGTAGCCATCCAATGGCAGGACGTTGGCGATGTACTGGTCCGGGCGGACGACGATCATGCAGCCCCGGTCACGGTCGATCCCGCGCATGTCGAAGATGTCTCGGACGCCCTTGTGGTCGACGCAAAAGACCTTTTCGAAATCCATCAGCCCAAGCTTGCCCGTGCACGGTTTCAGCAATGACGGCATGGTTTCGTAATCGAGCCGGTCAAAGGTCTGCTGGAACACCGCACGCAAGTCGATCACGGCGTCGATATCTTCGTTCTTGCCGGTGTGGCGGACCACCGGCGAGGCGGGGTCGTTTTCCAGCCAGTCGGCCAACCGGTGGATCGCCGAGCCGGGGTCCGAACTGTCGGTGGCACCTGCAAAGGCGTAGATCCGCCAGCGGCCGTCGGCCTCGGCCACGTGGCCCAGTTGCATCTGCTTGGCGTCCGACAGGCGCACCACCGGGGCCGAGTGGAAGCGGCGACCGATTTCCTGGCCGCTGGCAAGGGCCTGATGGCTCGGCGCGGCGATCAGCGCCGACGGGTTGTACTGCACCGCCAAGCCGCCCGTGAATTCAAGGTTCTCCTTGAACGCGCGCATGAAACGGGGTTCTTCGCCGCGATCAAGGTCGGAGGTGCCTGGCGCGGCCGACATGATGCGGGCCCATTCGTGGTCGGTATCGACGAGCCGCTTGGCCTCGACCCAACGTTCGGCCGAATAGCTGCGCAACAGGCTGGCATCGGCGCGCCCCTGGAACACATGGGCCAGTTTCCAGCCCAGGTTGAACGTATCCTGCATCGACACGTTCATCCCCTGCCCCGCCTTGGGGCTATGGGTGTGACAGGCGTCGCCGGCGGTGAAGACGCGCGGATTGCGGTCGGCGCCTTCGGGCACGTCATCGAACCGGTCGGTCATGCGGTGACCGATTTCGTAGATCGACCACCAGACGACCTCTTTGACGTCGATGGTATAGGGCCGCATGATCCGATTGGCGGCGGCGATCATGTCCGCCTGGGTCAGGTTGCGTTCGGCCACCCGTTCATCATCGCGCAGCTTGTCCAGTTCGACATACATGCGAAACAGGTAGCCGCCTTCGCGCGGGAGGATCAGGACGTTGCCTTCGCTGGCGGAGGTAATCAGGCATTTCTGACGCACATCCGGGAAATCGGTATTGGCCAGGATGTCCATCACACCCCAGGCCTGGTGCGCGGCATCGCCATGCAGTTCACCGCCGATCGCCTTGCGGACCCGGGACCGGGCACCATCGCAGCCGACAACGTAATTGGCCCGGATGGTGGTGGCTTCACCCCAGTTCACGCCTGTATCTTCCAGCGTCACCGTCACCGGTTGGTCATCGGTATCAGGGTCGATGGTCAGGTCCTTGAATGCGAGGTTGTAATCCGGCGCCAGGCGGGCCGGTGCGTTGCGCATCACTTCGAGGAACAGTTCGTGCATGCGGGCCTGGTTGATCAGGATATGTGGCATTTCCGAGCTGTCGTCGGCCACGTCCTGGACCCGGCCGATGCGTTTGATGGCCTGCGGGTTGTCGGGATCGGGCATCCAGAAATTGGTTTGGTTGACCCAGTAGGTTTCGCGTTTGACCTTCTCGGCAAAGCCGAATGCCTGGAACATTTCCATGGTGCGGGTGTTGATGCCGTCGGCCTTGCCCCTGACGATGTTTCCCGGGCTGGCTTCGACGATCATGGTGTCGATTTCTGGGAACTGCGCCAACTGCGCGGCCAAGCACAGACCCGCCGGGCCGGTGCCGACGATCAGCACATCGACCTTGTCGGGCAGCGGGGCGTTGGGGGAGCGGTCACGCCGGTTTGGCGCGGCGGTCCTGACGTCGGGATTGCCCCCGCGAAAGCCGTCCCTGTAGAATTGCATTATCCTTCCTCCGCCATCTTCAATCCACTGCCATCGGTGGGTCGCATATTTAATATTTACACTTACTAAATTGAGTCAACAAATAAATAGTGCACATACCATTTTGCTAAAATATAAACTTTTCAGCTAGTTTCGAGTTTCCCGTTGTCCAGGCGTTGGAAACCCTGCAGACGGCACGAGCTGTCAGGCGGGTCTGCGGACAACCCCAGGCCCGAATGCCGGCCCCGTACCACCCTTGCCGCCGACCGGCGATTGCGGCAAGAACGGCGCATGATCACCCGAAGCCACACCAAGGACGACGCCCCTTCGACCGCCGTCTATTCCGACTGTGAACGCTATCGTTACAGCCTGACGCGTATCTGGGATCCGGCCGGTCGCAAGGCCCTGTTCGTCATGCTGAACCCGTCGACAGCGACCGAGGTGCAGAACGATCCGACCGTCGAACGCTGTGAACGGCGGGCGCGGGCGTTGGGGTTCGGTGCTTTTTGCGTGACCAACATCTTTGCCTGGCGCGACACCGACCCGCGCAAGATGCGCGCCGCAGAGGACCCGGTGGGGCCGGAAAACGACACAGCCATTCTGACCGGGGCGGACTGGGCCGATCAGGTGATCGCGGCCTGGGGCACCCACGGCGCGCACCTGAACCGCGGCACCGCCGTCGAAGCGCTGCTGCGCGGCACCGGGTGCGATCTCTTCCACCTGGGCCTGTCCAAGGCGGGCCATCCCAAGCATCCGCTTTACATCGCTTACACGCAGAAACCAGTACCCTGGCCCGGAACCAATCGTTAACCAGTTGATTCGGTTGAATTTGACCGCGTATCCGGGATGTGTCCATAGTAGCCGCGGTGGGCGCAGAACGCTTGGAGTGGTAACATGTTGTGGCTTGCAGGGCTGGTTGGGCTGATGGCTGTTGGCGGCCTCGTGCTGACCGATAACGAGACAGACATAAACGATGACGAAAACGATCTGACCGACGAAATCGACAGCGCAACTGCCGCTTCGACGACACTCTCGCAGGACAGCCCGACGGACCTTGTCTCCGGACTGCCGATCGCGGGCCTGGATGGGTCCGGACAGGAAACTTCTGTCGCCGGACCCGACGCGGATATCGTTGCGGACACCAGCGACAGTCAGCTCTCCTCCGGTACGAACGGATACAACGCAGACAGTTTCGACCTTGTGCTCACAGGCGACAGCACTGATGACACGCTCACCGGCACCTCGGGAGACGATCAAATCAACGGTTACGCAGGCAACGATACCATCCTCGGCGGCGCAGGGGTCGACACCCTGCACGGCGGCGATGACGTGGATACCTTGTGGGGGCAGGCCGGAGACGACATCGTGCACGGCGAAGATGGCGACGACTCTCTGTTTGGCAATTCCGGTGATGACACGTTGTTCGGACATAGCGGCAACGACCGCCTGTCAGGCGGCAGCGGCAATGACGCCGCTCAGGGCGGCGAAGGCGACGACCAGGTCTTGGGTGGGGCGGGCGACGATGCGCTGCAAGGCGGGCTGGGCAACGACACGCTGACCGGCGGCACCGGCCAGGACAGCCTGTTCGGCGGCTGGGGCAATGACACCCTCTACGGCGCCGAGGAAGCCGGCGACGGCGATCAGGTCGCCGAAAGCGACTTTCTCAACGGTGGTGGCGGCGACGATACGATCGTGACCGGCGCCAGCGATATCGTTACGGCGGGCGATGGCGCCGATACAATCGTTCTGGGTGACTGGAACATTGATGGCGATGCCGCCCAGCTCATGGATTTCGACAGCGCCGAAGACCGTTTGATGCTGGTCTGGAACCAGGCCTCTGATCCGACAGTAGAAATCCTCGCCGACCCGGTAACGTCAGGGCTCAGCCATGTGATCGTCAACGGCTTCGAAATCGCGGCTGTCCATGGTACTGCGCCCTTGGTCGAAGACATCCTGGTGGTGACCTCTAACCATGCGCCTCTGCTGGCGGGCTGAGCCGGCGGCCCGCGATCGCAATAACCTTTTGCCATTTCCCGTGAATACGCTTATACGCGCCCATCCGTGACGGAATCGGGGCGCGCCCCAGTTGCAGATCGGAGCCTCTCCACGGGCCTGTGCTGGACGACATCCCGGCCTGCGCCATTCATACCAACCTTTTGTAAAGGAGACCCCGATGTCGATCACTGCCGAAGAAAAAGCCCGCGTGATGAAAGAATACGGCACCAAGGACGGCGACACCGGTTCGCCCGAAGTCCAGGTGGCCATTCTCAGCTCGCGCATCGCGACTCTGACGGAACACTTCAAGACCCACAAGAAGGACAACCACGGTCGCCGTGGCCTTCTGAAAATGGTTGCCCAGCGCCGCAAGCTGCTGGATTACCTTAAGGGCAAGGATGAAGCCCGTTACCAGGACCTGATCAAGCGCTTGGGCCTGCGCCGCTAAGCGGTTTTGTCCCTTTTGTACATGTTCTGAACGGGCTATTGCCCGTTTTGTACGCCCGCCCACTGGCGGGCGTAACTGCATTTGGGGCTCCGCCCCCGGCGCAAGGCGCCTCCCCCGGGATATTTGAAAACAGAAGAAGCCGGGGCATTCGTGCTTCTTCTGTTTCAAAATATCCCGGGGAGCTTGAGGGACAGCGTCCCTCATCAAAACATGGTGTGCGCCGAAGGCGCGCTTTTGGATCAGCCGTCGGTGGGGGCGGTCCGGATGATTTCGGCAACGGAACGGCCAATGGCGGCGCTCGCCTTGACCGAGGGGTGGATCATGTCGGCGGCGTGGTAACTGCGGTCGCCGTTCGGCACCAGGTCGGCCAGCGACAGGAAGTAGACACCAGGCAGCAGTGCCGCCAGCTTGTCGATGCGGCGTTCCAGTTCGTCGCCTTCGTCGCGGCAGTGGTCGATGATGGAGTTCAGCCCCGGGCTGCGCAGATAACCGACGTAGATGACCCGAGCGCCGGTATCGCGCAGTTCCGAGACCAGGCGGGGGATTTCCCCGCGGCGGCCGTCGACGGCGATCATCCGGTCGAGCTTGCCATCGCAGGCGATGCAGCCGCAGCCGAGCCACAAGTCGTTGCCGCCGCCGTTGACCACGACCCAGTCCCAGTCGCCCTCGGTGTACTGGTTTTCGATCTTCATCCCCAGCGCGCCGGTCATCGGCAGGCCGTAGAGTATGCGGGCGCCGCCTACCGAGCGGTTGACGACCGGTTCGCCCAGTTCGCGCGAAACCGCGTTCGGGATCGCCCTGCCCGAGGAGCCGTGCCAGGCCATCAGCGAATCGCCGATGGCGAGGATGCGCGGCGTGGCGTTGCGGCTGACGGACTGGGCGCATCCGACGAGGCCGATCAGCATCGCGATTACTATCACACTCAAAGCTTTCATGGTCGTGACCGGGTCCCTTGCTCTGGTTAACCATACCGATAGGGGGAATTCCCGCCCTTGGCCAGCCGGGGCGGTTCCGCCCCCCTGCTGCCCGACATGCAGATGCTACCCCTGTTCGCCTGCCCCAAAAGAGCCATGCGGCACCGGCCGGGATAACCGGAAAACATGACCAGAGATGGGAGAAACTGTGGCCAATCGCGGTTAACGCGCCAATCGCCTGACGAGGACGTGAGACAGCGGCATTGAATTCGAGGTTTAAATGAAGGGCAAACTGCTGTATGGCCGCAGAATCTGAGAGGCGGTGCCCGGACCCCGGCGCTGCGAAGACAAGGATGAGAGGGGTCGGCGGCAATGGGGCCGCCAATCAAACGGGAGACCCGGGAACGCCCGGGAGGGCTCCCATTTAGGATACGCTAGATGTTCAATGTAACGACGAAAAGCATGCAGTGGGGCGAAGAAACGCTGACACTGGAAACGGGCAAGGTTGCCCGTCAGGCGGATGGCTCGGTCATCGCCACCCTGGGTGAAACTTCCGTCATGGCGAACGTGACTTTTGCCCGCAGCCAAAAACCCGGTCAGGATTTCTTTCCGCTGACCGTTCACTACCAGGAAAAATACTATGCGGCCGGCAAGGTCCCCGGTGGGTTCTTCAAGCGCGAGGCGCGTCCGACCGAGAAGGAAACCCTGACCGCGCGTCTGATCGACCGTCCGATCCGCCCGCTGTTCGTGCCCGGCTTTAAAAACGAAGTGCTGGTGATGTGCACCGTTTTGTCCCACGATCTGGTCAACGACCCGGACATCGTGGCGATGATCGCCGCCTCGGCCGCGCTGACCATTTCCGGCGCGCCGTTCCGTGGCCCGATCGCCTGTGCCCGCGTTGGTTTCGAGGATGGCGAATACATCCTGAACCCGACCGTGGACGACATGCAGGACCTGCGCCTGAACCCCGAACAGCGTCTGGACCTGGTTGTTGCCGGGACCAAGGACGCGGTGATGATGGTGGAATCGGAGGCCTATGAGCTGACCGAGGCGGAAATGCTGGGCGCGGTGAATTTCGCGCACGAGCAGATCCAGCCGGTGATCGACCTGATCATTTCGCTGGCAGAAGAGGCGGCCAAGGAGCCCTTCGAATTCGAAGCCCCCGATTATTCGGAGTTGTTCGAAGCCGTCAAGGCCGCTGGTGACGAGCAGATGCGCGCCGCCTTCGCGATCACCGACAAGCAAGAGCGCACTGCCGCTGTTTCGGCAGCACGTGATGCGATCAAATCCGCGCTGACCGAAGAGCAGCTGGAAGACCCGAACCTCGGTTCCGCCCTGAAGAAGCTGGAAGCCGGCATCCTGCGCGGCGACGTGGTCAAGGGCGGCAAGCGCATCGACGGCCGCTCGACCACTGACGTGCGCCCGATCGTCTGCGAAACCGGCCTGCTGCCGCGGACCCATGGTTCGGCGCTGTTCACCCGCGGTGAAACGCAGGGCCTGGTGGTGACCACGCTGGGCACCGGCGACGACGAACAGTTCATCGATGCGCTGCACGGCAACTTCAAATCCAACTTCCTGCTGCACTACAACTTCCCGCCCTATTCGGT
>JBFHMM010000150.1:0-9852 GCA_041594355.1 Paracoccaceae bacterium | reverse complement strand
GTTTGGCCCGCTGTTCACGGTAAAACCGGTACACGAACCGATCGGTCAGCAGCACCAGCGCCATACAGCCCAGGATACCAAAAGGCAGCGCCAGCAACGCCGTCGGCAAGGGCCCGAAACTGACTCCCATCGACTGGAACCACCAGGTAAACAGGATCGTCACCATCGCGCCGAACGCCATGGTATCGCCATGGGCAAAGTTGGAAAACCGCAGGATCCCGTAGATCAGTGTCACCCCCAGCGCCCCCAGCGCCAGCTGGCTGCCATAGGCAATGGCGGGGACGAGGACGAAGTTTGAAAGCGCCACAATGGCGTTGAGAAGATCCATCAGGAGATAACCTCTGTGTCCCGACAGGTGCCCACATACACCATGAAATCCGAGTTCTTGAACCGGATGTCCAACAGCGTGTCACCTGAAGGGCTAATAGTTATGGTTTCGCGCGATACGTCGGTGTTAAAAACATAGTCGACGGCCCCGGACTCAGAGGTCTCGGCCCGCGCCTTTTGGTCGCCGCTGCCCGTCACGATGACACCCCCGGAACGGGCGTTGTGAATCATGCGCACCCGCAGGTTCACATTGGCTTTCTCGATGTTCTGATTGGTGATCTTCGACACAAAGGTGAACACACACTCGCGCTGCGCCGACCCGGCTGCGAGCTCGGTGGCACACAGCGCGGAAACGGTTCCAAGGCAGACCGTGGCGGCCTGCCTCTCAGCTTGGCGGCACCAGGAACGCACGCGCCGGTCGCCGGAGCCCGGCGGTTTGCCGACCAATCCTGGGACTGGGCGGTCTGCCGGGGATATGCGCCGTGTAAACGGGGAATGGGTGGCCATCATCTTCACCCCTCCGCACACTGGCCGCGATACAGCACCTGATCCACCCCCTTCGCGGCCTCCCGGTCCGGGGCCGAGATCAGATAGTTGAACCGGCCAGTGTCCGAAATCTGCAGCTGGTGTTCCTGCGTGTCGTTGTGAAAGATCAGGATGATCTGTGCGTTCATGTCCAGCACCGCGCTCTCCAGCGGCGTGCGGTCGTCGAACCGGACCAGCGCCTTGCCGTCGGGCTGCACGTCGATCCGCAACCGCCCGGTCGACGGCGCGCAGTTGTCGTTCGCGCCCCGGCAGCTTTCGGTGACCTCGCAATAGGGTTCGCCTGCCAAGGCCGGCCCCGCCAAAAAGCCCTGAGAACCGATGTACAAAACGGTCAATGCAGCTCTGCGGGCCTGTACAAAACCGAACAAACTCAGCCCCCCAGGAACGACTTGCGCACTTCGGGGTCGGCCAGCAATTCCTTGCCGGTCCCGTTATAGGCATTGCGCCCCTGCACGAGAACGTATCCCTTGTCGGCGATCTCCAGCGCCTGCCGGGCATTCTGTTCGACCATCAAAATTGGGATCCCGGTGCGCGCCACCTCGATGATCCGGTCAAAGAGCTCGTCCATGACGATAGGGCTGACGCCGGCGGTCGGTTCGTCCAGCATCAGCACCTTGGGCTGTGTCATCAGCGCCCGGCCAACGGCGACCTGCTGGCGCTGCCCGCCTGACAATTCGCCCGCTGCCTGGTTGCGCTTTTCTTTAAGAATCGGAAATAAATCATATACTTGAGACATGGTTCCCGAGAAATCGTCGCGCCGGATAAAGGCGCCCATCTCCAGGTTTTCCTCGACCGTGAGCGAGGTGAAGATGTTCGAGGTCTGCGGCACAAACCCCATGCCCTTGGCGACCCGGTCCTGCGGACTGAGCGCGGTGATGTCCTCGCCATCCAGCCGCACATGGCCCTGGCGCACGTCCAGCATGCCGAATATCGCCTTCATCGCAGTGGATTTCCCGGCTCCGTTGGGCCCGACGATCACCGCGATTTCGCCCGGGTCCACCGACACCGTGCAGTCATGCAGGATGTCCGGCCCCTTGCCGTACCCGCCCGTCATCGTGTCCCCGATCAGGAACGGACTACCTGGCGAAGCCATTGCTTTTCCACCCTTTTTAACGGGTTGCGCCGTGCCGCCAGCCTTGGGATTGGTAATCGACGAGTCCTTGTTGCCTCGGTCGCCATAGGGATCGTCGTTCATGGGGCGCTTCGATCTGCTGAGTACATCATCTGTCGTCTCCTAAAACGCGATGAATTCGCCCAAGTACTGGTAAGTACTGGCGTGCGGTCAGTCCGCGGCCGGGTATCAGGTTTTCCGAATGCACGGCATCGCTGCTATCAAGCATGAGAGTCGTGGTCTCCCTGCCGCCCGACACCGGGCGCTCCAGAATGGTGATTGCCCGATTTCCAAGAAAAAGGTTGAATTCACTCAGACGGTTAGCTCCGATCCGCTGGGTCATGTTCGTCTCCAGATCGACGCGGATTCGGATGTCTTCCCCAGCGTGATCGCATTTCGTGTTCGGATCGCGTACCCAGTCAAAAAAGTAGTGGAGCGCCACGTGTTCTGCGCGCGCGGGCAAGGCCGTCAGGGATGTTGTGGCGATTAGGGCAAACAGCGGCCTCATGCGTCCACTGTATCCTTGTTTTTCAGACCCGTACCCAGATACGCCTCGATCACCTGCTCGTTGGTCTTGATCTCGTCCAGGGTGCCTTGGGCCAACACCTTGCCTTCGGCCATGCAGATCACCGGGTCGCAAAGCCGGCCGATGAAGTCCATGTCGTGTTCGATCACGACAAAGGTATAGTTGCGTTCCTTGTTCAGCCGGATGATGGCGTCGCCGATGGTGTTCAGCAGCGTCCGGTTCACGCCTGCGCCGACTTCGTCCAGAAACACGATCTTGGCGTCGACCATCATGGTGCGGCCCAGTTCCAGCAGCTTTTTCTGACCGCCCGAAACCTGACCGGCCTTGTGGTCGGCCAGGTGAGAAATAGTTAGGAATTCAAGGACTTCGTCCGTCTTGGCACGCAGTGCGCGTTCCTCGTCGGCAATCCGTTTGCGGCCAAACCAGGTATTCCAGAGCGCCTCGCCGCTCTGGTTGCCGGGCACCATCATCAGGTTTTCGCGGCAACTCATCGAGCTGAACTCATGGGCAATCTGAAAGGTCCGCAAGAGCCCCTTGTGAAACAACTCGTGCGGGGGCAGGCCGGTAATATCCTCGCCCGCCATCGTCACCTTGCCCGAGGTTGGTGGCAAAACTCCGGCGATCACGTTGAAAAGAGTGGTTTTTCCGGCGCCGTTCGGTCCGATCAACCCGGTGATCGACCCTTCGGCAATCTCAAGCGTGGCCCCATCAACAGCGTGGAACCCGCCGAAATGCTTGTGCACGTCTTCGACGACGATCATCGCACCCCCGTCCGCATCCTTGCGGTTGTTGTTGTCCGGCCGCTTTGGGCGCGGCCGTTTATGCCAAAACAGCCCGGACACACGCGGCCGGGCTGTTCTGTCTTAGCAGAAGTTCGCGATCAGCGGTACTTGGCCGTGGTGATTTCGCCGCCCTTGATGACGATCTGGCGGTAGTTGCCTGCCGATTCACCGGCGCCGATCAGCTCAACCGCAGTTGCGCCAACGTAGTCGACATCGCCGCCATCCTTGATGATCTGGAGCGCCTTGGCCAGTTCTCCGGGATAGATCTTTTCACCAGGAGCATTGGCGACGTCCATCACCTTGTCCTTGTAAGCACCTGAATCCATGGAGTTTGCCGCCTGCATTGCCAGCATGATCAGCGCAGCCGCGTCATAGGATTCCGGAGTAAAGGGCGATGTCGCGTCGAATGCGCCGCCGACCAGTTCCTCGAACTTGGCCGCGCCGGGGCTGTCGGTGCCCGGGTGCTGGCCGGTGGAACCTTCGATTTCATCGCCGAAGTTCTCGGCCAGCTTGGCGCCGATCATCCCGTCAGGGAAGTGGAACGTGTCGAACGCACCCGAATCCAGCGCCGCGCGCACAATGCCCGAGCCGCCCTGATCCACATAGCCGGCGACCACCAGACGGTCGCCACCAGCCGACGCCAGCGCGCCGACTTCGGCGGAGTAGTCGGCCTTGCCGTCCTCATGCGCGGCGTTGATGGTGATGGTGCCGCCGGCTGCCTCGAACGCGGCCTGGAAACTGTCGGCCAGCCCCTTGCCGTAGTCGTTGTTCGTATAGGTGACGGCGACTTCCTTGACGCCTTCTTCCATCAGCACCTCGGTCATTACGACGCCCTGGCGGGCATCCGACGGCGCGGTGCGGAAGAACAGGCCATTGTCTTCGGCGGTCGACAGGGCCGGTGAGGTGGCCGAGGGCGAAATCATCACGACACCGTTTGGCACCGCGACGTTGGACAGGATCGCTCCGGTCACGCCCGAGCAGTCCGCGCCCATGATGCCGCTGACTCCGTCCGAGGTGACCAGACGCTCTGCGGCGGCGGTTGCCGCACCGGCGTCGGTGCAAGTGGAGTCTGCCCGGACCGGGGTGACCTTGGCGCCATCCAGCAGCATGCCGCTGTCGGTGACTTCCTTCATGGCCAGTTCGGCGCCGTCCGCCATCGAGGGGGTCAGCGATTCAATCGGGCCGGTAAAGCCCAGGATGATGCCGATCTTGACGTCTTTTGCGTGGCTTCCCGCATAGGCGGACCCGGCCATCAGCGCAGTGGCCGCAGTGGCCATCATGAGTTTTTTCATTTTCTTTCTCCCGTATTGGAACAGTGATGTTCAGTTTTGACCCTAGAAAAGCTCTTTGGAAAAGAAAAGCGGTATCGCGTGGCGCTTTCCAGTTCGTCACTCGTTCGGACGAGGACGGGCTGGCGACTTCGACGATCCTGACTATATGCAGGAACAGTTGATGCCGGGAGGTCCAGATGCGCGCGCTTTTATTGAGTTTATCCATCGTCCTTGGGGGGGTGCCTGCCCTGGCGCAGCATGTGTCCAGTTCCGAGGGCCCCTTGCGGGTGGAACGGATCGCGGAGGGGTTCGATATTCCGTGGGCCTTTGCGTTCCTGCCCGATGGCAGCGTGCTGGTCACCGAGCGCGGCGGCCAACTGTTTCGCGTCGCGGACGGGCGCAAACACCGGGTTGGGGGGACGCCACGGGTAGAGGTGCGCGGGCAGGGCGGATTACTGGACGTCATGGTGCCGCGCGACTTTGCCGACAGCCGGCAGGTGTTTCTGACATATGCGCGCAAACAGCCGGGTGGAGCGGGTACGGCCCTGGCCGTCGCGCAACTGGACAAGGCCGGGACCCGGCTGTCCGGGCTGCGCACGATTTTTGAAATGTCGCCGGGCAACAGCGGTGGGCGTCATTTCGGCAGCCGCGTGATCGAGGCACCGGACGGCAAGCTGTTCGTGACCCTGGGCGAAAGGGGCGACCGGCCGGCGGCGCAGGATCTGGGCAATCACAACGGAACCGTTGTTCGGCTAAACAGGGACGGATCGGTGCCTTCTGATAATCCCTTTGTCAAAACTGCGGGTGCCCGACCGGAAATCTGGTCCTTCGGCCACCGAAATCCGCAGGGAGCCGATTTTGACGGTCAGGGTCAGCTCTGGGTTGTGGAACATGGCGCGCGGGGCGGTGACGAGGTCAACCGGATTCGGCGCGGCGTGAATTACGGTTGGCCTGTAATCTCTTACGGTCGGCATTATTCGGGTTTCAAAATCGGCGATGGCACGTCAAAGCCGGGCATGGAGCAGCCCGAGCACTACTGGGATCCCTCGATCGCGCCCTCTGGCATGATGATCTATTCCGGCAAGCTCTGGCCCGCGTGGCGCGGTGATTTCTTTGTCGGGTCGTTGAAGTTTAACATGATCAGCCGGTTGTCGGGCGCTCCCATGCGCGAAACTGAGCGGATCAGTGGGGCAGAAACCGGTCGCATTCGAGACGTAGCCGAGGCGCCTGATGGCGCGATCTGGTTTCTGTCGGAAACCGAAGGCGCGCTGTTCCGTCTGTCGCCTTGACGCTGGCAAATTGGGGAATACACTGACAAATCCGGTCGAGACGTTTGTTGACCCGGAGTGGTTTCGTGACCCGCTTTCTTGTGGCATCCTTGCTGGTGATCGGCACCGCCGCTGGCGCATTTGCACAGACCTCGGCTCCGACCGGCTCTGGGAGTGCGGAACTGACGCCGCGCGAAGCCTACCAGTGCGGCCGCCCTGCTCGACCAGTTGATAATGGAGCGCAAAATCATCGAGGCGGTGAAGATCTTTGATCCCAACGAGGCAATGAGCCGGGATAACCTGGAGGTGATCGAAGCGGACCTGCGGACCCACTATACCGAGGATTTCGAACATGCCGCTGCGGTGCGCAGCGAATTGATGCGCAACCGGTTTCGACAGGAGCTGATCGCCTACTGAATCGGCAATCAGTACCTTTATGTTTACCTGCTGATGCACACGTTCAAGAATCGCACGCAGCTGCTCAGTTTTGCCTACAACAGTTCGTTCGAAGAGCTGAACGGGTGGTTTTGACCGTCAGATAGACAACCGCGCCGCATGACTGCCGCGTTCGCGGTAGGGCGTTGTGTCGTAATGTGCCCGGTAACATTTCGAGAAATGCGACGGCGATGCAAAGCCGCAGGCGAGAGCTACGTTGATCACGCTCATGTCTGTCTGCATCAGAAGGTTTCGGGCCTTCTGCAGACGCAGTTCCATATAGTAACGCTTGGGCGAGCGGTTCAGGTAACGGCGGAACAGCCGCTCCAGCTGACGGGTGGACATGCCGACATCGCTGGCCAGGATTGCCGGGCTGATCGGCTCTTCGATATTGGATTCCATCATCTGAATGACCTGGCTGAGTTTTGGGTGTCGCACCCCGATGCGGGTTGGCACCGACAGCCGCTGAGTGTCCTGATCGGTTCGGATCGAGGAATAGATCAGCTGATCAGCCACCGCGTTGGCCAGATCCTCTCCATGATGATCCGCGATCAGTTTCAGCATCAGGTCAATCGAGGCGGTCCCACCGGCTGTGGTCAGACGGTTGCCATCGACCACGAACACCGATTTGGTCAGCTCGACGTCTTCGAATTCTTCCGCGAAACTGTCTGAGTTTTCCCAATGAATCGTGGCGCGTTTGCCGTCCAGAAGGCCCGCGCGGGCAAGCGAGTAGGCTGCCGTGCACAAGCCGCCGATCACCGGGCCTTTACGTGCCTCGCGGCGGACCCAACTCAGCAGGCGCTTGGTTGTGGCCTGCTGCACATCGATACCGCCGCAGATCAGGATTGTGTCATCTCTGCTTAGTTCCTCCAGGTCGCCATCGACCTTGAATCCGGTTCCGGCGGAACAATAAACAATATCGCCGCCTTCTCCCACCAGCCGCCAGGAATACAAAGTCCGGTCCGCCATCCGGTTTGCGATCCGCAGGCTTTCCAGTGCCGCTGAGAAGCAAAGCATAGTAAAGTTATCCAGCAGCACAAAAACAAACCGACGTGGACGTTTATCATCACTGTCCACTTTGACAATTTGGCGTTGCTCTTGCATGGCGCATTGTCCTTTGATCGTTGGCGGCGACACGGTCCGTTTCGGTCCCGTGAATGCAACCTTGCTCAGAGCTTAAATGCGGCGTCAAGGGTCGCAAAACGGATATGGCCACGGGCCTCAGGCTTTTGTATAGAGGCGGCCTGAACCTCGCAGCGGAGAGAAGAGCGATGAGTGAGTGGAAAAAGTCGGACTGGCGCGCGAAACCGCGGGTGCAGATGCCCGATTATACCGATCCTGCGGCGCTGGCCGCGGTTGAGGCGCAGCTTTCCAAATATCCGCCGCTGGTCTTTGCGGGCGAGGCGCGCCGGCTGAGAAAGCACCTGGGCGCGGCATCGCGCGGTGAGGCCTTTCTTTTGCAAGGGGGCGACTGCGCCGAGAGTTTTGAACAATTCAGCGCGGATGGCATCCGAGACACGTTCAAGGTGATGCTGCAGATGGCGATGGTGCTGACTTATGGCGCCAAGGTTCCAGTGATCAAGCTGGGCCGCATGGCCGGTCAATTCGCCAAGCCACGCAGCGCCCCGACCGAGGTGATCGACGGGGTCGAGCTGCCCAGCTATCGCGGCGACATCATCAACGAACTGGACTTCACGCCCCAGGCGCGCATTCCCGATCCCGCCAAGATGCTGCAGGCCTATACTCAGGCCGCCGCAACGCTAAACCTGCTGCGCGCTTTTTCGACGGGCGGTTATGCCGACGTCAATCAGGTCCACGCCTGGACGTTGGGGTTCACCGAGTCCGAGAAGGCCGAGAAATACCGCGAAATGGCGGCCCGGATCACCGATACGCTGGATTTCATGAAGGCGGCGGGCGTGACGCAGGAAACCGCGCACACGCTGCAGTCGGTTGAATTCTATACCAGCCACGAGGGGCTACTTCTGGAATACGAGGAAGCGCTGACACGTCTGGATTCGACGTCTGGTAAATGGCTGGCCGGGTCAGGCCACATGCTATGGATCGGCGACCGGACTCGTCAGCCGGACGGTGCCCATGTAGAGTTCCTGAGCGGCGTGCTGAACCCGATCGGCCTGAAATGCGGCCCAACGACCACGGCCGAGGATCTCAAGGTTCTGATGGCCAAGCTGAACCCCGAGAACGAGGCCGGGCGCCTGACACTGATCACCCGTTTCGGCGCGGGAAAGGTCGCCGAACACTTGCCGCGCCTGATCAAAACGGTGGAAGAAGAGGGCGCCAAGGTTGTATGGGTCTGCGACCCGATGCACGGCAACACGATCAAGTCCTCGACCGGCTATAAAACGCGCCCCTTTGACTCCGTGCTGCGCGAGGTTCGCGAATTCTTTGGCGTCCACGCGGCAGAAGGTACCGTACCCGGAGGCGTGCATTTCGAAATGACCGGTCAGGATGTCACGGAATGCACGGGCGGTGTCCGCGCTGTCAGTGAAGAGGATCTTAGCGATCGCTATCATACCGCCTGCGACCCGCGCCTGAATGCCAACCAATCGCTGGAACTGGCCTTCCTCGTGGCCGAGGAGCTGACCGCTCTGCGCGATGCCCGGACCAAGCGCGAGGCCGGCTGACTGGCCTTTGAACCGCTGAGTGCACTGATGTCGGGACCTGTTGGCCCCGGCATCTTTGTTTCTGCCTATAGAGCCTGATCCGGCTCAGGATTTGATCAGCCGCAGGTGCGGGGACTTGCCGTCAAACGGCGTCCGGTCTTCGGCCAGACCTTCGCCAGCATCCGCGTATTGATGCGGGGACGGGTAGGCACCGGTGACCGATCGGCACGAAGAGGCGGCCACGTTGAAGCGGAACGGTACCTTGGCAACAGGCATTTCCGCCACGAGAACCCCCAGCGCGCGGCTCACGTCGCCCAGGTCGCTTTGCAGTGGCAGCAGAATCATCCGGGCTTCGGTCATGAGTGTACCACGCTGCGGCTCGCCCATCAGGGTCAATTCGGCGACAGCAGGGGTGTCAAAGACATGCTCCAGATCCGCGCTGATCTCGCTCCGTCCGCTTGGTGTGAAAAAGGTTGTCAATGGCATGCCGCGCACTTCCATTCCGGCCAGCAGGCTCAGGTGCTGACCGGCCAGACGAAAGCGGGCAACGCCTGGCGCGATCCGTTCAAGGATAAAGGCATACTCGAGAACATTCTCTAGCCCGCGCGGGTCGATCTGTGAACGACGCGGAACGGAGGCGTCCTGCCGCAATGCGTTCCAGTATGCTTCGGCCTGGCGTAGCGGGGACAGGCTGACGTTGCTGCGAAAACGGTCCATCGGAATTACCTCACCTGTCTTGGTGCCCCTGGTGTCACTTGTCAAAACTGGCATCAGCCTACTCCTCGATACAAACTGGCCGCTGGCCAAAAACGTCCTTTGCTGGTCGAGAACCCCATTTAGCAATAACTTCATAAAGGTTACCCGAACGTTAATTGTATCATATTCCCTTTCAATTGGGTGGATTTCCTTAACGATTGGTAAACATTGTTGGAGCCGACCCGGGTCCTGTCGGTCAGGTTGGCGCG
>JBFHMM010000149.1:0-9885 GCA_041594355.1 Paracoccaceae bacterium | reverse complement strand
GGGCAGCGGAAACAACTCGTCGCGCAGTACCGCACCTGTGGTCCGGTTCAATACAACTTCACGCAGCGATCTGCCGTCCCGCGCGGTGATCACGATCCGGCCCAGCCAGGTCCGCCGCACTTCTGAAACCTCGAACCCCTCAGCCTCGATCCGGGCAACAACCGGGTCGGCCACTTCGGCCGATGCGGCGGCGGCCGGGCTAAGCCAGGACATTAGGGCGATCAGGGCGATTGCGGGCAGGCGGCGGGTCAACGGAGTCGGTCCTTTGCGGCTCGGAGCGCAGTGTTTATGGGGACGGGACACGGGCTGTCAAGGGCCCGTGTCCGGCGAGAGGCGTTAGCCGCCCAGGCCAGCTGACGCGCTTGCCGCGCCGCCGAGTCCCGCGCCGATGCCCCCCGCACCAACTCCGGCACCAACTCCGGCACCAACTCCGGCACCAACTCCCGAACCAACGCCGACATCTGCATGGGCGTCTGCCGACACACCGACTGCGCTCGACGGTTTCGATGTGGCGGACACCGCCGCCGACGGATCGACCGCCAGCGCGCCGGTCGCCTGAGTTTCGCTTTGCGCTCGGGCCGAGAACAGCCCCGACAGCAGCCCCTTGCCCCGCGCTACGCCCTGGCTCGCGGTCTCGGCCGAGGCGCGGGTGGCGGCGCTCAGCCCGGCTCCAGCCCGGCTGGCAACGTCGGCGGCCGTTTCAAGACCGGCCTTGCCGTGGGATTTCGCAGAGGCGCCGATGTCGGCGACCGTCCGCCCGGTTGCCGAGACCAGCCCCCTGACGCCTTTGGCGGCGTGGGCTGTGGTTTCTGTCGCGATTGCGGTGGTCTGCTTGGCCGCAGGATCGACATTTACCTGCGCGGCGACCTGTGCCTGTCCGGACGCGGTAGCGACCGGGCTGCCGGCCATCGCAGAGACAGCCGTGGTCAGTACAATTGCAGTGGACAGCAGCAGGGAGCGTTTGGAAATGTTGATCGTTTTCATGGCGTAAGCCCTCGTTGTTAGCGTTTGAACCGCCGCGGATCCGTGCCGCGACTGGACCTCAGCTAACCGGGCCGGGGGCCATTCGATATTGGCGGAATGGCCGGTTTCGGGCGCCATAAACCAAAGTCATAGGCCCGAAATCGCCGGATCAGGACGCCGCCTTGGCTGCGCGCTTGCGCTCGTGCGGATCCAGATGCCGCTTGCGCAGCCGGATCGCGTTCGGCGTCACCTCGACCAGCTCGTCGTTGTCGATATAGGCGATCGCTTCTTCCAGCGACATGGTAACCGGCGTCGTCAGGCGCACCGCCTCGTCGCTGCCCGAGGCGCGCACGTTGGTCAGCTTCTTGCCCTTCAGCGGGTTCACTTCCAGATCGTTGTCGCGGGAATGCTCACCGATGATCATGCCCTGATAGACGTCGGCCTGCGCACCGATGAACATCTTGCCGCGCTCCTCAAGGTTCCACAGCGCATAGGCGACCGATTGGCCGTTCTCCATCGAAATCAGCACGCCCGCGCGTCGCCCGGGAATCGATCCCTTGTGCGGAGCCCAGGCGTGGAACACGCGGTTCAGCACGCCGGTGCCGCGCGTATCGGTCAGGAACTCGCCGTGATAACCGATCAGCCCGCGCGACGGCACATGGGCGATGATGCGGGTCTTGCCGGCGCCGGCCGGTTTCATCTCGACCAGTTCGCCCTTGCGCGCACCGGTGATTTTTTCGATCACCGCGCCTGAATACTCATCATCGACGTCGATCGTGACTTCCTCGACCGGCTCCAGCTTCTGGCCGTCTTCTTCGCGGAACAGCACCTGCGGACGCGAGATCGACAGCTCAAACCCTTCGCGGCGCATGTTCTCGATCAGCACGCCCATCTGCAATTCGCCACGACCCGCGACCTCAAAGGCCTCGCCGCCGGGGGTGTCGCTGATGCGGATCGCCACGTTCGATTCCGCTTCCTTCATCAGGCGGTCGCGGATCACGCGGCTTTGCACTTTTTTACCGTCCCGGCCCGCCAGCGGCGAATCGTTGATGCCAAAGGTTACGGTGATGGTCGGCGGGTCGATCGGCTGCGCCGGCAGCGCCTCGGTCACCTGCGGAGCGACGATGGAATCGGCTACGGTGGCCTTGGACATGCCCGCCAGCGAAACGATGTCACCGGCCTCTGCCATATCGATCGGCTGCTGGCTCAGCCCGCGGAACGCGAGGATCTTGGTGGCGCGAAAACTTTCGATCTGGTTGCCGTCGCGGCTCAGCGCCTTGACGGTGTCGCCCGCTTTTAGCGTGCCGGATTCGACGCGGCCGGTCAGGATGCGGCCGATGAACGGGTCGCTGCCCAGCGTGGTGGCCAGCATGCGGAACGGCTCGTCCTTGTGGGCGATCTGCGCGGGCGCCGGGACGTGGCGCAGGATCAGATCGAACAGGGCGCTCAGATCCTTGCGCGGCCCGTCCAGATCCTCATCTGCCCAACCGGACCGGCCCGAGGCATAAAGATGAGGGAAATCAAGCTGATCGTCGTCGGCGCCGAGGTTGGCGAAGAGATCGAAGCATTCGTCCAGCGCCCGGTCGGGTTCGGCATCGGGCTTGTCAACCTTGTTCAGCACCACGATCGGACGCAGCCCCAGCGCGAGTGCCTTCGAGGTGACGAACTTGGTCTGCGGCATCGGTCCCTCGGCGGCATCCACCAGCAGGACAACGCCGTCCACCATCGACAGGATCCGCTCAACCTCACCGCCGAAATCGGCGTGACCGGGGGTGTCGACGATGTTGATGCGCACACCGTCCCATTCCACCGAGGTCGCCTTGGCCAGAATTGTGATGCCGCGTTCGCGTTCCAGGTCATTGCTGTCCATGGCACGCTCGGTGGTGGCCTGGTTTTCCCGGTAGGTTCCGGATTGTTTCAGCAGTTCATCCACCAGCGTGGTCTTGCCGTGGTCAACGTGAGCAATGATTGCGATGTTTCGCAGGTCCATGGGAGGTCAGCCTTTGTACGGGAGTTGGCCCGGCGCATAGCGCGCCGCAGCGCGGAATGCCAGAAAAAAACCGCGCGGCATACGGACGAACCGCTGCGTCAGTGTCCGGTCGCCCCCGAGAACAGGTGGATAACCAGGATTCCGGTCAGGATCATCCCCATGCCCAGGATCGCGGGCCAGTCCAACCGCTGGCCAAAGACCACCAGCCCGATCACCGCGATCAGCACGATGCCCAGCCCGGACCAGATCGCATAGACGATCCCGACCGGCATGGCGCGCAGGGTCAGCGACATGAAATAAAACGCCAGCCCATAGCCGACGACCACAATGACCGAAGGCCCCAGCCGGGTGAACTGCTGGCTGGCCTGCAGGGCGGTGGTGCCGATGGTCTCGGCGGCGACGGCAAGGAACAGGTAAAGGTAATGGAGCGTCATCAAGCCTCCGGCGCGTTTGGTGGTCTCAGTCTCTTGGCCCGAAGCGCGGTCCGGGGCAGGCTCCAAGCGCGCGGGCGCGGAGGGGTGAAACCCTACGCTCCGGCCGGCGCCTAGCCCGCCAGCGCCTTGTTGAGGTTCTCGTCGACCTTTTCGAGGAACCCCATGGTGGTCAGCCACCCCTGATCGGGGCCCACCAGCAGCGCCAGATCCTTGGTCATGTGACCCGATTCCACCGTCTGCACGATCACCCGTTCCAGCGTTTCGGCAAAGGCCCGCAGCGCGACATTGCCGTCCAGCTTGGCGCGATGCTTCAGCCCGCCGGTCCAGGCATAGATCGAGGCGATGGAATTGGTCGAGGTCTGTTCGCCCTTCTGGTGCTGCCGGTAGTGGCGCGTCACGGTTCCGTGGGCGGCCTCGGCCTCCACGATCCGGCCATCCGGCGTCATCAGCTGGCTGGTCATCATGCCGAGGCTGCCAAAGCCCTGCGCAACGGTGTCGGACTGCACGTCGCCGTCGTAGTTCTTGCAGGCCCAGACGAATTTGCCGTTCCATTTCAGCGCACAGGCGACCATATCGTCGATCAGCCGGTGTTCGTACCAGATTCCAGCCTCTTTGAACTTCTCGGCGAATTCCTCGTCGTGGACCTGCTGGAACAGATCCTTGAACCGTCCGTCATAGGCCTTGAGGATGGTGTTCTTGGTCGAGAGATACAGCGGCCAGCCCATGTTCAGCGCATAGTTCATCGAGGCGCGGGCGAAGTCTATTATCGACTGGTCGAGGTTGTACATGCCCATAAAAACCCCGGCCGACGGCGCGTCATAGACGATCTTCTCGATCTCGGTGCCGTCCTCGCCCACGTATTTCATTGTCAGCTGCCCCTTGCCGGGGAAATGGAAATCGGTGGCCTTGTACTGGTCGCCAAAAGCATGGCGGCCGACCACGATGGGATTGGTCCAGCCGGGCACCAGGCGGGGCACGTTGCGGCAGATGATCGGCTGACGGAACACCACACCGCCCAGGATGTTGCGGATGGTGCCATTTGGGCTGCGCCACATCTTTTTCAGGCCAAACTCCTCCACCCGTGCCTCGTCCGGGGTGATGGTGGCGCATTTGATGCCGACGCCAACCTCCCTGATCTTCTCGGCCGCCTCCACGGTGATCTGGTCGTCGGTGCGGTCTCGTTCTTCGATCCCCAGATCGTAATAGAGCAGGTCCAGGTCCAGATAGGGCAGGATCAGCTTGTCCTTGATGAACTGCCACATGATCCGGGTCATTTCATCGCCGTCCATTTCGACAATCGGGTTGTCCACTTTGATCTTGGTCACCTCGGGCTCCTTTTGGTGGGACGAGTCGGAATTTGACCCTAGCTTACCCCATGCGGCGGCCACTCGACAGCAATGTATACGTATGTATACCGAAAAGTCGCGAGGCCGGGCCAGTGCTTGCCGGACTCTGGCGGCCGGTTGCATCGAAGGGGGCCAAAGAGTGAATATAACGGGCATGTATGAAAAGCGTATGATCATCGGCGCGATGGAGTGCGACGCGCTGGTGCACATGAACATGTCGCGGTACTTCGCTGCCCGCACGCCGCCGGGTTCAAGATGCAGGACGCCATTGGCTGACCCGCCTGGGCCACCCGCGACGGGCGGCGGCTGTCCTTTCCCCGGGTGCATCATGCGAGCGATTTTCTCGCCGACGTGCTTGAGGGTCAGGTGATCACCGTCACGGTCGGCGTCGCCGAATTCGGCCGCAGCTCGGCGACCTTTGTCCATATGACTATGGCAGAGGATGGAGTGCCGATGTTCGCAGCGCGCTGGAAAACAGTTCTGATGGACATCGACACTCGAAAATCCACCCCGATCCCCGAGGATCTGAAACAGGCGCTGCCGCTTACTCCAGACCGGCTTTCCTGAAAAACGCAACCAGCTGAGGCCGAAGCCAGGCCCAGATCCCCGGCGCGCCCCGGCCCACGGGGGCGCCCACGCGGCTGTCCATCTGATCCATGCTCACCCCGTATTCGACCCAGGTGCCGCCGCCGTTGGCCATGTTGGTGATCGGCACCTGCACTCGGTCGATGGCCTTGGCGAATTGCGCGTCGGGGGTTTCGGCGGCCTCGAATTCGTCCCAGATCGCACGAAAGGCGTCGCGCTGATCCACGGGCAGCATCCCGAACAGCCGGTCGGCGGCGGCCAGTTCCGCGGCCTCCTGCGCGGCGCGGTCGACCTGCCCGTGAATCGGGTTATCGCCGGCGTCGATCTCGACGATGTCGTGCAGAAGCAACATTTTCAGAACCCGCGCGATGGACACCTCCGGCCCGGCCTGATCGGCCAGCACCAGCGCGTAAAGCATCACGTGCCAGCTGTGCTCGGCCGAGTTTTCGAACCGGTTGTCACTGATCAGTCGCGATGCCCGCAGCACAGATTTCAGCTTGTCCGCTTCCCGAAGGAAGGCGACCTGCGCATCCAGCCGTTCCATCAGCCTTCCGACGGCGGCGCGTTCTTGGCCCGGGCATCGGCCAGCTTCTTGGCCAGGAACCGCCGCGCGGTGCGCTCGGCCAGACGGACGCGCACCTCCGTCAGATAGGCTTCCTCCAGCGATTGCGAGGCCGCCGCCAGAACGTTGCCCACCTCGACAAAAAGCCGGTCCTGTCCGGTCTCGTCCATCACGTCCATCGTGTCCTGGGCCAGTTTCCCGGCCAGATCGTCGATCGTGCCGGACATCAGCGGCTGGTCTCGGTCAGGCGGCGCTTCACGTAATCCGAGACAGATCCGATCAGCGTGTCCATATAGGGATCCTGAAAGAAATGGTCCGCACCCTCTACTTCCTGATGGGTGATGGTGATGCCCTTTTGCTCGTGCAGCTTGTTGACCAGCGCCACCGTGTCGGCGGGCGGCGCGACCCGGTCGGCGCCGCCGTTTATGATCAGACCCGAGGAGGGGCAGGGCGCGAGAAACGAGAAGTCATACATGTTCGCCGGGGGCGATACGCTGATGAAACCGGTGATCTCGGGCCGCCGCATCAACAGCTGCATCCCGATCCAGGCACCAAAGGAAAAGCCCGCAACCCAGCAGTGTTTCGAGTTGTTGTTCATCGACTGCAGGTAATCCAGCGCCGAGGCCGCATCGCTCAGCTCGCCGATCCCCTGATCGTATTCGCCCTGGCTGCGCCCGACCCCGCGGAAATTGAACCGCAGCACGGTGAAACCCATGTTGTAAAAGGCGTAGTGCAGGTTATAGACGACCTTGTTGTTCATTGTGCCGCCAAACTGCGGATGCGGATGCAGCACGATTGCAATGGGGGCGTCTTTTTCTTTTTGCGGATGATAGCGGCCTTCAAGGCGGCCTTCGGGTCCGGGAAAGATGACCTCGGGCATGGGGGCGGTGGTCCTGTCTGTTTTTCGGGAGGTGCACGGGGTGGAAATCTTGACGAGTTCCCTCGGGCACCTTAGAACGGTTCTAATTGGCGGGCGCGCAGGCAATGGCACCGACGCTGTCAGGCGGAGATACGCATTGCAGCGCAAGAGGTCAATAATGTCGCGTTTTTATCGGCTAAAGGGAGCAAGCGGATGAAGCTGTCAACAAAAGGCCGATATGCGATGGTGGCGCTGGCCGATATCGCGTTGCAGCCCCAGGACACGCTGGTCACGCTGGGGGAGATTTCGCAGCGCCAGAACATTTCGCTGCCCTATCTGGAACAGTTGTTTGTAAAGCTGCGCCGGGCGCAGCTGGTGGCTTCGGTCCGGGGACCGGGTGGCGGGTATCGGCTGGCGCGGCCAACCTCGGAAATCCGGGTGGTCGATGTGCTGGCGGCCGTCGATGAAACGGTGGACGCCATGCACAAGGGGCCTGGCGTATCGGGAGCCTCCTCGGGCAGCCGGGCGCAGTCGCTGACCAACCGCCTTTGGGAAGGGCTGAGCGCCCATGTCTATGTCTATCTGCACCAGACCCGGCTTTCGGACGTGATCGAGAACGATCTGGCGCCCTGTCCGGCGGTGCCGGGGCTGTTTTCCGTGGTGGACGCCGAATGACCGGGTCTCGGGGCAGGCGGCAGGGGGCGGCTGCCGCCCTCTGGGCCAAGGGTGCATTCACTCCCCGGAGTATGTTGGAAGAGATGATACGGGGGCGGGGGTGACGCGGGTCTATCTGGATCACAACGCCACCACGCCGCTCAGGCCGGAGGCGCGCGCGGCGATGATCGCGGCGATGGATGTGGCCGGCAACCCGTCGAGTGTCCATGCGGAGGGGCGTGCGGCCAAGGCTCTGGTGGAGCGGGCGCGGGCGCAGGTGGCCACGGCCTTTGGCGCTGACGGGGCCGATGTGGTGTTTACCTCGAGCGCCACCGAGGCGGCGGCGCTCGCTTGCGCCGGGCGCGGGCTGATGGGCGCGGAAGTGGAGCATGACGCGGTGCGCGCCTGGGTGTCCGAGGTGTTGGAGGTCGACGGGGCCGGCAGGGTGACGGTGAACGACCCCGCGCACACGGCCCTGCAGATGGCCAATTCCGAGACCGGGGTGATTCAGGACCTGCCGCAGGGGCTGGCCGTGGTGGATGCGACCCAGTCCTTTGGCAAGTTGGCCGTTGCGTTTAACTGGCTGGGCTGCGGCATGGCGCTGATTTCGGCGCACAAACTGGGCGGCCCCAAGGGGGTCGGCGCCCTGGTAATGCGGCGCGGTACCGAACTGGCGGCGCAGATCAGGGGCGGCGGCCAGGAGATGGGGCGCCGATCCGGCACCGAAAACACCATTGGAATCGCGGGGTTCGGCGCCGCAGCTGAAGCAGCGGCGCGGGATCTTTCGGAGGGTGTCTGGGAGCGGGTCGCGGAAATTAGAAATATTCTAGAATCATCTATTGAGGCTTCCGCAAAAGAGACTATTTTTGTCGGGAAAGACTCACTGCGGCTTCCCAACACCTTGTGTTTTGCGACACCGGGGTGGAAAGGGGAAACGCAGGTCATGCAGATGGATCTGGCGGGGTATGCGATCAGCGCCGGGTCGGCCTGTTCCAGCGGCAAGGTCCGCGCCAGCCGGGTGTTGACGGCGATGGGATATGACGAGGCGACGGCGGCCAGTGCGATTAGGGTATCGCTGGGGCCGCAGACGTCAAAAGACGAGGTGCTGCGCTTTGCCGAGGCGTGGCTGGAGAAAGAAAAGAAACATCGCGCCCGCGCGGCGTGAGGTCAGGAGAAAACGACATGGCCGCATTGGACCAGAGCCCGGCAAAGGAAAGCCAGGCGAAAGAGGGCGTCGATCAGGAAACGGTCGATGCGGTGCGCGAGGTCGGCGGCGCCTATAAATACGGCTGGGAAACCGACATCGAGATGGAATACGCCCCCAAGGGGCTGACGCCGGACATCGTGCGGCTGATCTCGGACAAAAACGGCGAGCCGGAATGGATGACCAACTGGCGTCTGGAAGCCTATGATCGCTGGCTGCAGAAGAAAGAGCCCGACTGGGCGATGGTTGACTACCCCGAGATCGACTTTCAGGACCAGTATTATTATGCCCGGCCCAAGTCGATGGAGGTCAAGCCCAAATCGCTGGACGAGGTCGACCCCAAGCTGCTGGCGACCTATGAAAAGCTGGGAATTCCGCTGAAGGAACAGTTGATCCTGGCCGGGGTCGAGGGGGCCGAGAACGCCCCCGCCGAGGGCCGCAAAGTGGCCGTGGACGCGGTATTCGACTCCGTTTCCGTCGGCACCACTTTCCAGGCCGAGCTGAAGAAGGCGGGCGTGATCTTCTGCTCAATTTCCGAGGCGATCAAGGAGCATCCGGAGCTTGTGAAGAAGTACCTGGGCTCGGTCGTGCCGGTCAGCGACAACTTCTATGCGACGCTGAACAGCGCGGTCTTTTCCGACGGCTCTTTTGTCTATGTGCCGCCGGGCGTGCGCTGCCCGATGGAGCTGTCGACCTACTTCCGCATCAACGCAGAGAACACCGGCCAGTTCGAGCGCACGCTGATCATTGCCGACAAGGGCAGCTACGTCTCCTATCTGGAAGGCTGCACGGCGCCCCAGCGCGACACCAGCCAGCTGCACGCGGCGGTGGTCGAGATCATCGTCGAGGAAGACGCCGAGGTGAAATACTCCACCGTCCAGAACTGGTATCCGGGCGACGAGAACGGCAAGGGCGGCATCTACAACTTTGTCACCAAGCGCGCCGATTGCCGGGGCGACCGGGCCAAGGTGATGTGGACTCAGGTCGAAACCGGTTCGGCGGTGACCTGGAAATACCCCAGCTGCATCCTGCGCGGCGACGACAGCCAGGGCGAGTTCTATTCCATCGCCATCGCCAACAACATGCAGCAGGCCGATACCGGCACCAAGATGGTGCACCTGGGCAAGCGCACCAAGTCGCGCATCGTCTCCAAGGGGATCAGCGCCGGCAAGGCGCAGAACACCTATCGCGGACTTGTGTCGATGCACCCCAAAGCCAAGGAATCGCGCAACTATACCCAGTGCGACAGCCTGCTGATCGGCGATACCTGCGGGGCGCATACGGTGCC
>JBFHMM010000148.1:0-9996 GCA_041594355.1 Paracoccaceae bacterium | reverse complement strand
CCTGCCGATCGTGCCGGGGCAGAAACCCGTCGATATCGCCAAACGGGCCAAGCAGCAGGCCGCTCTGGGCGGCTACGACGTCTATATGCTGGACACCGCCGGCCGGCTGCACATCGACCAGGTCCTGATGCAGGAGGTCGAGGACGTCCGCAATGTCGTCGACCCGCGCGAAACCCTGCTGGTGGTCGACGGACTGACCGGCCAGGTCGCCGTCGAAGTGGCCGAGGAATTCGACACCAAGATCGGCATCTCCGGTGTCGTGCTGACCCGCATGGACGGCGACGGGCGCGGCGGCGCCGCCCTGTCGATGCGCGCGGTCACCGGCAAGCCGATCCGATTCGTCGGCCTCGGCGAGAAGATGGACGCGCTCGAAACCTTCGAACCCGAGCGCATCGCCGGCCGTATCCTCGGCATGGGCGACATCGTGGCGCTGGTGGAAAAGGCCCAGGAGACCATCGAGGCCGAACAGGCCGAAAAGATGATGCGCCGCATGGCCAAGGGTCAGTTCAACATGAACGACCTGAAGATGCAGCTGGAACAGATGCAGAAGATGGGCGGCATGGAAGGCATGATGTCGATGATGCCGGGCATGGGCAAAATGGCCAAGCAGGTCGAAGAGGCCGGCTTTGACGACAATGTGCTGAAACGCCAGATCGCCCTGATCCAGTCGATGACCAAGAAGGAACGCGCCAATCCCAAGCTGCTTCAGGCCAGCCGCAAGAAACGCATCGCGGCAGGGGCAGGCATGGAGGTGTCCGATCTCAACAAGCTTCTGAAGATGCACCGTCAGATGGGCGACATGATGAAAAAGATGGGCAGGATGGGCAAAGGCAAGATGCTGAAACAGGCCATGTCCGGCATGTTCGGCAAGGGCGGCCCCTCGCCCGATGACCTCGCTGCCGGAATGGACCCCAAGGCGCTGGAAGCAGCCGCCAAACAGATGGGCAAGGGCATGCCCGGCGGCCTGCCCGGCCTCGGTGGCGGCATGGGCCTGCCCCCCGGCCTCAGCGGCTTCGGCAAGAAGAAGTGACACCCATGGTTTCATCTCTTTCCAAATACTCCCGCCGGAGGCCCCCGTCCCCTGCCCCGCGTCCCGCCGCTGGCAAAGGCGCGCTGACCGCATGACCATCGCCATCCCCACCCTGACCACCGAACGGCTGACGCTGCGCGCGCCCAAGCTCGACGATTTCGAGCACTGGGCGGCGTTCTTTGCGTCGGAGCGGTCGGTGTACGAGCGGGGACGGATGCCGCGCCGGGAGGCCTGGCGGGTCTGGGCAGGCGACGTGGCGCTCTGGACCCTGCGCGGCTACGGCCCCTTCGGGGTCGAGGATCGCGCCACCGGTGCCTATGTCGGCGAGGTGGGCATCTACCAGCCCGACGGTTACCCCGGCCCGGAGCTGGGCTGGTTCGTGGTGCCGCAGGCCGAAGGCAAGGGCTATGCCGCCGAGGCCGCCCGCACAGTAATGCTCTGGGCGCGCCGCAGCTGCGGCTGGGACCGGCTGATCAACATCATCGATCCGCGCAACAGCCGCTCGATCGCCCTGGGCAAGCGGCTGGGCGGGGTGATCGACCCGGACGCGCCGGGCGATGACCCCGGTGACGTGGTGATCGTGCACGATCTGCGGGGGCTGGCCTGATGATCGCGATACCGACGCTTGAAACCTCACGGCTGATCCTGCGCGGGCCCGGCGCACAAGATTTCGACGCTTTTGCCGCGTTCTACGCCAGCCCGCGCGCCGATTTCGTCGGCGGGCCGCTTTCGTCCGAACTCAGCTGGCGGATGTTGGCGATGGAGATCGGGCACTGGACGCTCAAAGGTTTCGGGCGCTGGACCATCGAGACCCGCGATGGCGGCGACATCGTGGGCATGGTTGGCCTCTTTGAGCCCGAAGGCTGGCCCGAACCGGAAATCGGCTGGGATCTGTTTAACGGGTTCGAGGGCCGGGGCTATGCCACCGAGGCCGGCGAGGCGGCGCGCGCCTATGCCTATGACATTCTCGGCTGGACCACCGCCATCAGCCTGGTCAAGCCCGACAACACCGGCTCGGCCGCCGTGGCGACCCGCCTGGGCGCCCGGCATGACGGCGATTTCACCCATGAACGCCACGGGTTCATGCATGTCTACCGCCACCCGGCGCCCGACACGCTGGTCAATGGCGGCGTGGAGGCTTACGCATGACCGCCTTCACCCTGCCCATCCCGGTGATCGAGACCGAGCGTCTGATCCTGCGCGGCCCACGCGAAAGCGATTTCGAAGCGCACGCGTCGTTCATGGCCAGCGACCGGTCACAGTTTGTTGGCGGCCCGCAGGACCGCTGGAACAGCTGGAAAGGCCTGTTGGGGCAGTATGGTCACTGGGCCCTGCGCGGGTACGGGTTCTGGACAATCTCGGATCGCGCCACAAAGGCGCCCTTGGGCAAGTGCGGCTTTATCTACAATGACGGTTGGAACGAACCAGAGTTGGGATGGCACATCTATGCAGCGTCCGAAGGCAAGAGCATCGCTTTTGAGGCAGTGTCCGCCGCCCGTGCGCATGGCGTGACCATGGGGCTGGACGGGGTGATCTCATACATCGATCCGGCCAATAGCCGCTCGCTACGGCTGGCCGAGCGTCTTGGCGCCCGTTTCGAACGGGAGGGAGAGGTCATTGGCCACGCCTGCCACATCTACCGCCACCCCAGGACGGAGGCCGCCTGATGCCAAGGAACATTCCCGTCATCGAGACCAAACGCCTTGTGCTGCGCGGCCCCGAGGCCGAGGATTACCCCGATTTCAAGGCCACGTTCACCAGCTACCGCGCCCGGTTCATGGGCGGGCCGCTGAACGCCTACGAAGCGTGGATGCTTTATGCCGCCGAGATTGGGCATTGGCAGATCCGCGGCTATGGCATGTGGATGATCCATGACAAGGACACCGACGAAACTTATGGCATGGCGGGCGGCTGGATGCCGGCGCGCTGGCCGGAAAAGGAACTGGCCTGGGTGATCTGGCCGGAGGCCGCCGGCCACGGCTATGCGCTGGAGGCGGTCGACGCGGCGCGGCGGTTTTTCTACCGCGAACGCGGCTGGGAGAGGGCGGTGAGCTATATCGACCCGAAAAACCTGGATTCGATCCGGCTGGCCGAACGGTTGGGCGCGAAAAAGGACCATGATGCGCCCACCATCGACGGCAACGACGCGGTCTATCGCCACCCCACGCCGGCCGAGTTGAAGGGCACACAGCTGGCCCATGGCATCGAGATGGAAATCAGCCACTATCAGGACCCGCTGTTCAAACCGAAAGGATGGGCCATTGACTGACCCTGCAACCCGCGCCGCCGAGGTGCTGAAGGAGCACCGCGAAAGCATCGACCGGCTGGATGCGATCCTCGTCTATACTCTGGGCGAGCGGTTCAAGCACACCCAGGCGGTGGGCCGGCTAAAAGCCGAACACGACCTTCCCCCGTCCGATCCGGCGCGCGAGGCGCGCCAGATCGCACGGCTCGAAGACCTGGCGAAAGCGGCCGATCTGGACCCGGAATTCGCCAAGAACTTTTTGAACTTCATCATCGCTGAAGTGATTCAGCACCACAAGAAACACCAAAACTGACGGTGGGCTGGACCCCCACCCTACGCGACGACCGTAGGGTGGGGTTTCGCCCCACCGCCACACCGCCATTCAAAGGAGAACACAACAATGGCTATGAAAATCCGTCTTGCCCGTGGTGGCAGCAAGAAACGCCCCTTTTACCGCATCGTGGCGGCCGATTCGCGGATGCCCCGCGACGGCCGGTTCATCGAGAAACTGGGCACCTACAACCCGCTGCTGCCGAAAGACAGCGAAGAGCGCGTGAAAATGGACATGGAGCGCGTGCAGTATTGGCTGAGCCAGGGCGCCCAGCCCACCGACCGGATTGCCCGTATGCTGGAAGCCGCCGGTGTCCGCGAAAAGGCCGAGCGCAACAACCCCAAGAAGGGTGAGCCCGGCACCAAGGCCAAGGAACGCGCCGAGGAGAAGGCCGCCAAGGCAGCAGAAGACGCCGAAGCCGCTGCCGCACCGGCAGAAGAAACCGCCGAGTAAACCCGGCCTGCCAGCCGAGGCTGAAACAGCAACTTGCGGGCAGGCCGGATCCCTTCTGGCCTGCCCTTTTTATCTCGGGGTAGCGGTTTTGCGGGTCGTGCTTGTCTGTGCCGATTTTGTGCAGGGCGTGGCTGGCGGATGCTGGATCAAAGAGTTCATGCACAAGGACTCCTGCCTTGACGCCGGCGGGCGCATCGACGCATCAGGGTTCTGTGACAGGAAGTGAACCAATGAATGAAATGGTCTGTGTCGGCGCCATCGCAGGCGCCTTTGGCGTGCGCGGCGAGGTGCGGCTGAAGAGCTTCTGTGCCGAGCCCGAGGACATCGAGGCCTATGCGCCGCTGTCCACCGAAGACGGCTGCCGCAGCTTTTCGGTTCAGCTGACCGGGTCCGCCAAGAACGGTTTTGTCGCTCGGCTGGGCGGAGTGCTGACCAAGGAAGACGCCGACGCGCTGCGCGGGGTCAGCCTGTTCGCGCCCCGTGACCGGCTGCCGTCGCTGCCGGACGACGAATATTATCACGCCGACCTGATCGGGCTGCAGGTGCTGGATACCGGCGGCACCGCGTTGGGCGAGGTACGCGCGGTGCTGAACCACGGCGCGGGCGACCTGCTGGAAATCCACGGACCGGGATTGAAAACCACGGTCCTGCTGCCCTTTACCCTGGCCGCGGTTCCAACCGTCGATCTGGCATCCGGGCGCATCATCATCGACCCGCCCGACGGGCTGTTTTAATGTTTCGCCGCTACGAGCGGTCGGGGCTGCTGGTGATGGCGCTGCCGCTCTATGCCGGGCCGCTGCTGGCCGGTTGGATGCAGGCGCCGCTGGCATTGCCCGGCGCGCTGGCGGCGATGTTCTTGCTGGCGCAGCTGATGCCCGGCAAGGCCGAGACGCGCGGCAGCCTGGCGATGCCGGTCTTCCTTGGCCTGTTGGCGTCCACGCAGGTCGTTGTGGTGGCCGTAGTCTTTGCGCTCGGCCTCATGCTGGCACTGCTGCTGGGACATTTGCCCGCGCCGCTTTGGCTGCCGTTGCTGTTGACCGGGTTCGGGGCGGTCCTGCTGGTCTGGCGGCATGTGAACGGACCGCAGGACGCGCAGATGTCGCTGCTGCTGAACGAGGCGCTGACGTCGATTGAGCGCGGCGCCTCCTTTGACCCCAGCGACGTAGCGGGGCCGGGAGACAATCCGGAGGTCAACGAGGCGGTTCTGGAGGCGGTCACCGCGCTCTGGGACCTACCAAAAGACGTCAGCTATGGCACGCTGGATACGATCGTGCATCGGCTGGAGGAGCGGATCGGCGCAAGGGGGTTTAACGCACCGCTGTACCTGCTGCCGGGCACCGATGACCTGCGACAGCGGCCCGAGCTGGCCCGGGCCGCCGAGCTGGTCGAGGTGGCGCGCCGGAGCGCGGTGCAGTGATGCGGGTGATCCTGCATGCCGGGTTTCACAAGACAGGAACCACGACCGTGCAACAGGCGCTGCGGCGGAATCGGGCGATGCTGAAACCGCATTTGCGGGTCCTGCTGCGACCGCGCATGGTGGCCGCCTGCGAGGCCGCGCGCGGCTATTCCGCCAGCGGCGATGCGCTGGATCTGGCGCTGTTCCAATACGAGATCGCGCAGCTGGCCGAAGGCTGGGGCGCGACCGATCCGCGACCGCTGCTGCTGGCTTCGGAGGACCTGGCGGGTCATATGCCCGGCCGCCACGGGCTGAGGGATTACCGGGCCGCGCCCGCCTTGATGCGCGGTCTGGCAGAGACCATCGAGGCCGTGCTGCCTGGTGCCGAAATGGTGTTCTATTTCTCCACCCGCGCCGCGCAGCCCTGGCTGGCCAGTTGCCACGCCCAGCATCTGGCGGCATCACGGATGACGCTGGACGCCGGGGACTATGCGGCGCGGTATGGCGCGTCGGCGGATCTGGACGGGGTGGTCGACCTGATTTCCGCTGCGGTCGCGCCATGGCCGGTCCATCGCGCCGCGCTGGAGGCCAGCGGCGATCGCGCGCTGGGTCCGCTGGATCCGCTGCTGGACGTGGTCGGCCTGCCGGAGGCCGTACGACGGGAGCTGCGCCCGCAGCCGCCCGCCAATACCCGCCCGTCAGCGGACCGGCTGGCCGCGCTGCTGGAGATCAACCGCAGCGAGCTGGACGACCGCAGCCTTGCCGCCGCGAAACGCGCCCTCCCGCCCAAGGCGCCCTAGCCCTTGCACTGGACCCGCCGCCGCGCGCATACAGCCTCAGCCCGCGCCGACGCATCAGGAGAGATCAGGTGACCGATACCCCCAAGACCCCATCGAGATCGCTGGGTCGCAAAACCATCCGCCCGACGCTGACCCCGCGCGAACTGATTACGCCGACACCGGACCTGCATGGCGTCTGGAAAGCCAAGGTGATCACCCTGTTCCCGACCGCTTTTCCCGGTGTGCTAGGCGAAAGCCTGACCGGCAAGGCGTTGCAGCAGGGGTTGTGGCAGTTGGAAACCATCGACCTGCGCCGGTTTGGAGTCGGCAAGCACCGCAATGTCGATGACACGCCGGCAGGCGGCGGGGCCGGTATGGTGCTGCGCCCGGACGTGCTGGGCGATGCGATCGAGACGTCGATGCGCGGCGTGCGGGGCAATTGGCCGTTGATCTATCTCAGCCCCCGCGGCCGGCCGATGGATCAGGCCCTGATGCAGAATCTGGCGCGCGCGGACGGGGTAACGCTGTTATGTGGGCGGTTCGAAGGGGTCGATGAACGGGTTTTGGAGCACTACGGTATTCAGGAGGTCAGCCTCGGCGATTTCGTGATGACCGGTGGCGAGATCGCGGCGCAGGCGATGATCGACGCAACGGTTCGGCTGATCCCCGGCGTGTTGGGCAATGCGGCCTCGACTGAGGAGGAGAGCTTTGCCTCTGGCCTATTGGAGCACCCGCAATATACCCGACCCGCCGAGTGGCAGGGCCGCTCGATTCCCGAGATCCTGATGTCGGGACATCACGGCAAGATCGCCGAGTGGCGCCATGAACAGTCGAAACGGATCACCGAGGCGCGTCGCCCCGACCTGTGGGCCCGCTACACAGCCCGCGACAGGAACCGTGACCCCAGCTAACGCCAGGTCATTGGCGACAGTAACATGATCGCACGGCATCATGGGCGTGACTCCGCAAGAGAACGAGGGCACCATGGGACGGATCATCAAGCGCATTCTGGCAGGCCTTCTGCTGTTGGTCGTAGCCTTGACCACCGTTCTGACCGTGAACACGATGCGGTACAAACCTGCGGCGATCATTCAGGCCGAGCCTGTTGATCTGGGCGCGGACGTCGACGCGGCGGCCCGGACATTGTCCGAGGCGGTAACCTTTCGGACGGTTTCAGACGATCTGAGCCGCCCTGATTTTCCCGCCTTCGTGCGCTTTGTCGAGACCACCTATCCACGGGTCAACGCCACGATGACGCGCGAGATTCTCGCGCCGAACACGCCGCTGTATATATGGCAGGGCAGCGACGACCGCCTGCAGCCTGTGCTGCTGGCGGCCCACTACGACGTGGTGCCGGTGGCTCCATGGTCGCTCGGGAAATGGGACCACCCGCCGTTTGGCGGTGTGATATCCGACGGCTTTGTCTGGGGCCGCGGTACATTGGACGACAAAGGCGCGCTGGTGGCGATGATGACCGCCGCAGAAAAACTGATCGCGGATGGGTTCACCCCGAAACGCACGGTGTATTTCAGTTTTGGCGGTGACGAGGAAATCGGCGGAGACGGGGCCAAGGCGGTGGCCGAACACCTGACCGCGCAGGGGATCCGGCTGGCCTGGGCGCTGGACGAGGGATCGTTCGTGCTGGACAAGATCATCCCCGGACTGGATCAGCCGGTCGCCAGCATCAACCTGTCCGAAAAGGGCTATCTCACATTGGAACTGGTGGCGAAATCGGCGGGCGGGCATTCGTCGATGCCGCCGCGCGTGACCGCAGTGGGCCGCATCGCCCGCGCGGTAGAACGGCTGCAGGCCAATCCGGTGCCCGGCGGGCTGACCGGTGTTTCGGACGAATTCTTTGATGCGCTTGGGCGGTACTTCCCGCTGGGCCAACGCGTGGCCTTTGCCAATCGCTGGCTGACCGAACCGCTGCTTGAACGCATCCTGTCGGCGGCACCCTCGACCGATGCCATGCTGCGCACGACGACCGCCCCGACGATGCTGACGGGATCCACCAAGGAGAACGTGCTGGCGACGCAGGCGACGGCGACCATCAACTTCCGGCTGCACCCTCGCGACAGCATTGAGGACGTCGTGGCGCATGTGCGCGAGACGATCGACGATCCGGAGATCGAAGTCCGCCACGCGCCCGGTTTCGCCAGCTCGGCCTCGCCGGTCTCGTCATCGCAGGCGCAGGGCTACAAGGACATCGAGGCCTCGATCCTAGCCGCCTTTGGCCCGCTGGCCACGGTGCCCGGCCTGACCATCGCCGCCACGGATGCCCGCCACTATGCCACGGCGGCCGACGCCGCCTACCGGATCAACCCGTTCAAGATCGAAGGCCACGATCTGGAGCGATTTCACGGCATCAACGAACGGCTTTCGGTGGCAAACCTCGGCCGGGGCATCAATTTCTTTGGCGATCTGCTGCGCAAGCAGTGACCGCCGCCCGAAACCGCCGGGGCCGGCGCACGCCCCCTTGATCCACCCGCCTATTTCCCCTAAAGCACGCCATGCTTGGAATCACACAGGTGGCTCCGGGCGTGTGATCTGTTGTCATCTGGCGTGTTGCGGCTTTCTTCGGCCCAAAAGCGCGCGGCGGCGGATCACCGGACAAGGAACGGACGGACTGACCTCTGGCGGGTGCCCGGCAATAGCCCAAGGCAGACCCGGAAGAAGGCCGAGAGCTCTCGGGACGCGCAAACTTCGTGGATCAACCACGAGCATATAGGAGACGTTGCGATGGACCTGATCGCACAGCTGGAGGCGGAGCAAGTTGCCGCCCTGGGGAAAGACATCCCCGATTTCAAAGCAGGCGACACGATCCGTGTCGGCTACAAAGTGACCGAAGGCTCGCGTTCGCGGGTGCAGAACTACGAAGGCGTCTGCATCAGCCGCAAGAACGGCAGCGGCATTGCGGGTTCGTTCACCGTTCGCAAGATCAGCTTTGGCGAAGGCGTGGAACGTGTATTCCCGCTGCACTCGACCAACATTGACAGCATCACCGTTGTCCGCCGTGGCCGCGTTCGCCGCGCCAAGCTGTACTACCTGCGCTCGCGTCGCGGCAAGTCGGCCCGGATCGCAGAAGATTCCCACTACAAGCCCAAATCTTCGGGCGCGGAAGCGTAAGGAGCGGACTGATGAAAAAAGACATTCACCCCGACTACCACCTGATCGACGTCAAGATGACCGACGGCACCGTGATTCAGATGAAATCCACCTGGGGCAAGGAAGGCGACCAGATGTCGCTCGACATTGATCCGTCGGTGCACCCGGCATGGACCGGCGGCGGCGCCCGCCTGATGGACACCGGCGGCCGCGTGTCCAAGTTCAAGAAGAAATACGAAGGCCTGGGCTTCTGAAGCCACCTGCCTTTGGGCAAGACCGCGCCGCTCCCTTTGGGGGCGGCGCTTTCGATTCCGCCCACCTGGCGCGGAGCTGATCGCTGGCCAAAGCGCGACAAAAGTGCCATTGCCGCCGGGTTTGTCCGCCTGCCGTTCTTTTCAAGCGGCCAACCACTAAATATAGTACCGACAACAATACCGTGTGGAAATCACGGCGAAAGGGATTGGGCATGGCGCATATCATCGTTGTCGGCAATGAAAAGGGCGGGGCGGGCAAGTCCACCGTGTCGATGCACGTGGCCTCGGCGCTGGCGCGCCTGGGGCACAAGGTCGGAACGCTGGACCTGGACTTGCGGCAGAGGACGATGGGCCGTTATGTCGAGAACCGCCAGGCCTTTCTGAAGAAATCCGGGCTGGATCT
>JBFHMM010000147.1:0-10001 GCA_041594355.1 Paracoccaceae bacterium | reverse complement strand
GTCGACGAAGTAGAGCAGCGAGCCGCCAATGCCGATCACCGCCGGCACGTCGAGCGTCTTGTCGGCGCCTTTGTATTCCTCGGCCCCGTAATCCAGCGCGCATTTCAGCGCGTGCTGCGCGTCGACCACGCGCCACGCCATCGCCGGGGCGCAGGGCCCGTGATGCTTCACGAAGCGCGCGGCAAAGCTGCCCGGTTCGGCGTTCAGCAGATAGGTGATGTCACCCTGCTGCCACAGCTCGATGTCCTTGGTCCTGTGCCGCCCTGTCAGCGCATAGCCCATACGGGCAAAGAGATCGCGCAGCTCCTGCGGGTCGGAGCTGGCGAATTCGACAAATTCGAAGCCGTCGGTGCCGGCAGGATTCTCGTCGCTGATCACGGATTTCGGGGCATTGTGCGGGAACGGTCCCATGGCGCGTCTCCTGTCTGGGCCCAGTCGGTGCTGAGCAATTGTTCGCTGATGCAAGAATGCCCCATATCACGCACGGTTTTTGCGCGTTATCCATGGAAACCCATGCAGCTTATGCGCATTATTCACGCAATCGTCACGAAATCAGACCAAACCACGCATATGCTGGATGATACCGATACCCGCCTGCTCGCCGCCCTGCAGAAAAACGCCCACCTGACGGCACAGGAACTGGGCGAGCTTTTGAACCTGTCGCCCAGCCAGGCCGGGCGGCGGCGCCAGCGGCTCGAGACCGAAGGTTACATCGTGGGATACGCGGCCCGGCTTGATCCGATACGCCTCGGGCTGCAGGTGCAGGGCTTCGTACAGGTCCACCTGCACACCCACGGCCCCGATCAGGCCCGCAGTTTCGCCCGCCTCGTCGAAACCCGTCCCGAGATCACCAGCGCCTGGACCATGACGGGCGAGGCCGACTACCTGTTGCGCGTCTATTGCGCTGACCTGCCCGCATTGAACGTGTTGCTGCACCAAGTTATCCTGCTGCACCCCGCCGTCGCCCGCGTGCAAAGCCAGATCGTGATGGATCAGCTGAAACGCGACGCCCCCCTGCCCACCTGACCCCTTTTCAAAGGACCCGACCACTCATGGAGACCTTTCTCTACCAGGCCACGATCTACCTGACCGCCGCCGTCATCGCGGTGCCCATCGCGGCGCGGCTGGGGCTGGGCTCGGTGCTGGGCTACCTGGCGGCGGGCCTGATCATCGGCCCGCTGCTGGGGCTTGTCGGCGCCGAAACCGAGGGACTGCAGCATTTCGCGGAATTCGGCGTGGTGATGATGCTGTTCCTGATCGGCCTCGAACTGGAACCGAGCGCGCTCTGGGACATGCGGCACAAACTGTTGGGCCTGGGCGGGCTGCAGGTGACGATCAGCACACTGGCCCTGATGGGGGCGGCCATGATGACCGGGCAATCCTGGTCGGTGGGTCTTGCGATCGGGCTGACGTTGTCGCTGTCATCGACAGCCATCGTGCTGCAGACCCTTTCGGAAAAGGGCCTGATGCAAACCGGTGGCGGCCGGTCGATGTTCTCAGTCCTGCTGACACAGGACATCGCGGTAATCCCGATCCTCGCCTTCGTGCCGCTGCTGGCGGTACCGCTGACGGTGGAAATTAGCAACGATGGTTCGATCCGGCGGGCGGTCTCCGGCGACCACGGCGGCGGCCACCATGACGGGCTGTCTCTGGTCGAGGGGTTGCCGGGCTGGAGCGTGACTCTGATCACCATTGCCGCCGTCGCCTTCGTCGTGCTGGCCGGGATTTACCTGACGCGTCCGGTATTTCGCTACATCCACGCCGCCAAGCTGAGCGAGATGTATACCGCTCTGGCCCTGGGCATCGTGGTGGGTATCTCCTTTCTGATGACACTGGTCGGCCTTTCGCCCGCGCTTGGCGCTTTTCTGGCCGGCGTGGTTCTCGCCAACAGCGAATTCCGCCATGAACTGGAAAGCGACCTTCAGCCGTTCAAGGGTCTGCTTTTGGGGTTGTTCTTTATCACCGTCGGTGCCGGCATCGACATCAGCGGCTTTCTCCGCGACCCCGGCGACCTGATCGGTCTGGCGCTGCTGGTGATCGTGGCCAAGGGGCTGGTGCTTTACTTCCTTGGCCGCGCCTTTGGGCTCAAGGGGCGCGACCACTGGCTGTTCACCCTCGGGTTGGCGCAGGCCGGCGAATTCGGTTTTGTCCTGCTGGCGTTTTCCCGCCAGCAACACGTGATCCCGGGCGGCGTCGCGGACAAGCTGCTGCTGGTCATCGCGCTGACCATGCTGATTACGCCGCTGCTGTTCATCCTCTACGACATCCTGTCAAAACGGCTCAAGGAAAACGCCCCCGTTCACAAAGCCGACGAAATCGACGAACAGGGCCCCGTCATCATCGCCGGCATCGGGCGGTTCGGACAGGTGGTCAACCGGCTGGTGCGCGCCAGCGGCTTTAAGACAGTCGTACTGGACTATGACATGGAAACGATCCAGCTGATGCGCCGTTTCGGGGTCAAGGGCTTCCTCGGCGACCCGACCCGCCCGGAATTGCTCAAGGCCGCCGGCCTGCCCAAGGCGCGGGTCCTGGTGGTGGCGCTCGACGACCCGGAGGCGGCCCTTAAGCTGGTCAACTTTGCCCGCAAGGAACGGCCCGACCTGCATATCGTCGCCCGCGCCCGCGACCGCCACCACGTCTACCGGCTGTATCAGGCGGGCGCCGATGACATTGTCCGGGAAATGTTTGACAGCTCGCTCAGGGCAGGGCGCTACGTACTTGAAAACATTGGTCTCAGCGAATTCGAGGCCGCCAGAGCCGAACAGACCTTCTATGCCCACGACCGCTATGCCGTGCGCGAACTGGCCGCGCTCTGGGACCCCAACGTCCCGGCCAGCGGAAACGCGGCCTACATCAACCGGATCAAGGAGCTCGACAAGGAATTGGAAACGGCCCTGCTGGCCTTGGGCGAGGAAAGCGAGGAAAAGCAATCCGCCTGAGCAGCGAACCACACTACATTGCTCCCCCTGAAACGCGGCCGAGCCCCTTCATCTCCTTGACAAATACCCCGGGGCTGGTCCGGGAGTGAGGCCGACGGGCCGAAGGGGCAGCGCCCCCTTGCCCGGCGCTCGGCTTGCCACAGCGCCACAACCGCCGTCCGCTCAGCCCTCCGACACGCCCGCTTCGGCAAAGGTCGCCATACCGCTGTGGCACGCCAGCGCGCTCTTGACGATACCGATGGCCAGCGCCCCGCCCGACCCCTCGCCCAGACGCAGCCCCAGCGACAAGAGCGGCGCCTTGCCCAGCCGCTCCAGCAGCCGTACATGCGCCTGCTCGGCGCTCTGGTGGCCGGCCAGCGCGTGATCCAACGCGCAACTCTGAGTTCCGGCCAGGCAGGCCGCCGCCGCACAACAAATGAACCCGTCCAGCAGCACCGGGATCCGCAGCTGCCGCGCCGCGGCAATCGCCCCAGCCATCGCCGCGATCTCGCGCCCGCCCAGACACCGCAGCACCTCGACCCCATCCGGCCCATCCGCGCCGTGCAGCCGCACCGCCTCTTCGACCACCCGCGTCTTCAGCGCCAGCGCGTCATCGGCCACACCGGTGCCGCGCCCGGTCCAGTCCGCCGCCGCGCCGCCATAAAGCGCATGACTGATCGCCGCCGCCGCCGTTGTGTTGCCGATGCCCATTTCGCCGACGACCAGAAGATCGGCCTGCGGATCGACCGCCTGCCAGCCCGCGCGCAACGCCGCCACCAACTCCGCCTCGCTCATCGCCGGACCTTGGGTGAAATCCGCCGTCGGACGGTCCAGCTCCAGCGCATGCACATCCATCCGCGCCCCCGCCGCCGCCGCCAACTGGTTGATCGCCGCGCCGCCAGCTTGGAAATTCAGTACCATCTGTTCGGTCACCGCCGCCGGAAAGGCCGACACCCCCCGCGCGGCAACCCCGTGATTGCCGGCAAAGACGATGACCTGCGGTGCCCGCACCTGTGGGCGCGAGTCGGCCCGCCAGCCGGCGTACCAGATCGCCAGATCCTCCAGCCGCCCAAGCGCGCCGGGCGGCTTTGTCAGCTGGCTGTTGCGCGCCTCCGCATCCGCCCGCGCCGTTGCATCCGCGCCCGGCGCCGCCGCCAGAAGGGTCCGGAAGCCGGACAGGTCTTGAAAATCAGGGAGCATGTAAAGCCTCGTTGCAACACCGTTGGCCCCGGTGTTTAACCAACGGACCGTCAGCGGCAAGCCCCGGAGAGGTGAGGAATGCGCAAAAACGACTTCAACCCGCTGCGGGACGTGGCCGTCGCCCTGGTCCTGCTGACCCGCCTGCCTTTGCCACGCCTCCCCGCCAGCGCCTTTGCCCGTCAGGCCCGCGCCGCCTGGGCCTTTCCGCTTGTCGGGCTGGCGGTGGCGCTGCCCGCCTGCGCCTTGGGCCACTGGGCACTGGCGCTAGGGTTGACCGCGCCGCTGGCAGCCGGGGTGGTGCTGGCGGTGCAGATGCTGATCACCGGCGCCATGCACGAGGACGGGCTGGCCGATACCGCCGACGGGCTCTGGGGCGGATTCGACCGCGACCGGCGGCTAAAAATCATGGGCGACAGCCGCATCGGCACCTACGGCGTGCTGGCGCTGGTCGTCGTGACCGGCCTGCGCTGGACCGCGCTGGCCGCGCTCCTGCAGGCAGGCGCATGGCCCGCCGCCGTGCTGGGCTCCGCCGCCCTGTCACGGGCCGCGCTGCCGGCTCTGATGACCGCGCTGCCGCCCGCCCGCGATGGCGGCCTGTCGCGCGGTGTCGGGGTTCCAAGCTGGCCCGTCAGCCTGGCGGCGCTGGGGCTGGGCGCGGCACTCGCCACACCCGCAGGCCCGGTAATCGCGCTGCCGGCGCTCGCCGCCGCGCTCGCCGTCGTCGCGATGGCGCTTGTGGCCCGCGCCAAGATCGGTGGCCAGACCGGCGACGTGCTCGGCGCAGCGCAGCAACTGGGCGAAGCCGCCCTTTTGTGCGGGCTGGCGGCCACCACGGGCTGAGCTCACTCGATCCCCGGCGTCTCGATCTTCAGCCGGGTGCCACAGTGCTTGCAGTGCACCGCATCAAGATCATGCCGCAACAGCCCGCATTCCTTGCATTTATACCGCACCTTCTGGGGCTGGAAGATGGCCCGCGCCAGCTGCACGAACAGGGCGACACCCACCACCATCACAAAGACCGAGAACAGTTTTCCCGCCGGTCCGCTCATGGTGATGTCGCCAAATCCGGTCGTGGTCAGCGTCGCCACGGTGAAGTACAGCGCATCGACATAGGGCGTCTCACTGCTGCCGGGGGGGAAGAAAAACGCATGCACGACCGAGGCTGTCAGGAACACGAAAACGAACAGGTTGACCCCCGCCAGCACCGCGTCCTCATGCCGCCGGAACCACGCGCTTTCGCGCCGCAGATCGCGCATCAGGTGATAAGAGTGGATCAGCCGCAACCCGCGCAGGATCCGCAGGAAGGCCAGGCTACCGTGCAGGAACGGGTCCAGCAGCAGCGACACGATCACGACGATATCGGCCACCGTATGGGCGCGCGTCAACATGAACCTCCGGTCCGGGGCAATCCACAGACGGGCCAGGAAGTCCACCCCGATCAGGGCGCCGACGCTAACGCTGATCCCGGTCAGCCAAGGACCGTGCGGCACCGCCGCGACGGCGATAAAGAACAGGATGGTCGCCGCATCGAACAGGATCAGCGCATAGCGGAACCGCACGGCGTAGCGCTGATGGCCGGTATAAAGCTGGTTGACCCTGGATTTGAAGGTTTGCGCCATCATGCCCCAGTTGCGGAAAAGACGCCCGTATCTAACCCGCAACCCCCGCCCGCTGGCAACAGGTTTCCGGTCCGAGGTTTCGTGCCGAACCCGCCCGCTTCAAACAAAAAAACCGCGCCCCCTGACGGGCGCGGCTTGCTGCATTCAGATTATAACCGCGTTCAGGCGGCGCGCGACATCAGCACGTCATCCACCTGTTTGGCCGCTAGTATTTCGTCGCCACCCGACACGGCGGCAACTTCGCGGGTCAGCCGCTCTAGCGCCGCTTCATAAAGCTGCCGCTCGGAATAGCTCTGCTCGCGCTGGTCGTCGGTGCGGTGCAGGTCGCGGACCACTTCCGCGATGGAAATCAGGTCGCCCGAGTTGATCTTCTGTTCATATTCCTGCGCCCGGCGCGACCACATCGCGCGTTTCACCTTGGCCTTGCCCTTCAGGGTCTTCATCGCCTGGCTGATCACGTCAGGCGAACTCAGCGACCGCATCCCGATCTCGGTGGCCTTGTTGGTCGGCACCCGCAGGGTCATCTTGTCCTTTTCAAAAGAAATCACGAAAAGTTCCAGCGTAAGGCCGGCGACCTCCTGCTCTTCGATCGAGATGATCTGGCCGACACCATGCGCCGGATAAACCACGTATTCGTCAGGGCGGAATTCGAGCTTCTTCGACTTGGTCATACAGGTCTTTCCTTGTTACCGGCGGGTCTCAGGCGACAAAATCACAGCGGCGGGTCATCGTGAATGCCCCGACAAGCTGTGTTTCCGAAGAAAATCGCCCTCCCCCCATGCAAGCATACGTTCGGGGAGCACCGGATTGTTGATACCATTTGTGACAGTAATATAGCACATTTTGCGCCGCTCGGAAAGGCGACGTAGGGTAATAATAGGAAAGCACAAAGGATATCAGCAAGTTACCGCTGACGCCCTTGATTTCCACACGACCGGCCGCTACCAGTCGGGCCCCGAATCGCTTAGCCGCCCTCGCCCGGCGCTTCCGAGAAATACTTGTCCAGCTTACCGGTTTCGCCGTCGCGCTCTTGCGCCTCGGGCAGTTCGTCCTTCTTGGTGATGATCACCGGCCACATTTCCGAATACTTGCGGTTGAACTCCACCCAGGGGTCCATGTCCGGCTCGGTGTCGGGGCGGATCGCATCGGCGGGGCATTCGGGCTCGCAGACGCCGCAGTCGATGCATTCATCGGGATGAATGACCAGCATGTTCTCGCCTTCGTAAAAGCAATCGACCGGGCAAACCTCTACACAGTCGGTATATTTGCAGGCAATGCAGTTGTCGGTCACAACATAAGTCATGGTCAGTTTCCCGTTTCACCGTTTGACCGACTAGCTAGAACAGCATCGCCGGTACTTCAAGACGTCAATCGGTCCCGTGCCGGCGGGAAAGATCAAGCGCCCTGCGCTGGTGTTTGTCTGGACGCCCCTTTCCCTCAAAGCGGGGATTTGGCGGTGGCTTGTCCTGTTTTTCGGTCAAATCCGTATACAATGTTTGCGCTTCGGGGGCTGGCCCCCGGCGCTCGCCCAGCCGTTCCACCCGCACCACACGCAACGCGCGCGCCTGCACAAAGGTCAGAACGTCGCCTGGCCCCACCGCCTGCGCCGGTTTCAGCACCTTCTGGCCGTTGATCCGCACATGGCCGCCGCTGACTTGCTTGGCGGCCAGGCTGCGGGTCTTAAAGAACCGCGCCTGCCACAGCCATTTGTCCAGCCGCAAACGGGGGCGCGGTTCGGTCACGTGCCGTTACTTCCCGTCACGCAGCCCCATCAGAGCGGCTGCAAAGGGGTTGTCCGGGTCAATCTGTTTTTCCTTCTTCGGCGGACGGGCGCTATAAGATTTGCCGCCCTGCGGTTTGCCTCCGTCGCCCCGTTCGCCCTTGCCCCGGTCGCCCTTGCCGCGCGGCTTGCCGCGTCCGCCGGGTTTGCCGGATTTGCCGCCACGGGCCTGCTGGTCGCCGCGCCCCGGCTGGTCGCCCCGGCGATTGTCCCGGCCACGTCCGGACGGGCGCCGCCCCCATGTGAAGGTATAGAATACCTCCATCTCCGGGGCCTCCTCGGCGATGGTCTCGGTTATCGCGTCGGGCACCTCGGGTGCCTCTGGCGCAGAGTCGACTGCGACCTCGGTTTCGGCTGCGGTCTCTGCGTTTTCCGGGGTAGGCTCGGGAATCGCTTCAGGCGCCGTTTCGGCCGCCTCGGACGCCGCTTCAGCAGCCTCAGCGCCCGACTCAGGCGCCACTTTAACTTCGGTGCTTTCCGCTTTTTTATCAGAGGCCTGCGGCACGGCCTTTACCTTGACGCGCTCGCCTTTCTCGGCCTTGTAACCCAGCCCCTGCATCAGGTCGGCGAATTGTTCCAGCGTCATGCCGGTGATCGACAGCATGTCCGCCTTGGCCTCGAACCCGCCACGGCTGTCCTCTCCGCGCAGCATGTCGGCCAGACGCTCCAGCATGTCGATCCGAATCGCCCGCTCCCCGGCGGCGCGATACCCGCACATAGTGTCATAACCCTGCGGCGCGTCCTTGGCCGTTGGCACCGTCACCAGCCCCGGCGGCGGTGCCTCGGGGAAGTCCTGCAGCCCCTGCGCCAACGACCACAACAACAGCCGCAGCCGGGTCGGCGCGGGTTTCAGCAGCAGCGGCATGAAAATGGTGAACTGGCCGAAGCGGATGCCGTGCTTGCGCAGCGCGCCGCGCGCCTCCTGGTCGAGGTCCTTGACCTCCTGCGCCACATCCGCGCGGGGCAGGATGCCAAGGTTCTCGACCATGCGAAACGCGAACCCGCGCGCCAGACCGGTCAGCGCCTCGTCTCGCTGCATCGCCAGCAGCGGCTCGAACAACGCCGCGATCTTGCGGTCGATGAAATGCTGCAGCCGACGCTGCACCTTTTGTTCAACGTCCGGCCCGGCGGTCTCGTCGACGAAGACCTCTACCGTCGGTTTCAGCGGCTCTGCGCCTGCGACCAGCTTGCCAACCGCGTGCTCGCCCCACATCAGGCCACCCTGCTCGGTATAGTCGATCTCGGTGTCTGGCGCGTTATAGAACCGGTCCGCCCGCAGATGGAACTGCGCCGCCAGCGCCTGCAGCGAGGCGGATTTGATCGCCTTGTCCTCTGCCCCGCCGGCGCCTTTGTCCGGCGAGAACCGGAACCCTTCAAGCCGCCCGACGAATTCGCCTTCGACGGTCACTTCACCTTTATCGTTCACTTCGGCCAACAGGGCCTCCTTCTGTTTGAGCCGGCGCAGCAAAACGGACGTGCGCCGGTCCACAAATCTCTGGGTCAGCGCCTCGTGCAGCGCGTCCGATACCCTGTCTTCTACAGCGCGCGTTTCCCCGCGCCAATGGCTTTCGTCAAGTGTCCAGCCCTTGCGCTGCGCCACGTAGGTCCATGTGCGGATATACGCCAATCGTTTACTTAATGTGTCGATATCGCCATCCGTGCGGTCGATCCGGCGGATTTGCCGCGCCATGAAATCGTCCGGCACCGTACCCCGTTCGTGCAGGTGGCCGAAAATCACCTCCAGCAATCCGGCGTGTTCGGCGTGGCTGATGCCCCGGAAATCGGGGATCCGGCACACGTCCCACAGCAGCCGGACGGAGGCCGGGTCGCTGGCCCGCGCCGCCACCTCTACATCCCCCGACAGCGACTTCAGCGCGCCCAGGTCATCGGCCTCGCGGGCGCGGGTCAGATGCTCGCCCTCGGGCGAAACCTCCAGCGAGCGGATCAGCCGTTCGACGCTGCCGAACTCCAGCGCGGCGCTGCGCCAGTTCAGTTTCTTCAGCGGGGCAAAGCGATGCTCCATGATCGCCTGTGCCATGCCGTCGTCCAGCGGCCGCGCGTCGCCGGTCACGCCAAAGGTGCCGTCCGACATGCCGCGCCCGGCCCGGCCCGCGATCTGCGCCAGCTCGTTCGGCGCCAGCGGCCGCATCCGCCGCCCGTCGAACTTGGTCAACGACGAAAAGGCGACATGGTTGACATCCAGGTTCAGCCCCATGCCGATGGCATCCGTGGCCACCAGGTAATCGACCTCACCATTCTGGTACAAATCCACCTGCGCATTGCGCGTGCGGGGGCTCAGTGCCCCCATCACCACCGCCGCGCCGCCCTTCTGGCGCCGCAGAAGCTCGGCGATCGCATACACGTTCTCAACCGAAAATCCGACAATTGCGCTGCGCGGCGGCATCCGGCTTATCTTTTTCGAACCTGAGTACACCAATTGCGACATCCGCTCGCGGCGCATGAACTGCGCCTCCGGCACCAGCG
>JBFHMM010000146.1:0-10075 GCA_041594355.1 Paracoccaceae bacterium | reverse complement strand
CCCGCCACCACCGGCGAAACCCGCGAGGCCATTGAGGACACGCTGAACGCCCTGGACGGAGGCCTGTTGCGTGTGGCCGAGAAACAGGCGGACGGCAGCTGGCACGTCAACCAGTGGGCCAAAAAGGCAGTGCTGCTCGGCTTCCGCATCAAGGACATGGAACAGCAGTCCGGCGGACCGCAGGGCGGCGGCTGGTGGGACAAGGTCGACAGCAAGTTCGCCGGCTGGGGGGACAACCAGTGGCAGGCCGCCGGCTTCCGTGCCGTACCCAACTGCGTGGTGCGCAAATCCGCCTTTATCGCGCCGGGCGTGGTGCTGATGCCGTCTTTTGTGAACCTGGGCGCCTATGTGGATGAAGGCACCATGGTGGACACATGGGCCACCGTGGGCAGCTGTGCGCAGATCGGCAAGAACGTGCACCTGTCCGGCGGCGTCGGCATCGGCGGCGTGCTGGAGCCGATGCAGGCCGGCCCGACCATCATCGAGGACAACTGCTTCATCGGCGCTCGCTCGGAGGTGGTCGAAGGCGTCATCGTTCGCGAAGGCTCGGTACTGGGCATGGGCGTGTTCCTGGGCCAGTCGACCAAGATCGTCGATCGCGACACCGGCGAAGTCATGTACGGAGAAGTCCCGCCCTATTCCGTCGTCGTCGCCGGATCGATGCCGTCGAAGAACAACGTCAGTCTTTACTGCGCGGTGATCGTGAAACGGGTTGACGAGCGCACCCGCTCGAAAACCGGGATCAACGAACTGCTGCGCGACTGATTCGTGACACCGCAGAGGTCCCGGCAGGGCACGGGACCTCCGCCTTTTCCGCCGCTCGCCCGGCAGTTAGGACCAGGCTATGAGCCGCCTCCTGATCGTCTATCACAGCCGCACGGGCGGTAGCCGGCAAATGGCCGAGGCGGCGGCGGACGCGGCCCGCGCGGAACTCCCGACCACCCTGCGCCCCGCCGATCAGGCCACGCCGGACGAGGTGCTGGTGGCTGCGGGCTACATCTTCTGCGCGCCAGAGAACCTCGCCGCGCTTTCCGGCCCGATGAAGGACTTCTTCGATCGCTGCTATTATCCCGTGCTCGGCCGGATCGAGGGCCGCCCCTATGCCCAGATGATCTGCGCCGGATCGGACGGACAGAATGCTGCCCGCCAGACTGCCCGCATCGCTACCGGCTGGCGACTGAAGGAAGTGCAGCCGCCGATCATCCTGTGTACCGACGCCCAGACACCCGAGGCGATCCTGGCCCCCAAGACCATTGCCGAGGCCGACCTGGCGCGCTGCCGTGACCTGGGTCAGGCCATCGCCGCAGGGCTGGCCATGGGGGTGTTCTGAGGTTCAGGCACCGATCACGGCGGATGTTGACCGTAAGCACCGCGAAGGATAAGCCCCACGCCATGAGCACCGCAAAGAAACCCAGTCGCCAGCAGGTCTATACCCTGGTGGTCCAGATCGGACGCAAGGAAGGCGATGGCCTGCCCGAGGGTGCGACAGGCGCGGCGCTGATGTGCTTTGCCTCCGGTGTCGACGAGGCCGAAGCCGTGCGCGAAACCGTCGCAATCCTGAAACAGGCCGAAACCGCACCGCTTGACGTGACCGGCTATGGCACGCTGCAGGACCGCGAGGCCGCCGGTCACGAGATCGAAGCAGAGGAACGGGATCTCATGCAGCGCGCATTGGAGGAAAACGCGGTGATCGTGGCCCAGATGACCCCGTTCTTTGACAAGGACGACGGCTGAACCGTCCCGCACGATCGTCGCGCGCGCCCCAAATTTCTTTCAAAGAAATTTGCCAAGAATTTTCGAAAAATTCTTGTTCCGCAGCTATCGCCGGATGCCGAACCACTTGCGGTAGATCTTGTCATAAGATCCGTCCTCGCGCAGGGCGAGCAACGCCTGGTTGACCTCCTCGACCAGCGGGCTGCCGGTGGGAAAGGCGATACCGTAATTCTCCCGCAGGAACACTGAGCCGGCCATGCTGGCGAATTCGCGGCCCTCGTGGGTGGCGTAGTAGGACAGGATAGGCGCATCGAACACCACGGCGTCGACAACGCCGACCTCAAAGCCGCGCAGCAGTTGATCCAGACCGTCATATCCGGCGTAGTCGATCTCGCGGCGTTGCAGGAACCCGGCAGCGGTGGAACCGTCGATGGTGCCGACCCTCCGTCCATACAGATCGTTGACCCCGTTGACCGATCCGCTGATCGCCTCGACCGTCATCACCGAGGTGATCTTGGCGACAAAGACCGAAACGATGAACAGTGACGAGAACACCAGCACCACGCCAAACATCCGGCCAAATACCGTGCGCGGCATCCGTTCTTCGAAACCGCCATTGACCACCACGTTCAGCGCCCACCAGAAGGACGGGAACCATGCCTCGGACGCCGGGCGGTCGAAATAGGGCTGGGCACGGCGTTCGAACCACCACATCAGCATACCGCCGCCCACCAGGATCAGGAATGCCAGCGCGACCGCAATTAGCAGGTCGGTGGACCACAGGGCCCGCAGCAGCGATGGTGCACCGGCCTGTCCGGCCGGCACCATGATCTGGAGCCCAGCCTCGAAAATCGGCTGGCTGAAATCCATCTGCGTCTCGCGGGCCGATGTGATCGAGATATTCGCAATCGCCAGATCCGCCGATCCCTCGGTCACCGAGCCCAGCATATCGGAAAACTGATCAACCCGATTGATCCGGTAGTCCCAGCCAAGCTTGTCCGACAGCGCCTGCAGCAACTCGATGGAGAAACCGGTATCGGCGCCGTTCTCGGTCATCGAAAACGGCGGGCGGGTCACCGTGGTCACGTCCAGCGTCTGCGCGGCGGCCCATTGTGCTGTGACCAAAAGCGTCAGGGCCAGAATGACCGGACGAAGTCCGAAAAGGAAATGTTTCATATGTCCCGAGTGATTTTCTGCGCGTCTTAGGCCCATTCCGACCTTGGGGCAAGGTATTCGCTGGGTCACGCGGCACGCTGCTCGGCCAGGGTGATTGCATCGAAGGCATTCAGCACGGGATACAGCGATTTTGCATGTTCTGGCAGCCCATGCCGGTCCAGACCGGCCAGTATGCTGGTGCCAAGGCTGTCGCGCCGCCGTCGCATCCGACCGACATACAGCGTTTCGGCTATGCCGCCGGCGGCAATCACCGCCTCGTGGTGCGGCAGCAGCAGCTGAGTGTAATGGGTCAGCGGCCCGCTGTCGGCCGCCACGACCGATGTCCCGCCCAAGAGATGCCGGACCTCGACCAGAACCGATTCGCAGCCGAACATGTACTCGACATCCGACCCCGTCAGCGCCAGCCGCTGGGTCGGCGCCACGACGATATCCTGCAGCAGCCCGAAATACGGCGCCCTGAGCCGCAACGGCCTGAACAGGCCCCGGGCCGGGACGCTGCGCGTCAGGCGATGCAGGACCGGAACCGACTGCCCGTCCGAGGTCAGCACCAGATCACCGCGCGACAACTGCCCCACCGGGCGGTAACCGGTCGGCGTCGCCACCGGCGTGTCCGGCGCCAGCGTCGGCATCGGGCCGACCGGCTCGATCATATCCGAGGCGGCGACAAAGCTGACTTCGTTAGCGAGATACCTGTGCGGCCCGTCGGTCAGCAAGGTGCGCAGGTCGGACATCCGCAGCGGACCGGGGGCATGCACGGCGTGCTGAACGATCATGTTCTGGTCTGTCTGATCCATCTGCTCCACCGACAGTAGCCCGCCGCGCGCCGGAGCGTCCCAGTTGTAGGTCAGGCGCAGGGTCTCGCTGCGCCCGCTGTCCGAGGTCCGCATCGTCTGATGGACAACGCCGTTGCCCTGATCCAGCACCAGCGTCAGCCCGCCGCCGGGGATCGCCTGTAGCGACAGGTGGAACGGCCAGTTGCCATCATGGTGCACGTAGATCAGCGGCATCGCCTCGCGGGCGGTGGGAATGCGGGCCTCGATCACCAGCGATCCCCGAGCCAGCAGACCGTCCGGACCGCCAGCCGCCACTGACCCTGAAAGGGTCTGGCCGTCGTGATCCGAGATGCCCAGCCAGCCCATGTTACGCGGCCCGGCTGTTCAGCTTGAGGATCTCTGCCTCAAAACCGCGCAGGGTCCGGCGCGCGGCCGGACTGTAGCCGTCGTCGGTCTCGGGGTCCAGTTCGGGGAAGATCGCGCAGATTTCCCGCAACACCCGCTCTTCGAACAGGTTGCAGGTCTGCGGCCCTGGCAGAAAGCTTTCGGTTTCCAGACCGTCCGAAAAGACCACCTGGTGACGGTCGAACATCACATGGACGTAGGTGACGTCGCCGCCGGGGCAGCGGGTCACCGTGTGGTCGTTCAGCAGGTCCTTGGCCGCGACCAGAACTTCGCCCTCACCAAACAGCAGTTCGGCAATGCTGGTGCAGACCAGAATACGGTGCTGGCGGGATACCATCACGTCGCCGTGGCGGCCAAAGGTGTTGGCCGGGATATGGACCGGGGCGAAGTCGCCCTGCGCCGCCACCGTGCGCGTGCCGATCCAGCACACCGGCTGCGACCCGTCGTCCAGTGTCATCACCATGTCGCCGGGGCGCAGGGTTTCGACCGAGCGGTCGCCCTGGGGCGTGGCGATCATCGTGGCCGCGACGAAACAGGGGATCGAGCTGATGTTCACAATGCCGATATCGGAATTGGCGCCGTTGTCGACCGTATAGGGAAAGGTGAAATCCTCGGTATCGCCGTCACCGACCTCGATGTCGACCTGGGTGCCGTTGACCCAGACCCCGACAAAGTCCTGATAGACCGAATTGAAGTACTCGGGGTATTCCTCGGACGCGAAAACGAACTGCATCGTCATCACGTTGGAATCGGGAATAAAACTGATGTCGAGGTACGAGGCATCATAGGTATTGGTGCCCGCCGCCGCATTGAAATCGGCGTTGTTGTTGACCCCACGCGTATTGGTCGACGTGTTGGTGCCCTGGTTCGCCTGGCCATTGGAATTGATATAGTGATTGGCCACCCCTGTGGACAGGATCACGCCGGTGTCGCCCGGTGTCGCGCCCGGAGCCAGCGCATCGCCATTGGAGTAGATCGCCGAGGACCGGTTGTCGCCGCTGTAGCTGGCCGAGACAACGGTCACGCCGTCGCCAAAGATTTCCTCGGCCATCTGCATGGCATTGGCATTTGTGTACGTTAGCTCTGATGCTGCAACCAAGGACTGCCCCAACTCGTTTCTTGTCGACGAGGCAGTCGAACCGGCAGCGGGAAATCCCGCGACTCGATAAACACTCGCGCACTGGTGGCGCGGACTGGGAAACCGGGCCGTCGTTGCGGCCAGACTGCTGGGTGACCTGCCTCAGGTCGATTGTTATTAACAGGACGTTACCACGACCACATTGAATCTGTTAAGTGAATTGATGCGGCCTGGGGTTGGCAACGCGACCTTTTCGTCACAAAAGTAGCCCTGCGCGGGCGCGATGGCGTCCGCAACCAGAACAAGGAGCCCACCCATGTCCGCAACCGACCCCGTTGCCCTGACCGCAGACCTGATCCGCTGCCCCTCGGTCACCCCCGAAGAGGGCGGCGCGCTGGCGTTGCTGGAGCGGGAGCTGTCGGCGGCCGGCTTTGCCTGTGCGCGGGTTGATCGGGGCGGTGTCGCCAACCTGTTCGCGCGCTGGGGTGACAAGGGCCATTCGCGCACCTTCGGGTTCAACGGTCACACCGATGTGGTGCCGGTGGGGGACGCGGCGGCCTGGACCGTGGACCCCTTTGGCGCCGAAGTCAAGAATGGGTTCCTCTATGGCCGTGGCGCGACCGACATGAAATCGGGCGTTGCCGCCTTTGCCGCCGCCGCCATCGACTTTGTCCGCGACACCCCGCCCGACGGCGCCGTGATCCTGACCATCACCGGCGACGAGGAAGGCGACGCGGTGGACGGCACCGCCGCCCTGCTCGACTACATGGAGCGCGAAGGCGAGGCGATGTCGGCCTGTCTGGTGGGCGAACCGACCTGCCCCAACACCATGGGCGAGATGATGAAGATCGGCCGGCGCGGGTCGCTAACGGCGTGGTTCACGGTAACCGGTGTGCAGGGCCATTCCGCCTATCCGCACCGCGCCCGCAACCCGCTGCCGGCAATGGCGCAGCTGATGGACCGCCTGTCGAGCTTTACGCTGGATGAGGGCACCGACCATTTCGACCCCTCGACCCTGGCCGTGGTCACCATTGACACCGGCAACCCGGCGACAAATGTGATCCCGGCGCAATGCACCGGCACGGTCAACATTCGGTTCAACGACACCCATTCCGGAGAGAGCCTGACCACCTGGCTGCAAAGCGAAGCCGACCGCACCGCCGAGGAATTCGGCGTCGCGGTCGCGGTCAGGATCAAGGTCTCGGGCGAAAGCTTTGTCACCCCTCCGGGGCCGCTGTCGGCGCTGGTGGCGGCTTCGGTCGAGGCGGAAACCGGCGTCATGCCGGAACTGTCGACTACCGGTGGCACCTCGGACGCGCGGTTCGTCAAGGATCACTGCCCGGTGGTGGAATTCGGCCTTGTGGGCAAGACCATGCACCAGGTCGACGAACGGGTCGAAGTGGAGCAGATCCACCAGCTCAAGGCGATCTACGGGCGAATCCTGGCGGAATATTTCGCTGCCCTGTGATGCGCCGCACCCTGATTGTCATGGTCAAGGAGCCGCACCCGGGCCGGGTCAAGACCCGGCTGGGCCGCGACATCGGGCGGGTGCCCGCGGCGTGGTGGTTCCGTCACCAGTCCGCCCGCCTGATCCGGCGGCTGCGCAACCCGCGCTGGGATCTGGTGTTGGCGGTGTCGCCGGATCGCGAAGGGTTGGGCAGCCGCGTCTGGCCGGATGAGCTGCCGCGTCTGCCACAGGGCCACGGCGATCTGGGCGCGCGAATGGTGCGGATCATGCGCGCGGTCACCGGTCCTGTCTGTGTTGTGGGCGCGGATATTCCGGGGCTGCGGGCAGCCCATGTGGCCCGCGCCTTTGCCGCGCTGGGCGCGCATGACGCGGTCTTTGGTCCGGCAACCGACGGTGGCTATTGGCTGATCGGCGTACGGCACCCGCGCCGTCTGCCGCATGGGGCGCTGCGGGACGTGCGCTGGTCCGGTCCGCATGCGCTGGACGACAGCCGGGCAACGTTGGCGGGATACCGCATTGCCTTGACCGACCGGCTGGCCGATGTCGATACTGCCGCCGATTTGCACGCCGCGCCCTGATCCGGGCAGCAAAGGTCGCTTTTGCTCATGACGCCGGTTGCGGCCCGTGCTAGGCCAAATCCATGACGCGCATCCCTTCCAAACAAGAAATTCTCGACTGGATCTCGGTCAACCCGACCCAGGGGTCCAAGCGGGATATCGCCAAGGCGTTCGGCATCAAGGGTGCCGACCGGATCGACCTGAAACGTGTGCTGAAAGAGCTGGAGGCCGAGGGCCATCTGGAAAAGCGCAAGCGCAGCTATCGCGATCCCGACCGGCTGCCGCCGGTCTCTGTGTTGCAGGTCAAGGCGCCCAATGCCGATGGCGACCTGTTCGCGCGACCGCTGGAGTGGCACGGCGAGGGGGTGGAGCCCATCGTCCTCGTGCTGCCGCGCGCCAGCGACCCGGCGCTGGGCGAGGGCGACCGCATCCTTGCCCGGCTGACAGTGGTCCATGAGGAGGATCACAATTATGAGGCGCGGCTGATCCGCCGTATTGGCAGCAACCCGCGCAAAATCCTGGGCGTCTTCCGCAAGGGATCGGAAGGTGGCCGTATCGTGCCCATCGACAAGGGCACCAGTTCGGAATGGACGGTGCAGGAGGCCGACCGCCACGGCGCCAAGGAAGGCGAGCTGGTCGAGGCTGAACAGGCCGGGCCGAAATCACGCATGGGGCTGCCGCGCGCCCGTATCATCACCCGGCTGGGCGATCCGTCTGAGCCGCGCGCGGTGTCGCTGATCGCCATTCACCACCACGGCATTCCCGATGACTTTCCCGATGCGGCTATCGAAGAGGCCGACAGCGCCAAACCGCAGGGTTTGTCGGGGCGCGAGGACCTGCGCGACCTGCCGCTGATCACCATTGACCCCAGCGATGCGCGCGACCATGACGACGCCTGTTTCGCCCATGCCGACGACGACCCCAAGAACCCCGGCGGCCACGTGGTTTGGGTCGCGATTGCCGACGTGGCGGCCTATGTCAAACCGCACAGCGCGCTGGACCGCGAGGCGCGCAACCGCGGCAATTCCACCTACTTCCCCGACCGCGTGGTGCCGATGCTTCCGGACCGGCTGTCGGGCGACCTGTGTTCGCTGCACGAAGGCGTGCCGCGCGCCTGTATCGCCGTGCGCATGGTTCTGGACGCCGAGGGTAAGAAGCTGCGCCACGAATTTGTGCGCGGGCTGATGCGCTCTGCCGCCTCGTTGCATTATGCCGAAGCGCAGGAGGCCATCGACGGTGCCCCCAACGACCGCACCGGACCGCTGCTGGACGATGTGCTAAAGCCGCTCTACGCCGCCTATAAGGTGCTGATGCATCAGCGCGGACTGCGCCAGCCGCTAGAGCTGGACCTGCCCGAACGGCGGATCGAGCTGAGCGAGGATGGCAAGGTCAAGTCGGTGAACTTCCGCGAGCGGCTGGATGCGCACCGGCTGATCGAGGAATTCATGATCCTCGCCAATGTCTCGGCTGCTGAAACGCTGATCGCCAAACGCTCGCCGCTGCTGTTCCGGGTCCACGAGGAACCGTCACCCGAAAAGCTGAACGCGCTGCGCGAGACCGCCCATGCGGCGGGTTATCCGCTGGCCAAGGGGCAGGTTCTGCAGACCCGCCACCTGAACGCGCTGTTGAACGCCGCCGCCGGGACCGACGACGCCGAGCTGATCAACATGTCGACCCTGCGGTCGATGACCCAGGCCTATTACAGCCCCGAAAACTTTGGCCATTTCGGGCTGGCCCTGGCCAACTACGCGCATTTTACCTCGCCGATCCGGCGCTATTCCGACCTGATCGTGCACCGCGCCCTGATCAGCGCCCACGGCTGGGGCAAGGACGGGCTGAGCCCGGACGAGATCGAGCGGCTGGAACAGACCGCCACCCATATCTCGGACACCGAGCGGCGTTCGATGATGGCGGAACGCGACACCACCGACCGCTATCTGGCGGCCTATCTGTCGGAACGGGTGGGCAATGAATTTACCGGGCGGATCAGCGGCATCGCCCGGTTCGGCGCCTTTGTGAAGCTGGACGAAACCGGAGCTGACGGGCTGATCCCGATCCGGTCTCTGGGGCGCGAGTATTTCCATTTCGACCGCGAGGCCGGAACCCTGATGGGGTCCGACACCGGGCTGCTCATCGCCATCGGTCAGCGGGTCATCGTGCGGCTGACCCAGGCCACGCCGGTGACCGGCGGGCTTGAGCTTGAGCTGCTGGAGCTGAATGACAAGGCGCTGCCCCGCGCGCCCTTGCCTGCCGGGCGCAGCCCGCGCCGCAAGCCGGTCAAGGCCAAACGCAAGGGCGACAAGGCCAAGCGCAAGGTCACGCGGCGGCGCTGAGCACGCGGGCGGGGTAGATCGCCGCGCGCACCGCATCGGCATAGGCGACCAGCGCGGGCCGGTGGGTGATCAGGCGGCGCAGCCCGGTTTCCGCCGGCAGGTCGCGGATCATGTCGACTACGGGCCCGGCGACGGCATCTGCGGCCGTTGGCGTCACACCAAACAGGAACGGCCCGTCCCCCAACAGGGTTTCCAGCGCGGTCACATCCTTGCCCAGCCTGCGCAGGCGGTCTTCCTCGCTGAACTGCGCGATGCCCTGCGATGTCAGCCCGGCGCGCACCTGCGCCTGCACCTCGCCTGCGACGGCCTCGCGCGCAGGCACCGGAACCTCGGCAAAGAACTGGTCACGCAGGATCGGCCAGACCTCCGGGTGCAGCCAGCGGTCATGCACCAGCCCGACGCGCAGGCTTTCCTCGACCATTCGGATCACGGCATGCGACAGGCCCTGCTGCGCCGCGGTCAGGCCGGGGTTGAAATCGGTGCCCTGCTCTTCGAGGTAGTGCTGGATATGGTGGCTGTCCGGGACTAGCCGGTCGCCCACACGCAGCACCGGCAGCCGGCCCAGCGGCTGT
>JBFHMM010000145.1:0-10076 GCA_041594355.1 Paracoccaceae bacterium | reverse complement strand
GACGCGGCTTCGGCGGTGACAAGCGCTCCAGTTTCGCCAGAGCGCCCGACCGAGATACGTCGACGCCCGCGAGGCTTCGTTTCGTGCGACCGCTCCGAGGGTGTTCGGCTTCCAGGGTCAAGCCAGATCGTTAGCGAGCCCCGGCGTTTGAGCGCTTCATTTTCGGCCGGCCAGTTCTTGGTCTTGCAGGTCGGGGGTGTGGCTCTGCTCATGAAGCCCAGCTACCATACTGGATTCACAAGATGAATCCCTGAAGGGATTTGCGCAACAGAGCCCTGCTTGGGGGCAGAATAGCGCGATCAGGGCGCGACCAGCTCACGTTTCTTGGTGTGTTTGATACATAAGGCCGGATATATCGAAACAGAAGAAGCGGGCCGGTCAGGAATTGTCGCGGCCGCAGGTGATCACGGATCTGACCCACCAGCCTGGGTTGGAGGCGGCGATGTCTTGCGTCGCCTGGGCGGCCAGATCGCGTGAATGGTATAGTCCGAAACAGGTGGCGCCGGAGCCGGACATACGCGCCAAGGCGCAGCCCCTGGTCGCTGTCAGAGCCGCAAGCACCTCTTTGATCACCGGTGCCCGGGTAATCGCGGCAGCTTGCAGATCGTTGCGCTGGTCGGCCAGCCAGGACATAAAGCTTTGCCGATGGGGCCCATCGGGCATGGGGGTCATCTCCGGGTTATCCCGGCAGGTCAGCGCTTTGAAGACCTGCGGCGTCGGAACGTGAACACCGGGGTTCACCAGCACCGCGAACAGCCGGGGTACGGCCTGGCCGAGGCGGGTCAGGTGTTCCCCGATCCCCTGCATCCGCTGCGCCCCCGCATGAAGGCAAACAGGGACATCCGCGCCCAGCGCCAGCGCGGCCTGCAGTCCGATCCCCTGCGTCGCGTCATCACCATGCAGCGCCCGCAGAAGGGCCGCCGCATCGGCCGAGCCGCCGCCAATACCGGCCCCGTGCGGCAGGTTCTTCTGCAACCGGATCGTTCCGCGCCAGCCCACAGCCTCGGCGGCCCGCCAGACCAGATTGCGATTGTCCGTAGGCACGCCGTCTGCAAAGGGGCCGATAACCTGCAGCGACATAACCGTTCCGGGATTAAGCCAGAGCCGGTCGCCCAGGTCGGCAAAGATCACGAGGCTGTCGAGCAGGTGATACCCGTCTTGCCGCTGGCCGGTGACATGCAGAGTCAGGTTGATCTTGGCCGGGGCGAAGGCCTCAGTCGCCATTGGCGAATTTCAGCGGCGCGGCACCTTCCTCGGCCAGGACCTGATCCAGTCCGATGTCCAGCTTGCGGCGGATGCGGTCGGGATCGGCTTCGGCGCTGGCGTCGTCCGGATCGACAAAGCTAAGCGCGCGTTTCCACTGGAACTCTGCCTCGCGGGCGCGGCCCACGGCCCAGTAGACATCGCCCAGGTGGTCGTTCACCACCGGGTCGACCGGCATCAGTTCGACCGCCTTTTCCATGTGCGAGACGGCTTCGTCATAGCGGCCGAGGCGGAACAGGACCCAGCCCAGCGAGTCGACGATATAGCCGCTGTCGGGGCGGGCGGCGACGGCGCGTTCGATCATGTTCAAGGCTTCATCCAGGTTGACCTGTTTTTCCACCATCGAATAGCCGAGATAGTTCAACACCTGCGGCTGATCGGGGTTCAGTTCCAGCGCGGCGCGGAAATCGGCCTCGGCCTTTGTCCAGTTCTTCTGCCGTTCGTGGCTGATGCCGCGGGCGTAGAGCAGGAACCAGCGCGTTGGCCCATCTTCGGGCGTCAGTTCAAGCGCGGTGTCATAAGCGCGGACGGCGCGGGCGTATTCCTCTTGCTGGCGCAGCAGGTCGCCCAGCGCGGTGTGCACCTGTGACTGGTCGGCATAGTCGCGGGCCAGCTGTTCCAGAACCTCGATGGCCGCGTCGGGTTTGGCGGCCCGGCGCAGCGCCTCAGCGCGGCCCAGTTCGGCGGCGTGGTAGTCGGGGCTGTCGACAGGAACCTGGCGGTAGGTTTCCACCGACAGGTCGTATTGGCCGAGCCCGTCCAGCAGGCTGGCGGCAAGCAGCAGCGCGTCGATGTGATCGGGGCGCAGAAAGCCCGCAACGCGCGCATAGACCAGAGCGTAGTCATCCGCCGCCTCGCCGTTCAGGGCGGCGGCGATGGTAAAGAACACCTCTGCCATACCGTCCTGCACCGTCCGCACGTGGGTGAAAGACAGCGCGCTATCCCCGGACAGCCGGTTTGCTAGATCGGCCAGGCTGGGATCGAGCCGGTCGCCGAACATCTCTGTCAGCATCGCCAGCGCGTCCTCGTTGCGTTCCAGTTGGGACAGGATTTCAGCCCGTGCAATCACGGCGCGGCGCGGCATCGCCATCAACCCTTCGCTTTGCTCCGCGAATATCGCTTCAGCACCTTCGTAGTCGCCCACCATCGCCAAGGCCAGCGCCTTGTGGTAGAGTGCAAAGCTGCGCAGGCCGTTGCTGTCGGCAACCTCGTCAAAACGGGCCAGCGCCTTGGAAACCGACCCGACCCCCATCAGTGCCCAGGCCTCGACCAGCCCGTCCACCAACGGGCCGATTCCCAGCGTATCGGCGTCCCGCGCCAGCAGCGCGTCATAGTCGCCATCTGCAATCAGGTTGGCGACTATGACCATATGGGCGATCTGACTGCCGATGTCGGCTTTTTCCATCCGTCGGGCAACGGGCAGCGCGGCATCGATACGGCCAAGCGCCAGTTGCGACAGAACCAGATTATCCATCAGCCCGGCGTTGTCCGGGTCCATTACCAGCGCGCGGGCATAGTATTCGGCCGCGGTGTCGTAGTCGCTGTCATAGAGCGCCTGTCGCCCGGCCAGATAGGCCCCCGATCCCGACTGCGCCGGGGCCAGAGATGGTAAACACAGGGACACGGCCAGAGTGGCCATGCCGGTAAACCGAAGGATAGGGAACACTGCTCAACCGCCTCTTGTCACGCTTTGGGCGTCAAGCTAGGGCTTCAGGACAGGCGAGGCAATGGCGCAACGCCCGCTGGCGGCGCCATTGCCGTTTTTTTGCTTACATGTTGGGATAATTCGGACCGTCGCCGCCCTGCGGGGTCACCCAAGTGATGTTCTGGCTGGGATCCTTGATATCGCAGGTCTTGCAGTGCACGCAGTTCTGGAAGTTGATGACAAAGCGCGGGTCTTTGCCCTCTTCCTCGACCACCTCGTAGACGCCCGCCGGGCAGTAGCGCTGCGCCGGTTCGGCATACTGCCGCAGGTTGACCACGACGGGGACGTTGGGATCGGCCAGCCGCAGGTGGCAGGGCTGTTCCTCTTCGTGGTTGGTAAAGCTGAAGCTGACGTTGGTCAGGCGGTCAAAAGACAGCGTGCCATCCGGTTTCGGATACTCGATCGGCTCGTAGGCTGCCGCCGATCCGGTCGATTCCGCGTCGGTCTTGCCATGACTGACCGTCCCGAACAGGGTGCCGCCGAAAATGGAGGCGAACCACATGTCCAGCCCACCCAGCGCGAGGCTGGGGAACATGCCGTATTTCGACCACAGCGGCTTGACGTTGCGCACCTTCTTGAGATCCTTGGCGATGGGGCCCGAGCGCACATCCTCCTCGTAGGCGGTCAGCTCGTCGCCCGAACGGTCGGCCTTGATCGCCTCAAAAGCGGCCTCGGCGGCCGCCTTGCCCGACAGCATGGCGTTGTGGTTGCCCTTGATCCTCGGCACATTGACCATACCCACCGAACAGCCCAGCAGCGCCACGCCGGGCGCGACCATCTTGGGCATCGACTGGTAGCCGCCCTCGGTGATCGCACGGGCGCCATAGGCCACGCGCTTGCCGCCTTTCAGCAGCTCGGCCACCATCGGGTGATGTTTGAACCGCTGGAATTCCATATAGGGGAAGACATAGGGGTTCTTGTAGTTCAGGTGAACCACGAAGCCCACGTAAACCTGATTGTTGTCAAGGTGATAGATGAACGACCCGCCGCCCGCGTTGCCGCCCAGCGGCCAGCCCATCGTGTGGGTGACTGAGCCTTCGCGATGTTTCTCGGGGTCGATCTCCCAGATTTCCTTCATGCCGATGCCAAATTTCTGCGGCTCCTTGCCGGCCTGCAGGTCGTATTTGGCGATGACCTCCTTGGACAGCGACCCGCGCACACCTTCGGACAGGAAGACGTATTTGCCGTGCAGTTCCATCCCTGGTTCGGTGTTGGGGCCATAGGATCCGTCGGGCTCAAGCCCGAAGACACCGGCCACCACGCCCTTGACCTCGCCATTGTCGCCATAGACCAGCTCGGAACAGGCCATGCCGGGGAAAATCTCGACGCCCAGTTCCTCGGCCTGTTCGGCCATCCAGCGGCAGACGTTGCCCATCGACACGATATAGTTGCCGTGGTTGTTCATCAGCGGCGGCATCGGCCAGTTGGGGATGCGCAGCTTGCCCGCTTCACCGAGAACATAGAAGTGGTCCTCTTTCACCGGCACGTTCAGCGGTGCGCCCTTTTCCTTCCAGTCGGGGATCAGCGCGTCCAGCCCGCAAGGGTCCAGAACCGCGCCTGACAGGATATGCGCGCCCACTTCGGAGCCCTTTTCCAGAACCACCACGTTCAGGTCGGCATCCAGCTGTTTCAGACGGATCGCCGCTGACAGCCCCGCCGGACCGGCCCCGACGATGACAACGTCATACTCCATTGCTTCGCGTTCAATCTCGGACATCGAGGGCTCCTTGGCTTTCTGTTCCCATTGACCCGGTGGGGCGCAACAATCTTTCGTGGCTGATTACCTTCTGTCAGGGGCTAAGGTCAATCACAACACGGCATCATGTCGCTGCGACGCAGAAATATAGTCGTTTTTCGGTTTGCCGCCGTTTACGGGGCTTTCCCCGACGATCCCGGCGGATTCGGGCGATTCCTTCCGAGACCGCCCGCCGCCGCCCTGTATCGAGACGATGCGGTTACGGGTCGCGTGCGCGGTCCCCACAGCCCGAAGCAGCCCAAAGCAGCGTAGAAAAGTCAGCCCGCCTAATCCCCCGGCCTGTCCCCCAACAGATAGCGCGGACCCGCCCCCTTGGCCCCCGCCCGGTCATCGGGGTTGTAGAGCCGGCACTTGGACAACGACAGGCAGCCACAGCCGATACAGCCGTCCAGATTGTCCCGCAGCCGCTGCAGGGTATCGATTCGCTGGTCCAGGTGATCGCGGAACACCGCGCTGATCCGGGCCCAGTCGCGGGCGGTCGGTGTCCGCTGTCCGGGCAACTGCGCCAGCAGACCGCGAATCGCGGGCAGGGAAAACCCCATCTGCTGAGCGATCATAACGAAACTCAGCCGCCGGATGTCGGCGCGATGAAACCGCCGCTGCCCGCCCGCGTTGCGCCAGGGCGCGATCAAACCCTGCGATTCGTAGTAGCGGATCGCCGACACCGCCAGCCCGGTGCGGGCTGACAGGGCGCCAATCGACAGACCATGTGCAGGGGGCATGAGGACCTCAAAAAATTATCTTGACCTAAAGTTAGGTTTAGAAACTACACCAAGCCCATTCCAATGCAATCACAAAGGATCTGAGCCAATGACAGCATGTCTTGAACACACCAACCTAACCGTGTCCGACCCCGATGCCACCGCTGCGTGGATGTGCGACCTGTTCGGCTGGCATATCCGCTGGGCCGGCGACGCCATCAGCAGTGGGCGCAGCGTTCATGTCGGAACCGACGACCGTTACCTGGCGCTCTACACCCCCAAGTCCGCAGCCCAGTCCGGCACCAGCAGCTATGACATCGTCGGCGGGCTGAACCACATCGGCCTCGTGGTCGACGACATCGACGTGGCTGAAACGCGGGTCAAGGCGGCCGGGTTCGAACCGATCAACCATGCCGACTATGAACCGGGCCGCCGGTTTTACTTTCTCGATCATGATGGCATCGAGTTTGAGCTGGTCGCCTACAGCTAGCCGCTGATCCGCCCCGCGCGACCCTCTGCCCCTTGCATTTGGCCCCGGCTTTGGGTCAGGTATTCTGCAATCAAACAATCGCCCCGGCGCGTCGCGCGGCGGGGCGTCGCAGTTTGTGTGGATCAGGAGCACTGGATCAGGAGCGCATGGAAAAAATCCCGATGACCCCAAAGGGCCATACGGCACTGGAAGTTGAACTCAAGCAACTGAAGTCCGTCGAACGCCCGGCCATCATCAAGGCCATCGCCGAAGCCCGCGAGCATGGCGATCTGTCGGAAAACGCCGAGTATCATTCGGCCCGCGAAAAGCAGTCCTTTATAGAAGGCCGCATCAAGGAGCTCGAAGGCGTGCTGTCTCTGGCTGAGGTGATCGACCCGGCCAAACTGTCGGGCACGATCAAGTTCGGCGCCAAGGTGACGCTGGTCGACGAAGACACCGACGAGGAAAAAACCTGGCAGATCGTGGGAGAACACGAGGCCAATATCGAAAATGGCCTGCTGAACATCAAATCTCCCATTGCACGCGCCCTGATTGGCAAGGATGAAGGCGATAGCGTCGAAGTCCGAACGCCCGGTGGCGAACGGTCCTACGAGGTGCTGAAAATCGTCTATTCCTGACGGAGCGCAAACCATGTCCGGCCCAAAAGCAGAGTCAGAACCGGCCCGCCCAACCCCGCTGGGTATCTACGAACGGCCGCGACAGCCGACGGTTACGGCCATAGAGGTGGTCGCCATTCTGCTGAGCCTGCTGTGGTTGGGCGCTGCGGTGGTATTCTTTTTCGTCATGCCAAAGGACACCGGGGCCGATGTGGACGGGCTGCGGTTCCTGATGACCATGCTGTCGGTGTTCCTGCCGGTGGCGATGATCTGGGTCGCCGCAACGGCGGCACGGTCCAGCCGGGTCATGCGCGAGGAAAGCCAGCGCCTGCAGACCGCGATCGACGCGATTCGGCAGGCGCAGATCGCACAGCAACAGCGCGGCACCGCCCAACAGGAACCCTCGGTCGCCAAAAAGCTGGATGAAATCGCGGCATCCGCGCGCAAGACGGAAACCGCGTTGGCAACCTTTCACACCACCCGCCACCAGGGCATCCGCCCGGTGGTGTCCAGCATTCCGCCAAAGGCGGCGCGGGCCGCGACCGACCAGGGATCGCTGGAGCTTGGAACCCCGGCCGAGGCGCTGTCGCCGCCTCTGCCCACCGACGATTTCATTCGCGCCCTGAACTTCCCCGAAACCGCCGAAGACGAAGAAGGCTTTGCCGCGCTGCGCCGCGCCCTGCGCGACCGCAAAGCGGCTCAGCTGATCCAGGCGGCGCAGGATGTTCTGACCCTGCTCAGCCAGGACGGCATCTACATGGACGATCTGCGCCCCGACATGGCCCGACCCGAGATCTGGCGTCAGTTCGCCCAAGGCACCCGCGGCCGCGCCATTGCCGCACTGGGCGGCATCCGGGACCGGACCTCTCTGGCGCTGACAGCGGCGCGGATGAAACAGGACCCGATCTTTCGCGACGCGGCGCACCACTTCCTGCGCCGCTTCGACCAGATGATCGCCGAGTTCGAACCCGAGGCATCGGACGCCGAAATCTCGAATCTGAGCGACACGCGTACCGCGCGGGCCTTTATGCTCGTCGGCCGGGTCGCCGGTACCTTCGACTAAGGGCCGGAGCAAACGCGAAACGGGCAGCCGCCATCAGTGGCCGCCCAGAATACCCGTCTTGACCGAGTAGTTCACCGCCAGCTCGTAATCGGGGTCATCGTCACTGTCGACCATCAGGTGCCCGGCCTTTTTCAGCAGCCGGTGGCAGTCGCGGCTGAGATGGCGCAGCTGGATCTGCTTGCCTTCGGCCTCGTACTTCAACGCCACCGCCTCGATCGCCTGCAGCGCCGACTGGTCAACGACCCGGCTGTCCGCGAAATCGACGATCACAGCCGAGGGATCGGACTTGGCATCGAACAGCTCGGCGAACCCTTCGGCGGAGCCAAAGAACAGCGGGCCCTGCACCTGATAGACCTTGGCGCCCTCAGGCGTTGTATAGCTCTTGGCGTGGATACGCCGGGCGTTGTTCCAGGCATAGGCCAGCGCCGACACGATCACGCCGACCACCACCGCGACAGCGAGGTCTTCCATCACTGTCACCACCGTCACCAGCACGATGACAAAGGCATCCGTCAGCGGCACCCGCCGCAGGATGGTCAGCGAATTCCACGCAAAGGTGCCGATCACCACCATGAACATCACGCCCACCAACGCGGCCAGCGGGATCTGCTCGATCAGCGGCGCGGCAAACAAGATAAAGATTAGCAGGAACAGCGCCGCCGCGATCCCCGCCACGCGGGTCCGGCCACCGGATTTCACGTTGATCATCGACTGGCCGATCATCGCACAACCGCCCATGCCGCCAAAGAACCCGGTCACGGTATTGGCCACGCCCTGGGCGATACACTCCTGGCTGGCGCCGCCGCGCCGCCCGGTCATCTCGCCCACCAGGTTCAGCGTCAGCAGCGATTCAATCAGGCCGATCGCGGCCAGGATCACCGCGTAAGGCAGAATGATTTCAAGGGTTTCCCAGTTCAGCGGCACCATGGGGATATGGAACTGCGGCAGCCCGCCCTCGATGGAGGCCAGATCGCCGACGCGCGGCACGTCCAGACCCAGGCCGATCACCAGCACGGCAACAATCGCAATGCCCGCCAGCGGCGCGGGAACAATCCGAGTCACCCGCGGCATCACCCAGATAATCGCCATGGTCAGTGCCACCAGACCCAGCATCATGTACAGGGGTGTGCCCGACAGCCATTCGCCGCCCGACATGCCGTGGCCGGTGTTCTCCATCGTGCCCGGCACCTTGAACTGCCCCATCTGGGCCAGGAAAATCACGATCGCCAGCCCGTTGACAAAGCCCAGCATCACCGGATGCGGCACCAGCCGGATGAACTTGCCCCACTGCATAACCCCGGCAAAGATCTGCAGCAGCCCCATCAGCACCACGGTGGCAAAGAGGTATTCCACCCCGTGCTGCGCCACCAGCGCCACCATCACCACCGCCAGCGCGCCGGTCGCGCCCGAGATCATGCCGGGCCGCCCGCCGATCAGCGCGGTGATCAGCCCCACCAGGAAAGCCGCGTAAAGCCCCACCAGCGGATGCACCCCCGCGACAAAGGCAAAGGCCACCGCCTCGGGCACCAGCGCCAGCGCCACCGTCAGCCCCGACAGCAGCTCGATCCGCAAACGCGAAGGGGTGAACCCGTCATCGGGCATCCAGCGCAGGTCGGGCATGGCAATACGGTTGGCAAACGAGGCCAGAAGGGCTCGGGGCATGGAAACGGTCCTGTTGGTGAGGTTCGCTGCGGTGCCGCGTCCTTACCCGCTTGTCCAGTGCAAATCTAGGGTTGCGGGCGGGATGCAGCCATGCGCCGCATGCAACCCCCATATACCGTGCTGTTCTATCACACTTTTCAAACCGCCCCAAACCGCTAACCTGCCGCCACCCGACCCCGCAGGAGCCCCGGATGCCGCTGATCACCCGCTGGAGCGATATCGAAACCGCCTATCCCGACGGCCTGACCCCCGCCGAGGAACTGCTGATCGCGGCCTGCCAGGCCGGTGAAGAATGCGTGCTGGAGGACGGAACATTACCCCCCGAGGGCCCGCCCAGCCCCACCCGCGCCATCCGCGCCGACCTGCTGCGCTACCTGATACTGGGGGGATGCGAGACGAGTAGCCGGGGCATCCAGTTGCGAGGTGCGTTTGTCACGGGCGAACTGGACCTGAGCTTTGCGCGGGCAATAGGAATCACTCAACTATTCAAATGCCGCTTTGACCTCGACTTGACCGCACTGCAAACACATTTTGAACTGCTGGACCTGTCCCACAGTGCTCTGCACGGCCTGAACCTAAACGGGGCTAAGGTGACCGGCTTCGTTGTTCTGCGCCATATCACCGCCAGCGCTGAGGTTGATCTTGTGGGAGCAAGTATCAACCAGCAGCTGGATTGCGACGGCGCGATGTTCAATGCGACAAAAGGGAAAGCCCTAAACGCACAGGGGCTGCAGGTCACCAACTCCGTCTACCTACGCCAAATCGCCGCCAGTGGTACGGTTGATGTGAATGCTGCGTCCATCGGCGGCCAATTGGGTTGCACAGGCGCAGAATTCAATG
>JBFHMM010000144.1:0-10092 GCA_041594355.1 Paracoccaceae bacterium | reverse complement strand
GACCGAGCTGAGCGCGGCGATCAGCCCGATCGAGGAAATCATCGACGAGGCGCGGCGCGGCCGGATGTATATCCTGGTCGATCACGAGGACCGCGAGAATGAGGGCGATCTGATCATCCCGGCGGAATTTGCCGATGCGGCGGCGGTCAACTTCATGGCGACGCATGGGCGCGGGCTGATCTGTTTGCCGATGACGGCGGAGCGGATCGACCGGCTGGGGCTGCCGATGATGGCGGTCAACAACTCGTCGCGCCACGAGACGCCCTTTACCGTGTCGATTGAGGCGCGCGAGGGGGTGAGCACGGGGATTTCGGCGCCGGACCGGGCGCATACCATCAAGACGGCGATCAACGAGCAGAACACGATGGCGCATCTGGCGACGCCGGGGCATATCTTTCCGCTGCGGGCGCGGCGGGGCGGGGTGCTGGTGCGCGCGGGGCATACCGAGGCCTCGGTCGATATCTCGCGGCTGGCGGGGCTGAACCCCTCGGCGGTGATCTGCGAGATCATGAACGAGGACGGCACCATGGCGCGGCTGCCGGAGCTGGTGGAGTTCGCGGCGAAACACGGGCTGAAGATCGGCACGATTTCGGACCTGATCGCGTACCGGGCACGCAATGACAACCTGGTGGTGGAGACCGGGCGCGAGATGGTGAATTCCGAGTTCGGCGGCGACTGGGACATGCGGATCTATACCGACCAGACGCACGGGGTGGAGCATGTGGTGATGATCAAGGGCGACATCACCACGCCGGAGCCGGTGCTGACCCGGACCCATGCGCTGCACGAGGCGTCGGACATTCTGGGGCTGGGGCCGAAGTCGGCGCGTGAGTTGCCGCGCGCGATGGAGCTGATCGCGGCGGAGGGGCGCGGGGTGGTCTGCCTGTTCCGCGACCCGCGCCATTCGCTTTATGCCAGCGACGAAGACGGGGTACGCACGATCAAGCAGACCGGGCTGGGGGCGCAGATCCTGTCGGGGCTGGGGCTGAACAAGCTGGTGTTGCTGACCGACAACCCATCGACCCGTTACGTGGGGCTGGATGCCTTTGACCTGACCATTGTCGGCACCCGCCCGATCCTGGCCCAATCGCAAGAGGAGAGTTGAGATGGCCGGAACCGAATACACCCTGCCGCGCGCGGAATTCGACAAGCCGGTGAAGCTGTTGATCGTGGCGGCGCCGTTCTACCGCGACATCGCCGACAACCTGATTGCCGGGGCGCGGGCGGAGATCGAGGCCTCGGGCGGGACATACGAGCTGGTCGAGGTGCCCGGCGCGCTGGAGGTGCCCACCGCCATCGGTATTGCCGAGCGGTTGTCGAATTTCGACGGTTATGTCGCGCTGGGCTGCGTGATCCGGGGCGAGACCACGCATTACGAGACGGTGTGCAATGACAGCAGCCGGGCGATCCAGATGATGGGGCTGCAGGGGCTGTGCATCGGCAACGGCATACTGACGGTGGAAAACCGGGCCCAGGCCGAGGTGCGCGCCGATCCGGCCGAGATGAACAAGGGCGGAGGTGCTGCGGCTGCGGCCTTGCATCTGATCGCGCTGAGCCGTAAGTGGGGCGGCCAGTCGAAGGGGGTGGGGTTCAAGCCGCTCTCGGAAACGATCCGGCTGGCGGGCGACAAGGACGGAAACCCCAGCGCATGACCCCCAGCGACGCGGCCCTTTCGGGCAACCAGAAACGCAAGATGAAATCCGCCGCGCGGCTTTATGCCGTGCAGGCGCTGTTCCAGATGGAGCATTCGGGCCAGACCAGCGACGCGGTGGTGGCGGAGTTTCTCGACCACCGGTTCGGGGCGGTCTACGAGGGCGACGAGATGGCCGAGGGCGACGTGGACCTGTTCCGCAAGCTGGTGGACGACGCGGTGAACTACCAGGCGCGGATCGACCAGATGACCGACCGGGCGCTGGTGGCGAAATGGCCAATCGCGCGCATCGACCCGACGTTGCGCGGTCTGTTCCGGGCCGCCGGCGCGGAGCTGACGGAGGGCGCGACCCCGCCCAAGGTGGTGATCAGCGAATACGTCGACATCGCGCGGGCGTTTTTCCCCGAGGGGCGCGAGGCGAATTTCGTCAACGCGGTGCTGGATCACATGGCGCGCGAGGCGAAGCCGGAGGCGTTTTAGTCCGGCACCGCATAGTCGTGCGGATCGTAGCTCAGCCGTGACAGGCTGGGGTGATTTCCGAGCTTGAGGTAATCGTAAATCGCGGCGGCGCGGGTCTGGTCCCTGCGCGCACGGTCGAGATCGCCAAGCGTTTTGTACATCGCGGCGCGTTGCGCGAGACAATGCACCATCGCCGCGTCGTTGCTGTGCCCCAGCGCGGTTTCGATCCGGGTTTCGAGCGTTTCCAGATAGGCGGCGGCCGCGTCAAATTTGCCGACGTTGGACAGATAAAGGGCGGGGTGAACGGCGAGAAACAGAAGCCTCGGGTGGTCGGGGTCTAGCTGGCGGTGAAAGATGGCGAGGCAGCGGGCATGGGTGGCGTTCGCGGCCTCTTCGAAGCCGAGGATGCTCTGCTTCATGGCGAGGGTTGTCAGCGCCGCGGCAAAGTTGTCTGACTCCGGCCCGGTGCGCTGTTCGGCCTTTTCGGCGCAAAGCTGCGACAGGAACAGCGCCTCGTCCAGCCGACCGGCCAGCATCACCTCACGCGCGCGGCGTTGCAGTTCGTAGTCGGGCATCGCAAAAACCTCGGGCTGCCAGACGACCTGGGCCCTGTCTGGCAGCGCGGCGAGCCGGTCGACGGCGTCGGTGAGGCGGGCGATTTCGGGGGGTTCGGGGTCCAGCAGGGTGGCCATCGCCAGCTGATGGCGGGCGGTGGCGATGGCCCGGTCGGGATCGGCGCTGTATTCGAACACCGATTGGCGCGCCAGCGTGAGGGCCGATGCGGCGGTCGTGCCCGCGTGCAGGTCCTGGTAGGCGCGGGCAAGTTTTGCGCGGTCCGCCAGCGCGGGCAGCCGGTTCTGCCCCTGAAGTTTGTGGCCGACGATATCGGGGTCGACCTTGTCCAGCCGGACCTGCGCGACGGCAAAGTCGTGCCGGAAGGTCTTGTTCTCATCCTCCAGCGCAAGAATGGTCTGGCTGGAGTTGCGCGCGCGGCGCAACCAGCCGATCGAGAGAAAGAAACTGAGACCGCCGAGGCTGCCGATCAGGGTGCCGATCAGCATCAGGTTGTCCCGCAGCGACGCGTTCAAAAACTCTTCCCACATGCGATGGCCTCTCCCGCTGATCCGTGGTTGCGGGGAGCCTGACGAATTTACCCGCCGGGGCAAGCCCGGACACGCTAATTTGGGCGGATCTGGGCCTATCTTCCATTTCTTGCATATTTTGATGGACCCGACGCGAGGGCGTGCTACGCTTACGGATATTGGGGGATTTACCATGCCTGAACTTATTAGAATGTACATCAAGAACGTGCTGATCGGCTTTGCCATCGCGGCGGGTTTCGTGGCCATGCTGCTGTGGTTCAACGTGATGAACCTGTGGCATCTGGTGTCGTCCTCGGACGTCGGCCTGTTGGCGGTGGTGGTGCTGTGGTTTGCCCATGGCATCGTCTTTGCCGGGGTACAGTTCGCCTGGGCGGTGATGGCGATGGCCGAGAGCGACGATTCGGGTCCGCGCCGGGGCACGCCGGTGGTTGATCATTTTCGCCCGGTCCGGGTGGAGGCACGGGCCGAAACACGGGCAGGCCATCAGGGGCCGGTCAGGACGCGTCGCTGAGGCGACGGCCGAAAAGAGAGAACCGAGAGGGGCGCGCGGAGATCCGGGCGCCTTTTTCTTTGGCTGGTGCGGCGGAACGGCCGGGCACAGAAGGGGCCGGGCAGACCGCGCCAGCGCGCTGCCGCGGTCGCCGGTTGTCGGGTAATGGGAATGTGGCGGGACCACCAGGCAACCGTGCGGTTATGATTCCCGAGGACCTGTTAATACAGGTGGGCGCCAGGTAAACGGACCAGGATCCGCACAGAGCCAGCTCCCTCGGATTTGCGTAAGGCCACCAGAATACTACCTGTCACGAGAAGGGCAGAACCCGCCACGTTTCTAAGTAGGATGCGGCGGGGTCTTGGGCAAGGGGCCGGGGTCACAAATCGTGCAGGTTCAGCAGGAAGCCGTGCCAGCCCTTGTCGAGCGCCAGCACCAGCCCGTAGCCCTCGGCGGTTTCTGGCAGGCCGGAATGAGTGAGAGTCAGCCGGGTGCCGCCGGCGGCCGGTTCGAGCCGCCATTCAACCGTGGTCATCGCCCCTTCCAGCGGCCCGACGGCAAAGGACCAGCGCATGTACCCGGTGGGCTGCATCTCTTGGACCCGGCCCCAGCACATGCGGTCGCCGTCCTTTTGCGACACCAGCTTATAGTCGGCGCCGGGGGTCAGATCGGCCTTGGCCGGGTGGAACCATTTGCCCGGCAGGTCCTTGTCGGAGAGATGGCGCCAGACAGTTTCGGGGCTGGCCTTGAGGTAGACGGGTTTGGAAATCGTGGTGCCGGTTATTGCGGGTCTTCCTGTTGTTCGATGACGTCTTGCAGGGTGTCGAGTTTGTTGTCCCAGAAGCGGTCGAAATACTGCAGCCAGTCGCGTACAGGGGCCATGCCCTGGGGGTGCAGCGTGGTGAGCCGTTCGCGGCCGCGCGGATAGACCCGGATCAGGTCGCCCTCCTGCAGCATGGTGAGGTGTTTGCGGACAGCGGCGCGTGTCATCGCAAAGCCTTCGGCGACCTCGGCGATGGTCATGTCACGCTCTGCCAGCATCTGCAGGATGGCGCGGCGGGTCGGGTCGGCCCGCGCGCGGAAGGCGGGTTGCGGGGCGCCGAGCATTGGGGGCCTCTTGTGATACCTTTTGGTTTCATGTTGGTTGGATACCAAAAGGTGTCATGTCAACGGGTCTCAGAGGGCTTGATTTTTGTTCACGAATTGTTCACGGTTTGCGGATGATACCAAACCTGCAGCCCGGTCAGAAACTCGCCCGTGGGGTGGCGCGCCACCTGCGCAGCCACAGCTTTGTTTCGGTTGAGGAATTCATCCCAGCGCGCGGGCTGCGGGTGGATGTCATGGCGCTGGGCCCCAAGGGCGAACTGTGGGTGGTGGAGTGCAAGTCGAGCCGCGCGGATTTCCAGTCCGACGGCAAGTGGGAGGGCTACCTGGAATGGTGCGACCGCTATTTCTGGGCGGTGGATACCGAGTTTCCCACCGATCTGCTGCCCGATGGCACCGGGCTGATCGTTGCCGATGCCTATGACGCGGAGATCCTGAGGATGGCGCCGGAGCAAAAGGTCGCGGCCGCGCGCCGCAAGGTGCTGATCCAGAAATTCGCCACCCAGGCGGCGCGGCGGCTGCAGGCCTATCGCGATCCCGGCGTTGCGGCCCTGATGTCGGATGCGCCGCCAGATGAGCCCAGTTGAAGCGGGCAGGCGTTGCGCAGCCGGGTCTGCAGCATGTTGCGCAATTCGGTCATTTGCTGCAGGCGGGCGTCCAGCACCGCGATTTTGTCGCGTAACAGATCGGCGATCTGGTCGCTGCCCGGCCCGGTCTGCAGGCGCTGCAAACCGCCCCGGGGGCGACGGCCCCGACGCCGGAGCTGAGCGCCCATGGCATGTTGTCCGGCAATTTCTTTGGCACCGTCTTGGTGATCTGGTCGCAGGTACGGCTGCCGCTCGCCCGGGTCGAACCGGGGCGCTGCGACGCCTTTGGCCGGCTGGCGTTTTCGGCCTGGATGATCCACGCACTGGCCAGGGGGCAGGGCCGGTGATCTGGCTGGCTCTGGTGGTTGAGATCGCATGGGCGGTGGCCCAGGTTCTGCCGGTGCGCGCGCCCGTGGCGGCGAGGCGTTGTCCGGCGCGAGCCGGCTTGGCCGGTCTCGCGGTCGTGGCCGGCTTTCTTTAATCATTTCAGCGGGTCCATACGTATGTGGGGGCGCGGGGAGGGGAAAACCGTCAACAGGTCGGTTTTGCTGCTGTTTATGTCGGATGACCTTGGCGCGGGCGCGCGGGGGCGGGCATAACGTCTGGCAGAGAGACTCATTGCGGAGAGCGGGTCATGAAAACCCAAGTGAAAGCACTGGTTGTCGGCGGCGGCGCCGTCGGCACGTCGATTGCCTACCATCTGGCCCGGGCGGGGTGGGACGATGTGATGCTGTTGGAGCGCGACGAGCTGACCAGCGGGTCAACCTGGCATGCCGCCGGTCTCTTGCCGCTGTTCAACATGTCCTTTGCCACCACCCATATCCACCAGTATTCGGTGGAGTTCTACAAGACGCTGGAGGCCGAGACCGGGCTGAACGCGGGGTTTTCCATCGTCGGCAACCTGCGGATGGCGCAGAGCCGGGCGCGGATGGATGAATACATGGTGTATGCCACCACCGCCGAGACCTGCGGTGTGCCCTACGAGTGGCTGAGCCCGGCGCAGATCAAGGAGCGCTGGCCGCTGGTGCGCACCGAGGATCTGGAGGGCGCGATCTATCACCCGACCGATGGCTATATCAACCCGGCGGATGTCACCATGGCGATGGCCAAGGGCGCGCGCCAGCGCGGGGTGATGATCGAACGCAAGTGGCAGGCAGACGGGTTCGAATGGACGGGCGATCACTGGGACGTCACCTGTACCAAGATGGTGGAAAAGGGCGGCAACCTGCTGCCCGGCGACGAACAGATCGTGATTTCGGCGGAACATGTTGTGACCGCCAGCGGCAACCATGCGCAGCGCACGGCGGGCATGCTGGGCATCAAGATGCCGGCGATCCCGGTCGAGCATCAGTTCATCGTGACCGAGCCCGATCCGGCGCTGGTGGCCTATCGGCAGGGTGGCGGGGCGGAACACCCGGTGCTGCGCGATGCCGATGCCAAGTGGTACGTGCGCGAGGAGCGCGGCGGCTGGATCCTGGGGCCCTATGAGCGCAATGCGCCGGCGCGGTTTGCCTATGGGGTGCCCGACAGTTTCCGCGCCGATCTGTTCCCGCTGGATCTGGAGCGGATCGAAGAGGAATACATGAGCATGATCCACCGGATTCCGTCCTCGGAAACCGTGGGGCTGAAGGATGATTACAACGGGCCGATCTGTTACACGCCCGATGGCAACCCGCTGGTTGGCCCCGCGCCTGGGCTGCGCAACATGTGGCTGGCCGAAGGCTTTAGCTTTGGCATTACGGCGGCGGGTGGCACCGGGCAGTACCTTGCGCAGTTGATGACCCAAGGCGAGGCCGAGATCGACATGGCCTCGCTCGACCCGAAACGCTACGGGTCGTGGATGACCACCGATTACGCGGTGGCCAAGAACGAGGAATGCTACGCGCACGTCTATATCTTGCATCACCCGGACGAAGAGCGCTCGGCGGCCCGGCCGCTGCGCACCGCACCGGCCTATGACCGGCAAAAGGCGCGGGGCGCGCAGTTCGGGCAGGTCAATGGCTGGGAGCGGCCCAATTACTATGGCCCGCTGGACGCGCCCGACAGTTTCGACCATGACGCGCGGTCATTCCGGCGCGGCGGCTGGTGGCACTATGCGGTCGAGGAGGCGAAGGCGATCCGCGGGGGCGTGGGGCTGATCGACGCGACGGCCTTTACCAAGCACGTGGTCAAGGGACCGGGCGCGACGGCGTTCCTGGACTGGTTCACCTGCAACAAGCTGCCCAAAGTGGGCCGCATCAACCTGACCTATGCGCTGACGGCGGCTGGCACCACGCGCACGGAATACACCATCGTGCGGCTGGGCGAGGATGAATACTACCTTGTCAGCGCCGGGGCATGGACCGCCTATGATGCAGATTTCCTCAAGAAGGCCGCCGAAGATAAGGCTGGTGAGTTCGGATACATCGAGATCCAGGATGTCACCACGCAGTGGGGCGTCTTTGCCATCGCCGGGCCGAAATCGCGTGATGTGCTGAACGAGCTGGTCCGCGATGCCGATCCTGCGTCGGTTCTGTCGAACAAGCGGTTCCCGTGGCTGTCGTGCCGCGACATCGAGCTGGGCATGTGCCCGGTCCGCGCGATCCGGGTGGCCTATACCGGCGAACTGGGCTGGGAGTTGCACCATCCGATCGAGATGCAGAATTACCTCTGGGACCAGTTGATGGCAGCGGGCGGGAAACACGGGATGAAGCTGGTTGGCGCGCGGGCGCAGAACTGGCTGCGGCAGGAGAAGTCCTATCGCGCCTTTGGCACCGAACTGGGCCGCGACGCGACCCCGGCGGAGGCAGATCTGCCGCGCTTCATCGACCTGTCGAAGGCGTTTCACGGGCGCGATGCGATGGAGGCCAAGGGCATCCGGTCCAAATGCGTGACGTTGCTGATCGACGGGCCGCAGGACGCCGACCCATGGGGCCGCGAGGCGCTTTATGACGGCGGCACGCGGGTCGGGCGGCTGACCTCGGGCGGGTATTCCGTGCATTTCGGCAAGAGCATCGGTATGGGATATGTCAAACCCGAGCTGGCGGTGCCCGGCACCCGGTTGCGGGTCAAGATGTTCGACCAGCTGTGGGATGCCGAGATTGTCGAAGACAGCCCCTATGACCCGAAAAACGAGACCATCCGAAAGGACGGGTGAGCCCCGGCGCACGCCGCTGTGGATATTGGTCCTGCTGACCGTCGCGGCGCTGGTCGCGGCGGTTTTTCATCGTGACAACCCGCTGGCGCGGACGGCGCAGGGACAGGCCCGCGATGTGGCGGTGTCGAGCGCGGCGGTCTATGTCACGCTGCGGTCCGTGAACGCCTTTCTCAGCGCGGCGCAGGAGGTCGAGGTCGGCGGGTCGCTGGTGGTTTCGGGCACGGTGCAACCGCTGAAGACGCTGGAGCCGATCGACGACACAATCGAGCGGATCGCCAGCGTGGTGTTCGCGGTGATGGTGGTGACGGGCGTGATCGCGGTGGCGATGGCGCCGCTGGGGGCTGTGGGCGCGGGTATGGTTGCGCTGGCGTTGGGGTTCTGGATCGCCGACCGACTGATCGGGCGGCGCGACGTGGTGGTGGTGCTGGCGCGGCGGCTGGGCTGGTACGGCGGGTTCCTCGTGCTGGCGGTGCCGGTGGCTTTTCTGATCTCGGGGCTGGTGGCGGACCGGCTGACGGCGGAGGTCTGGGCGCAGAACGCCGCCGTGATCGAGGAGATCACCGCGCCGATGGCCGAGGAGGACGGAACCCCCCAGGTGCAGAACCGGCTTTGGCGGGCGCTGGACGATCTGGACGACTACCGGGTGCTGGCGGGAAATATCTATGACCGGGCGGATGTGCTGATCGGCAGTTACATCGCGATTCTGGCAGTGTTCCTGTTCAAGATTGCGGTGCTGCCCGCCGTGCTGCTGGGCGGGCTGTTCCTGATCGCGCGGTTTTTCGCGCGGGGCTGATGTTTTGGCGGTGGGCGGGGAAGGGCGCGCTGCCCCCTTTTGGCCGTGCGGCCAATTCACCCCCGGAGTATTTGCCGAAGAGGTGAAAGAGCCGGCGAGAGGTGCTAGGGTTTGGCCAGGCGGAAGTCGGCGGGCGTCAGCACCCCGTCGCCGTCGCGGTCGATCATCGCGAACCAGGCGTCCGAGCGGGTGGTGAATTCATCGGCGGTGACCCGGCCGTCGCCGTCGGTATCGTTGAAGCCGCGCTGCAGGCCCTGGTTGACCCGCTGCATCGGTCCCTTTTGATGGCCGCCGGCATTTTCGGCCATATCGGCCTGCCGGGTTTCGTCGAAGAGGTCGTATTCGGCGGCATCGAGCGCGCCGTCCTCGTTCTGATCGAACATGGCAAAAACCTCGGCCCGTTTTTGCGCGGCCTCAGTGGGGGTGACCCGGCCGTCGCCGTCCAGGTCCCAGTTTTCGATGAAATGGCCGCCGGGTTTGGCGGCGCCATGGCTGCCGGCGATGGCGGTGCCGAGGTTCGTGGCGAAGGCGAGGGCGCAGAGGGAGGCAAGTTTGAAAAGGCTCATCGGGGTCGGTCCTAAATATTCTATTGACAGAATGTATACGGCGCGGCCCTGGATTTCCGTCGGTGCATTTCGCCGCAGGGGTCTGGACCGGTTTGTGCGGGGCTCAGGCGGCGGTCAGCTCGTCATAGCATTCCAGCGCCTTGGCGGCGTACATCATCGCCGGGCCGCCGCCCATCTGGATGTTCATGGCCAGCACGTCGGCG
>JBFHMM010000143.1:0-10107 GCA_041594355.1 Paracoccaceae bacterium | reverse complement strand
GTCCCAGAGCCGATCGGAGAACGGACCGCGTTTTGCCCACCAACCGACGGTGAACGGAAACAGGACTGTATTTGTGGCTAGACGCCTGAATTACCATCTGCCCGGACACCAGGGTCGCAAAATCGCTTGGCCAGATGACTTGTTCAGTGAGCTCGCGCAGCACCTGCGACATGATCTGAGTCGCGACATCTTCGTGCCGAACGCCATCGCTGAGTTGATGTACCCGATCGGTCAGCGACACCGCGCCATCCTCGGCGCGGCGCATAAGATAACCTTTGAGTTCAAGCGTGTGGACCAGCCGATACAGCGTGGCGCGGTCGATTCCGGTGAAGGTCGCAAGTTCGCCGACCTTCGCCCAACCGAGATCGCCCGCAGCCTCTAGCAGATCCAAAGCGCGAGTGACCGCACGTATCTCCTTATAGGGGGAGGCGGTATCGGAATCGCCAGCTATTGTCATTACCCGCTCCTGTTCGCCACGTGAACAGTATGGAGGTGGCCGTTGTGGAAAATCAAGGGGCGCGCCATTTCTTGAGTGTCGGGCAGTTAAAGACCTTGTCCGGCTATTGGCGAAACCGCTTGCCCTGACACGAGACAGGAGCGGCCGCCTCTCGGAGAGGAGGAGACAAAATGATTGTTGGAAGCGTCTGCATGTCGCACAGCCCTATCATGGATCGTAACCGCGCGGCACCTGATGCCGAGAAACGATTTTGGGGGGCCATCGACAAGGCGAGCGACTACGTTGCCGAAGCCGATCCGGACCTGGTGGTGATTTTCCACCCGGACCATGTGAATGGTTTCTTCTACAAACTTTTGCCGTCTTTCTGCATCGGAATCGAAGGCGACTCCGTGGGCGATTTCGGCACCGTTGCGGGTAAGCTCGATATTCCCGCAGGTCAGGCCTGGTCCTGCGCCGAACACACGCTGAAAGAAGGCGTCGATGTAGCGGTCTCCTACCGGATGGATGTGGATCACGGCGGTGTCCAGCCAATCGAATTGCTGTCGGCCAAGGTGCCGTTGACGCGCATAATTCCGATCTTCGTGAATTGTGCGCTGGCACCGCGCCCGACGATGGCAAGGGTCCGCGCCCTCGGCGAGGCGGTGGGGCGTTGGGCAGCATCGTGCCCTGAACGGGTGCTGATCGTGGGTTCCGGCGGCTTGTCGCACGATCCGCCAATTGCCTCGCTGGAGACGGCAACGCCGGAAGTGCGCAAACGCTTGATTGACGGCGGTCCGCTGCCGCACTCAGCGCGTACGGCACGACAGAATAATGTGATGGGAGAGGGACCGCGCTTTGCCGCCGGGGAATCGAAACTGTTACCGCTCGATACCGAGTGGGACAAGATGTTGCTGGAGGCATTCACTTCCGGTGATCTCTCGGCGCTCGACCCGTCGGACGATCAAACGATCACGCGAACCGGTGGCCGGGGTGGCCATGAGGTTCGGTGCTGGATCGCCGCGTTGGCGGCCCTGGGCCAGGGGTACAGAGCGGACGTGCTGTTCTACGAACCTGTTCCGGAATGGCTTACGGGCATGGGCATGATGACGGCCACACCGGCCTGACGCCACGGGTTCAACCAGACGGCCGACGAGCTTGGCGACAGTCGACAGGAAAAGCAGGAGTGTGACATGGGAGTCCGCAGCGGACAGCAATTCATCGACGGGTTGAAAGCCAACCCGCGCGAAGTTTGGATTAACGGCGAAAAGGTCGAGGATGTCACCACCCATCCGGCCTTCTCAAGGATCGTGCGCCAATTGGCCCGGCTCTATGATGCCCAGGTTGATCCGGCGACCCGCGATACATTGACTTATGAAGTTCCTGAAACCGGTCAGCGGGCCGGCATGGCCTTTATGCCGGCGAAAACGTCCGATGATCTGCGTCGACGCCGCGACGCCTATTACCTCTGGGCGTCGATGAATTTCGGCCTGATGGGGCGCTCGCCGGATTTTCTCAACGCCAGCCTGCTCGCGTTTTCCGAAGCGCGCGAGGTTTTCGGCCGCGGCGGAGACCGTTATGCGGAGAACATCCTCGGCTATTACAATTACATCCGCGACAATGACCTGTTTCTCAGCCACGCGCTGATTTCACCGCAGAACGACCGGACCAAATCGTCGTCTGAACAGGAAAACCTGCACATGCGGGTGGTCAAGGAAACCGACGAGGGCATTTACGTGCAGGGCGCGCGGATGGTGGCCACGCTCGGTGCGGTTGCGGACGAGATGCTGATGTACTGCCTGCCCGGCATCCCGGAAAGCGATGCCGACCACGCGCTATCCTTCGCGGTCAAGGTGTCCGATCCCGGCGTGAAGCAAATCTGTCGCGAACCCTACACCCTTGACGGTCAGCGATCCGACTTCGATCATCCTTTGTCGAACAATTTCGAAGAGACCGACTCGCTCCTGATTTTTGACAATGTCTTCGTGCCGTGGGATCGGGTCTTCATGTATCGCGACGTCGCGCTGAACAACGCGCTTTATACCGAAACGGCGCTGCGCAATTACACCGCGCATCAGACAAACACTCGGGCGCTGGTGAAAATGCAGTTCGGTGTGGGCGTGGCCATAGCCGTTGCGCGGTCGATTGGTGCCGACAAGTTCCTGCACGTTCAGCGAATGCTGGGCGAGACCCTGAACGGAATCGAGTTTCTCAAGAGCGGCCTGGTGCGTTCGGAAGTGGAATGTGAGCAAACCGGCCATGGCACGGTGCGTCCGGCACTGGCCCCCTTGCAGGCGCTGCGCACCTTCCTGCCAACCGCTTATCCAAAGCTGGTGGAAACCATTCAGACCATTGCTGCCGGCGGGTTCATGATGATGCCTTCGGGCGCCGAATTCACCGTGCCCGAACTATCTGAAGACACGGACCTTTATTACCAGGGCGCAGGCGGAATGTCGTCGGTCGATCGGGCGCGGCTTTTTAAGCTTGCCTGGGATCTTTCTGGCGAGGCGTTTGGCTCGCGGCTGCTGCAGTATGAACGTTACTATGCGGGCGATCCGGTCCGGACCACTGCTTCCAACTATCTTCAGGTGCAGGACGACGAGATGATGCGCCTGGTCAACGATGCACTGGCGCTGGCTGGTGATCCCGAACCCGCGCGCAGCCTGCAACGCGACGCAGCAGAGTGAAAAAGGCGGAGAATAAAATGACAACGACATCCCAACACAAATCCATCTGGACAGACCTGACGCGGGTGCCTTTTGCCCAGGGTTATCTGGATGCGGGCGGAGTCCGCACCCGCTATCTGGCGGCCGGTGACGAAGACAAACCGCTGCTGATCCTGATCCACGGGACCGGTGGCCACGCCGAGGCCTACAGCCGCAATCTGGCCTCTCATGCCGAGCATTTTCGCACCTATGCAATCGACCTTGTCGGCCACGGTTGGAGCGACAAGCCAAAGCTGGATTACGAGATCGCAGACTATGCCAAGCACGTGATCGACGTGATCAAGGCGCTTGGACACAAAAAGGCACATGTGTCGGGCGAGTCCCTTGGCGGCTGGGTGGCCGGGTGGATGGCGATTCATCATCCCGAATGGCTGGATCGTGTCGTGCTCAACACGGCCGGCGGCTGGACCGCTTATCCGGAAGTGATGGAGCGCATCAAGCGGCTGACCATGGAAGCGGTGAATGATCCGTCGCCTGAGCGGATTCGCACCCGGCTGGAATTTCTGATGCACGACCATTCCAAGGTGAATGACGATCTCGTCGAGGTGCGCCGCGCAATCTACTCTCAGCCCGGTTATGCCGACATCATGGAATGCATCCTGTGCCTGCAGGAAATGGACATCCGTCAGCGGAACATGTTCAGCCGCGAGGACAGTGCCAAGATCACAACGCCAACTCTGGTTCTGTGGACCTCGCACGATCCCACCGCCGCGCCCGAAGAGGGCCGCAAGATCGCGGATGCGATTCCCGATGCGCGTTTCGAAGTGATGAACGAATGCGGCCACTGGCCCCAATTCGAAGATCCCGAAACCTTCAATCGGGTTCACATCGATTTCCTGCTGGGCCGCTGAACGCTGCCCGGATCGGCGACCTGCGGTCTCTTCGGCCCAACCGACCCTGAGACAAGGAGAGCACAATAATGACGATGTACACTCAGGCACACCGCCTTGTCAGTGCCAAAACGACACCACCGCTGGCGCCGACAGCGTTCCGCGATGCGTTGGGACGCTTTGCGACCGGTATCACGGTCATGACGACACATGATGACGAGGAGGGGCAATATGGCGTCACGGCCACATCGTTCTCCTCGTTGTCGCTGGACCCGCCGCTGGTGCAATGGAGTTTGCGAAACGAAACCTATTCGTTGCCGATTTTCCTGCGCGCGCAACGCTTTGCGGTGAATATCCTGGCAGCGGATCAAGAAGAGGTATCGCGCCGTTTCGCGACCGCCGATGTTGACCGTTTTGCCGATCTTGATCTTGACGAGGGGATTGCCGAGATGCCTTTGATCAAAGGTGCAGCGGCCTGGATCGAATGCAGCCTCGAAACCACGCTGCCCGGCGGCGATCACACGATCCTGGTAGGGCGCGTATTGCGGGCCCGTACATTTCCTGAGCCGCCGCTTCTGCATTGGCGGGGCGACTATCTGCCGATTGACGAAGACGCCCGCCAGCCTTGGGGCACCGCATGAGCGGGCGCATCGACAACATGGCCAAGGCGCTGGTGGACGCCCGGACCGAGCTGAAACAGATCCCGCCGCTGCGCGAAAGTCACGGGCTGGACACGGTTGAGGACGCCTATGCGGTGCAGGACACCGCAAACAAGATCTGGCTTGGCCAGGGACGACGGTTGGTCGGTCGCAAGATTGGGCTGACCTCGCCGGCGGTTCAGGCTCAGATGGGCATCGACCAACCCGATTACGGGATGCTTTGGGCCGACTATTTCTTCACCGAGGGCGAGGTGGTCGACACCGGCCGCTTCATGCAGCCAAAGGCCGAGTTGGAAGTGGCCTTTGTAATGGACCGCGGCTTCGATGATCCCGAGGCACCGATGGCCGAACTGATCCGCAGCGTTGCCTATGCGGTTCCGGCGCTTGAAGTGGTTGATACCGCGATCCGCGATTGGGATATCAAGCTGGTAGACACTGTGGCCGACAACGCGTCGGGCGGGGGGTTCCTTCTGGGCCTGGGCGCGCGTCGGCTGACCGACTTTGACCTGCGGCTCTGCGGCGGCATCCTATCCTGCAATGGCCGCGTCGTTTCGCGCGGGCTGAGCGTAGATTGCATGGGAAGCCCGCTCAACGCGACATTGTGGTTGGCGCGCCGCATGGCGGAGCTGGACCAACCACTGACTGAGGGCGACATCGTAATGTCGGGGGCTTTCGGGCCAATGGTCCCGGTCGGACCGGCGGAGGTATATTTGGCCGAGATTTCCGGGTTCTCGCCAATCCAAGTGAATTTTGACGACGGAAGGGCAGGGGCATGACCGGCAAGATCAAGGTTGCAATCATCGGTTCGGGCAATATCGGCACCGATCTGATGATTAAGATCATGAGGACTTCGGACGTTCTGGAGGTGGGCGCCATGGTCGGGATCGACCCGGACAGCGATGGTCTGTCCCGTGCCACCCGGCTTGGCATCGCGTCTACACATGAAGGCATCGAGGGGCTGACCCGGCTGCCTGTGTGGTCCGAGATTGGCATTGTCTTTGATGCCACCTCTGCAGGCGCGCACAAGCGCAATGACCAGATTGCCCGCGACGCGGGCAAAATCATGATCGACCTGACCCCGGCGGCTATTGGTCCTTATGTTGTTCCCGTGGTGAACATGGACAACCACCTGGAGCAGACCAATATCAATATGGTGACCTGTGGTGGTCAGGCCACGATCCCGATTGTGGCGGCGGTGTCGCGAGTCGCCAAAGTCAGCTATGCGGAGATCGTCGCCTCGATCTCATCCCGCTCGGCCGGAGCAGGCACCCGCGCCAATATCGACGAATTCACCGAGACGACATCGCGCGCGATTTGCGAGGTCGGCGGCGCCTCAAAGGGCAAGGCGGTGATCATTCTCAACCCCGCAGAGCCGCCCATGATCATGCGCGACACGGTCTATTGTTTGGCAAAAACGACCGATCGTGAGGCTGTGCGCCGATCGGTCGAGGCGATGATCGCAGAGGTGCAGGACTACGTGCCCGGCTATCGGCTGAAACAGGAAATCCAGTTCGAGACCATCGGCAACAACGCCGCAGTACGCATCCCGGGCGTCGACGATCACGCCACCGGGCTGAAGGTCAGCGTGTTTCTCGAAGTCGAAGGCGCGGGCCATTACCTGCCGAAATATGCCGGTAATTTGGACATCATGACTTCCGCTGCGTTGAAAACCGCCGAACGGCTGGCGCGGCGGACGCTGACGGAGGCCGCGTGAGATGACGGCCCCGGACAAGACCAGGCTTTATGTGCAGGATGTTACTCTGCGCGACGGGATGCACGCGATCCGCCACCGGTACACTTTGGAACAATGTATCGACATCGCTATGGCGTTGGACCGCGCCGGCGTGGCCGCGATCGAACTCAGCCACGGAGACGGGCTGGCCGGGTCGAGTTTCGCCTATGGATTTGGTCGCCACACCGATCTGGAATGGATCGCCGCTGTCGCCGACAAGCTTGAGGCCGCCAAACTGACAGCTCTTCTGGTGCCGGGGATCGGCACCATTCACGACCTTCAAGCCGCCTATGACGCCGGAGTGCGCTCGGTCCGTGTGGCCACCCATTGCACCGAAGCCGATGTCGCCGCCCAGCATATCGCCCATGCCCGCAAGATCGGCATGGATGTGTCGGGCTTTTTGATGATGGCGCATATGTTGGGGCCAAAGAAGTTGGCCGAACAGGCGTTGTTGATGGAAAGCTATGGCGCCCATTGCATCTATGTCACCGACTCCGCCGGCGCTCTGCTGATGGATGGCGCACGGGACCGTATCCGCGCCTATCGCGATGTACTGAAGCCGGAAACCCAGGTGGGTATCCACGCCCATCAGAACCTGTCCCTTGCGGTGGCCAATTCGGTTGTTGCGGTGGAACAGGGCGCGTTCCGGGTGGACGCCTCTTTGGCCGGGATGGGCGCAGGAGCCGGTAACACGCCGATCGAAGTCTTCGTGGCTGTCGCCGAGCGGTCCGGTTGGGACCACGGCTGCGATCTTTTCGCACTAATGGACGCAGCTGACCGGCTGGTGCGTCCGATCCAGGACAGGCCGGTGCAGGTGGACCGCGAGACTATCGCGCTGGGATATGCCGGGGTCTATTCGAGTTTCCTGCGTCATGCCGAAACCGCCGCCAAGACCTACGGTCTCGATTCGCGCGAAATCCTGGTCGAGTTGGGAGAGCGCAAAATGGTCGGCGGTCAGGAAGACATGATCGTCGACGTAGCGCTGGATCTGTTGCGGGTGGGGCAGGGTGCCGAATGAGCGTTCGCCCAGTGAACAGAAGAGAGTTAGTTATGCCCCGATGTCGGGAGGAGCAGTAACTTCACTCTTGTCGATGCCGCAATAATCCAGAGAGAACGAGGCGGCGGCTCGACTGAACGTCTAGGGAGGACATCTTCAGTGACGAGAGAAAAGAGCCGCCCCCTGATTCTGGGGGTCGGTGGAACTTTGCGGGATCAGTCCACCGGGCAAAAAGCCTTGGGCCATGTGCTTGCACGGGCCGAGGAGCACGGTGCCCGCACCGAATTGATTTCCGGGCAGGCGCTGAACCTACCGCTTTATTCGCCCGAGTCTGCCGAGCGCAGCGCAGCCGCCCAGGAGATGATCGCACTGATGCGCGAATGCGATGGGCTGGTCTTGTGCTCTCCCGCCTATCACGGCTCGGTCTCCGGGCTGGTAAAGAATGCGCTCGATTATACTGAAGACATGAACCGCGATGCCCGCGTGTATTTCGATGGGCTGCCGGTGGGGTCCATCGCCTGCGGTGCGGGTTGGCAAGCCGCCGGTCAAACGCTGTCTGCGCTTCGTGCGATTGTCCATGCGCTGCGCGGCTGGCCGACGCCAATGGGCGGGATGATCAATTCCACTCAGAAAGTCTTCGATGACGCGGGTGTCTGTGTGGATGCTGGCGTGCGCTTCCAGCTCGACACGATCGCCGATCAGGTCACGGAGTTTGCCATGCGCAAAAGTTGAATGACCTGTCCGCTTCGTTCGGGAGATGGGGGACGGGAACATCGGGAAGACAGCGCCCCGGCGCTGATACATAAATCAAGAGAGGAGAAAACACATGCGATTTGGAGCGTTTCTGCTACCGGCTGCGGCGGCAAAACACGATGAGTTACAGTCGGAGCAGTACCCAGGAGCCAACCCGACGTACTACCAGCGGTCGCTGAATGAACACGCGCGCGTGATCAAGCAGCTGGAGGAGCTCGGGTTTGACTTCGTGGCCTTTTCGGAGCACCATTTCCACTTGGAAGGCTTGGAGATTTCAAACAATCCGATCTTGCTGGGTTCCTGGGCCGCCGGGTTCACCAAACGCATCCGCATCGGCCAGATGGCCACCGTGCTTCCGGCGCGCAATCCGATCCTCGTGGCGGAAGATTTAGCAATGCTGGATCATTTCTCGGAAGGTCGTATGTTCACGGGTTTTGCGCGCGGCTATCAGGCACGGCACGTTACCACGATCGGGCAGAAGAATGGTGCCGTGGCAACCTTTGCGACTGACCCCGACTACGCCACCAACGACGCGCGGAACAGGGAACTCTTTCAGGAGTCCTATGACGTGATCAAGGGGCTTCTGAACAACAAGACCTTCTCGTTCAAGGGCAAGCATTGGCAGGTGCCGCCAGACAATATCCGCTGGGATCACCCCAAGACCAAGAAAATGGCACCGGACATGGTGGATGGCGATACCCTGAAAAAGATCGGCATCGCGCCGAATACCCTTCAGGATCCCTCGACCATCGAAATGATGGTGCCCTTCACGCTTAGTCCCAACACAATGAAATGGGCAGCGCAGGAAGGGGCCTGGCCCATCGTATTCACACCCATCGACGAAACGTTGCGGATGTGTCTCGACGCCTATCATTCCGAGGCTCTGGACCGCGATCCCAACATCAAATGGGGGCAGAACGTGGGTCACTTCCGCGACATCGTCGTCGCCGATACCGACGAAGAGGCCTTCAACATCGGTAAGGAAGCGCTTGGCTATATCTGGACCGGCTGGCACGATCACTTTGGCTTCAACGAGGCGCTGCGGCGTCCGGGCGAAGAGGGGCCGATCCCGAACACCTATGAATCGATGGTGGACCGTGGCTTCGCGATTGCCGGCTCGGTGGATACAGTGGCCAGCAAGCTGGAGAACCTGATCGAGACCTACGGCATGGAAATGATCGTGCCCTGGATCGGCGTTGGACCGGGCCCCGTCGACAAGTTGCTGCGCTCGAACGAGTTGCTGGTGGAGAAAGTGCTGCCAAAAATCGGCATCAAGCTGGAACAGCGCAAACCGACTTTCCGTAAGGAACTGCGCGAGGCCACTTGGCGCGACCAACCGCTTTGATGCTCTCCGGCTTCGAACGATGAAAACGCCCCCGTGCTGCTGTAATGAGCGGCGCAGGGGTGCGAGGATACCGGATGCTGACCCCCGTCAGGAAGTTGATAGGTATAATCGGACCCGATGGCGATGCAGAAGACTGCTTCAGGTGCATCATAATGGCCTTGAACCGGATTAGCCGAATTGTCCTGATCACGAGGACGCGGGGCTTGGCGTCTTCGCACTAGTTATAGAAAACTCAACGCGGAGGAGACGCAAATGACTGACACCCAATCGGTCCGGCAAGCGCCGGGCATTTACCGCAGGCGCGTGGGCGACTTTGTGGTCACGGCGATCAACGACGGCATCGTTCCGGTGCCGGCCGAAGTGATGGTCGGCATGGCGCCCGACGAGGTGAAGAAAACTCTGGAAAGCCGTTTTCGCCCCGGCGATCCGCACATCACCATCGGTGCCTATCTGATTGAGAAGGGCGGTTCGCGCACGTTGGTGGATACCGGCGCACGCAATCTGATGGGTCCAACGCTCGGCAAGGTGGTGGACAATCTGGCGGCGGTTGGCGTCGCACCCGACCAGATCGACCGCATCGCCCTGACCCATATCCACGCCGACCATGCCGGCGGTATGCTGGACGACGACGG
>JBFHMM010000142.1:0-10410 GCA_041594355.1 Paracoccaceae bacterium | reverse complement strand
GGCTCCAAAGGGCCGCGGCACCTGCGCGGCCAATCCCTCATGGCTCGGGACTTCGACCGTCAGGTCGCCGAACTCCAGGTCCGCACCGCCGTCCTGAACGCCTGCACCGCGCTCGGCATCCCTGTCACGGAAGCCGTGGGATAAGTCTGTCCTGAAAAAGGGGAACCTCGGTCAAAAGCCGATTTGTGCAACAGAGCCACCTGGCACCCCGGGTATCCTCTCGCTACGATTCATCTGCGACACGAGCACGTGGCAGAGGGGTCACGGGGCCGTGGTGTTTTCCGTCATGTAGGATTATCACGCCTGCAAGGTCCGCGACGCGGGAAGTGCCGGGTTTGTCAGGCGACAGAAGGGGGCAGAGGCCATGAAAGACTGGATCCGTGCGCAGATCGGGGGCCGCCGCGCGCGCCGTCACCTGCGCCGCCGGTCGGTGCAGAGGCCGCTGGGGTTCGATTTTGTCGGGCCCGAACCGATGCAGTCCGGCACCTTTGAATTGGCCGAAACACGGTTGTTGCGCGATCCGCTGGCGGGGGCGGACCTGTTCGTGAATGTAAGGGCGAGCTATGGCCATTACATCTGTATGGCCCGCCAGATGGGGGTGCCGGCCATCGCCGTGGAGCCGGTGCCGATCAACCCCGAGACTCTACGGCGCAACATCGCGCTGAACGACTGGACCGACAGCGTCCCTGTGTTTGCGGTGGCCTGCGGGGCCTCGGACGGCATGGCGGAGATCTTTGGCGAAGGCACCGGCGCCTCGCTGATCTCGGGCTGGGCGCGCAACCCCAGGGCGCCGCGCCACAGCGTGCCCGCTCGGCGGCTGGATGCGCTGCTGCGGGACGAAGCGGCGGCGGACAGGACGGTTCTGCTCGTCGATGTCGAGAGCTTTGAACTCGAGGTGTTCCGGGGAACCGAGGCGCGCTTTGTGCCGGCCGCGCGGCCGCGCTGGACCCTGGAAAGCGGTCGGACCAACCATCGCGCCGAGGGCGGGTTGATCACCCAATTTCTTGAGATTGTGAATTTCCTGCGGAAACGCGATTATAGGACCTTCAGCGCGCTGAAGCCGGAGCTGGAAATCACCCGCGAGCGGGTGACCGCCTAGAACGAACAGGGGGTCGACCTGGTCGGAACCCAAAACTTCCTGCTGCGGCCAGCCGAAACGGTCAGCTGACGCGCCCTGAACAAGACCGCCAAAGGGGGACCCTTGATATGCCACAGATCGCCTCGCTCTTCGTGACCCGCCTGTACCGTGCGCGGTTGTCGGAACTGGGCAAGAAACGGATCGACACGACCGAGCTGGAAAACGCCTGCTTGTCGATAGCCGGCGATGACGAGGCCGGGCAACTTTGGTCCGAGGAGAACGGTTATCCCGGCTATACCAGCTATGCCTCGTTGACCGATCTGCCGTGGCGGTTCCCGATTTTTGCCGACCTGGTCAAGGTGCTGGACAAGCACGTGGCCGCCTTTGCCAAGGATGCGCAGTTCGACCTGGACGGGCGCAAGCTGCGGCTGGAAGACATCTGGATCAACATCCTGCCGCCCGGCGGCATCCATACCTCGCACATCCACCCGCATTCGGTGGTCTCGGGGACGACCTATGTCGCGGTGCCCGACGGGGCCAGCGCCATCAAGTTCGAGGACCCACGGTCGGCCAGGATGATGGCCGCACCCGCCCGCAAAGCCAAGGCGCGGCGCGAGATGCAGAGTTTCATCTACGAGGCGCCGGAGCCCGGCGACGTTTTGCTGTGGGAAAGCTGGCTGCGCCACGAGGTGCCGATGAACATGGCCGAGGACGAGCGGATTTCGGTCAGTTTCAATTATGCCTGGGGGTAGGGGCCGGTCGCTGTGTAGTTACATCTGGTCCTGACAGGGAGCCATTCTACAGCACCCGGCCTTTTACCTGAATCATATCGTGACACGAATATCCCGAGAACGCCGAAGGCGTGGCAAGGTGGTCGTGTCGCAAGTTCAAGGCGGGGCGCTTTGGTGACATCATCGGGGACGAGGAGGCTGGCCTCCCTGCCCCCTTCTGCCGCACATCCATCTCTGTCTAGTGCGGCAACCGGGACAGGCAAGATGGTTGAAGCTTTGGACTTGATGACCGCGGGATTGGCCGTTCTTGTTTACGGAACCGATGATCGCCCTCGGCCCTGGGGGATTGCGGCGGCCCTCCGCATGGGCGCTTTGCGGTCTCGTGGTCCTGATGGCCGAATATGAGGTGGGCAAGCCGGTCTACGTGATTGCGGCCCGGCTCTCGGGCCTGGCCCTCATTGCCCTTGGGCTTGCAGCAGGCTGGTGAGCCGCGTCACCATTTTCGATGGGAAAACCCCTGCCAGATCGCTCTGACAGGGGTTTTCGATGTCATACCGGATGCGGCCCGAGGGCCAGACCGCCGGGTTTACCAGTCTTCGCGAACGACGACGCGGGTCTTGATCGGCAGTTTCATCGCGGCCAGGCGCAGCGCCTCGCGGGCGATGTCCTCGTCGACGCCGTCGATTTCGAACATCACGCGGCCGGGTTTGACCTTGGCTGCCCAGAAATCCACGGAACCTTTGCCTTTACCCATACGGACTTCGGTCGGTTTCGAGGTGACCGGAGTATCCGGGAAGATCCGGATCCAGACACGGCCCTGACGTTTCATGTGACGCGTCATGGCACGACGGGCGGCTTCGATCTGGCGGGCGGTCACACGCTCGGGCTGGAGCGCCTTGAGGCCGAAGGTGCCGAAGTTCAGGTCGCTGCCGCCTTTTGCCAGGCCCTTGATCCGGCCTTTGTGCATCTTGCGGAATTTAGTACGCTTTGGTTGAAGCATCTCTACGTCTCCTTAGCGGCGGCCACCGGCACCACGGGGGGCCGGACCATCCTGGAGTTCCTGTGCTTTACGGTCACGTGCCTGCGGATCGTGCTCCATGATCTCGCCTTTGAAGATCCAGACCTTGATCCCGATGATCCCATAGGGGGTCATCGCTTCGGCATGTGCGTAATCGATGTCGGCGCGCAGCGTGTGCAGCGGCACACGGCCTTCGCGGTACCATTCGGTCCGGGCGATTTCGGCACCGCCCAGACGGCCGGCGACGTTCACCCGGATGCCCAGGGCACCCATGCGCATGGCGTTCTGCACGGCGCGCTTCATGGCGCGGCGGAAGGACACCCGGCGTTCGAGCTGCTGTGCGATAGATTCACCGACCAGTGCTGCGTCGAGTTCCGGCTTGCGGACTTCAACGATGTTCAGGTGCAGTTCGCTGTCGGTCTTGGCCGCCAGCTTTTTGCGCAGAACCTCGATGTCGGCGCCTTTCTTGCCGATGATGACACCCGGACGTGCGGTATGGATCGTGACGCGGCACTTCTTGTGCGGACGTTCGATGATCACGCGGGCGATACCCGCCTGCTTGCACTCTTCCTTGATGAATTCGCGGATCTTGATGTCTTCCAGCAGAAGATCACCGTAATCCTTGGTGTCGGCGTACCAGCGGCTGTCCCAGGTGCGGTTGACCTGAAGGCGCATGCCGATCGGATTGACTTTCTGACCCATTAGGCTTGCTCCTCAACTTGACGCACCTTGATGGTGAGTTCCGCAAATGGCTTCATGATCTTGCCAAAGCGGCCACGCGCCCGGGGGCGACCACGCTTCAGGGTCATGTTCTTACCGACCCAGGCCTCGGCGACGATCAGTTCATCGACGTCCAGGTTGTGGTTGTTCTCGGCATTCGCAATCGCGGACTGAAGGCATTTCTTCACGTCCTCGGCGATCCGCTTGTTCGAGAAGGTCAGGTCCGTCAGGGCCTTGTCCACCTTCTTGCCGCGGATCATCTGCGCGACCAGGTTCAGTTTCTGCGGGCTGGTGCGAAGCATACGGGTTTTCGCCATTGCTTCGTTGTCTGCCACGCGGCGGGGATTCTTATCCTTGCTCATGGCTTACTTCCGCTTCGCTTTCTTGTCAGCGGCATGGCCATAATAGGTCCGGGTCGGGGAATATTCACCGAACTTCTGACCGATCATGTCTTCGCTGACGTTGACGGGAATGTGTTTCTGGCCGTTGTAGACACCAAAGGTCAGACCCACGAACTGGGGCAGGATGGTGGACCGGCGCGACCAGATCTTGATCACTTCGTTGCGGCCCGACTCGCGGGCGGCTTCTGCCTTCTTGAGGACGTAAGCGTCGACAAAAGGGCCTTTCCAAACAGAGCGAGACATCTGATTAGCGCCCCTTCTTCTTGGCGTGCCGCGAGCGGATGATCAGCTTGCTGGACGCTTTGTTCTTGTTGCGGGTTTTTGCACCCTTGGTCGGCTTGCCCCAGGGCGTCACCGGGTGACGACCACCAGAGGTCCGGCCTTCACCACCACCATGGGGGTGGTCGATCGGGTTCATCACGACACCACGCACAGAGGGGCGGATGCCCTTGTGGCGCATGCGGCCCGCTTTACCAAAGTTCTGGTTGGAGTTGTCGGGGTTCGACACGGCACCGATGGTGGCCATGCATTCCTGACGCACCATGCGCAGTTCGCCCGAGCTCAGGCGGATCTGGGCATAGCCACCGTCACGACCGACGAACTGGGCATAGGTGCCTGCCGCGCGGGCGATCTGACCGCCCTTGCCCGGCTTCAGCTCGATGTTGTGAACGATGGTACCGATCGGCATGCCCGAGAACGGCATCGCGTTGCCCGGCTTGATGTCGGCCTTGGCCGCCGCGATCACCTGATCGCCCGCCGCCAGACGCTGTGGCGCCAGGATATAGGCCTGTTCGCCATCGCTGTACTTGATCAGCGCGATAAAGGCGGTCCGGTTCGGGTCGTATTCGATCCGTTCGACGGTGGCCGCCACGTCCATTTTGTTCCGTTTAAAATCGACGATCCGGTAGAGGCGCTTTGCCCCGCCCCCGCGACGACGCGAGGTGATCCGTCCGGTATTGTTCCGGCCGCCCGATTTCGTCAGACCCTCGGTGAGGGATTTGACGGGGCGTCCTTTCCAGAGCTCCGAACGGTCGATCAGCACCAGCCCACGCTGGCCCGGCGTCGTCGGCTTGTACGACTTGAGTGCCATGCTTTCTGTCTTCCGTTTAGCGTGCCAGGGGTTTTCCCCCGGCTATGTTTGAGGCCCCTTGGAGGCCATAGGTATAGGCCCCCGTAGGTGCCCGGCTCAAAACGTCACAGGCCCCGGAACGAATCCGGGGCCGTGAAGATGGTGGCTGATAACAGGGCGAACCCGGTGTGGCAAGAGGCAGAGCAGGTTTTTACGCCCTTACCTGTCCGCGTGGCGGTGCATGCACCCCGCGACGGTTGTTGGCCAAAACCTCTTTTGGCGGCGACTAAAGGTCCCCCGCATTTTCGCAGGGGTGCAGCAGCAGCATCTAAGCGGCTTTCAGCTTCTGTGTCGGGGTCATTCCTCCGATCCCCATGTGTGGTCTATCGTTGCTGTATGTCCAGAGCCATCTGGTGGCCTGTTCTTGCACTTCTTCAATGCTGTTAACGTGATCCCGCCCGAGCCATTCCGTCCGGACCGTTCGGTTGTCACGTGCGACGTATGCGTTCTGTTGAGGCTTGCCCGATTGACTGTATATCAAGCCACCCCCTGCCTTCTCCGCCCATGTTTGCAGCCGACCGCTGACGCATTGCCGAAACAGTCGAGATTGGCCAAAAGACGCCTTGTACAAAACGGAACAGCCCGGCCGCAGGCCCGGTACAAAACGGACAAACTCACAAGTTTAACTGCCCCCAGGACCGCGAAATCCGCAGCCCCGACACAAAAAAGCCCCCTGCCATTCTTGGCGGGGGGCCTTTGATTTGGCGTAGGGTGGGGTTTCACCCCCCCCGATCACAGACCGGTGGTCACGTCGATCGTGTTGCCTTCTTCCAGCGTAACATACGCTTTTTTCACGTCTTTCCGCTTGCCCAGCTGGCCACGGAACCGCTTGACCTTGCCCTTGGTGATGGTGGTGTTGACCGCCTTCACCTTGACGCCGAACAGGGCCTCGACGGCCTCTTTGATCTGCGGTTTGTTGCTGTCGATCGCCACCTCAAACACAATAGCCCCGTTCTCGGACGCCATGGTTGCCTTCTCGGTGATGACCGGCTTGCGGATCACATCATAGTGTTTTGCCTCGGCACTCATTTCAGGCGAGCCTCCAATGCTTCGACAGCCGACTTGGTGAGCACCAGGGTGTCACGCTTGAGGATGTCATAGACGTTTGCGCCCATCGACGGCAGGATATCCAGACCTTCGATGTTCTTGGACGCCTTCAGGAATCCTTCGTTGACCGACGCGCCGTCGATGACCAGCGCGCGTTTCCAGCCCAGGTTTGCAACCTGTTTGGCCAGAGCAGCGGTCTTGCCTTCGGCGTCGGCGTTTTCAATCACGACCAGTTCGCCGGCTTTCGCCTTGGCGGACAAGGCATGCTTCAGGCCCAGTTTGCGGAACTTCTTGGTCAGCTCGTGACCGTGGCTGCGCGGGGTCGGCCCCTTGTAGATGCCACCCTTGCGGAAGATCGGCGCGTTGCGGTCGCCGTGGCGTGCGCCGCCGGTGCCCTTCTGGCGATAGATCTTCTTGGTGGAGTACGAGGTTTCCGAGCGGGTTTTGACCTTGTGGGTGCCAGCTTGCGCGTTGTTGCGCTGCCAGCGGACCACGCGGTGCAGGATGTCCGCACGCGGCTCGAGACCGAACAGATCGGCGTCCAGCTCGATGTCGCCGGCCTTGGAGCCGTCGAGTTTGATCACATCAAGTTTCATGCTTCACCACCTTCTGCGGGTGCTTCTTCCGCAGGTGCTTCGGTTGCGGCCACCTTCAGACCAGCCGGCAACGGCAGGCCCTCGGGGGCTTTCTTCTTCATGGCGTCCTTGACGGTGACCCAGCCACCTTTGGAGCCCGGAACGGCGCCCTTGATGAACACCAAGCCACGATCGGCGTCGGTCTTGACGACTTCGAGGTTCTGGGTGGTCACGCGGACGGCGCCCATGTGGCCGGCCATTTTCTTGCCTTTGAACACCTTGCCGGGGTCCTGACACTGACCGGTCGAACCATGCGAGCGGTGCGAGATCGACACGCCGTGCGAGGCGCGCAGACCGCCGAAGTTGTGCCGCTTCATGGCGCCGGCAAAGCCTTTACCGATGGAGGTGCCTGCAACGTCGACCTTCTGACCCTCGAGGAAGTGTTCGGCCGAAATCTCGGCACCCACTTCGATCAGGTTGTCCTCGGAAACGCGGAATTCGGCCAGCTTGCGCTTGGGCTCGACCTTCGCGGCGGCGAAATGGCCGCGCATGGCCTGGCTGACGCGCTTGGCCTTGACGGAACCGGCGCCGAGCTGAACGGCGGTATATCCGTCCTTGTCGGCGGTCCGCTGTGCCACGACCTGAAGGTTGTCGAGCTGGAGAACCGTCACCGGGATCTGCTTGCCGTCTTCCATGAACAGCCGGGTCATTCCGACTTTCTTTGCGATAATTCCAGAGCGCATATCTGATACCCTCCTGAATTACGACTGCAGCTTGATCTCGACGTCCACGCCAGCGGCGAGGTCGAGCTTCATCAGCGCGTCCACGGTCTGGGGGGTCGGATCAACGATGTCGAGCAGACGCTTGTGCGTGCGGATCTCGAACTGGTCGCGGGATTTCTTGTCGATGTGAGGTCCACGCAGAACGGTGAATTTCTCAATCTTGTTGGGCAGCGGAATGGGTCCGCGGACCTGTGCGCCGGTGCGCTTGGCGGTGTTGACGATTTCCTGTGTGGAGGCATCAAGCACCCGGTAGTCAAACGCCTTAAGGCGGATGCGGATGTTTTGGCTTTGAGCGGCCATATGCATATCCCTCAACTTGGGGATTTCAACGGAGAGGAGGACGGGCGCTCATCGCACACCCTCGTCGCGTGGTATGTAACTCAAACGGGGCGCGTGAAGACGCACCCCGAGTGATTTGGCGTCTATAGGGGGAGTCGCGGAGTGAGGCAAGGGGTATTTGCACCGGATCTGTTGAGATTTTCGGACCAGGCTCAACCGCGATCAGTCCGCCAACGGCGTCTTCCGTGTAGGGAACAATTGCCGGCACTCTGCACGTATTCGCAAACGCACCAGATACTCCAATCAACCTCGGCGAGGTTTGCGGAACCACCACAACACCACCAGCAGCACCGCCAACACCACACCGAGCCCGGCGCAGAAGATCCAGAACGCGCTATCGGAGTTGGCCCCCGGCATGCCGCCGAGGTTGATGCCCATCAGCCCGGTCAGGAAGCCCAGCGGCAGAAAGATCGCGGAGACCAGCGAGAGGCGGAAAAGGTTGCTATTCAACCGGTCCGACAGCGCGCTGGCGATCTCGTCGCGGGCCACTGCCATGCGTTCGGTCAGCTCGTCCAGGTCCTCGACCATGCGAGTCAGCACGTCATGTATCTCGACCAGCAGGTGACGGTTGTCGCCGCCGGTCCAGGCCAGCCGGCCGTCGGTCAGGGTCACGGTGGCATCGCGCTGCGGCCGCAGGAAGCGGCGCAGCACCGCCAGTTCGCGGCGCACGTCGGTCACGCTGTGGCGGAGCCCGCCGGGGTCATCGCCAGCCAGCGCGCCGTCCTCGATGGTTTCGGCCTTCTCGCCGAGCCGGTCGACCCGGGCCACGATCCCGGCATTCAGCCGGGCCAGCAGATCGGCCAGGAACTGCCCGGCGTCGCGCGGCCCCTCGCCGGCGGCGATGCTGGCCTGCAGCTCGGCCACCGCGGCAAGCGGCCGCCGCGACAGGCTGACGATGCGCTCCGGGTCGATCCACAGCCGGACCGAGACCATGTCCTCGGGGTCGGCGCCGGGATTGGTGTTGACCCCGCGCAGGATAACCATGGCGCCGTCGCCCTGCGGGCTGACCCGTGGCCGGGTCGCCTCGGCGGTCAGCGCCTCGCGCACCGGGGCGGGAAGATAGGACAGGTTCTCCTCGATCCAGGCCGCGCTGGCCGGGTCGGTGGCCGAAAGGTGAACCCAGGCCAGTTCCTCTTCCTCCAGCGCGCGAGCGATATCGGTGGCGGCCAGCGCCGCACCGGGGTCGGGTCCATTCAGGCTGAGGGCGAACAGAAGGAATTCGGGCATGTCGTCCTGACGGTTTTGAGCCGATGATAGCTCATGCAGCCGCCGCGTCACCTGCGGATCTGCACCGGGCATGAAAAAGGCCGCTCCGGTGTGGAGCGGCCCCTCTGTGTTGCGGTGGGCTTTCGGTGCTTTTGCGAGCAAAAGCGCCTGTCGCCTCGGGTGCCTTTCGCAGATGCGAAAGACCCCCTTAATCGATGATCTTCGACACGACGCCGGCGCCGACGGTGCGGCCGCCTTCGCGGATGGCGAAGCGCAGGCCGTTTTCCATCGCGATCGGCGCGATCAGTTCAACAGTGAACGACACGTTGTCGCCCGGCATCACCATCTCGGTGCCTTCGGCCAGGGTCACGGTGCCGGTCACGTCGGTGGTCCGGAAGTAGAACTGCGGGCGGTAGTTCGCGAAGAACGGCGTGTGGCGGCCACCTTCGTCCTTGGTCAGGATATAGGCTTCGGCTTCGAACTTGGTGTGCGGGGTCACCGAGCCGGGCTTGCAGAGCACCTGGCCCCGCTCGACGCCGTCACGGTCGACACCGCGCAGCAGCGCGCCGATGTTGTCGCCGGCTTCGCCGCGGTCCAGCAGCTTGCGGAACATCTCGACACCGGTGCAGGTGGTCTTGGTGGTGTCGCGGATGCCGACGATTTCGATCTCGTCGCCCACGTTGATCACGCCACGTTCGACACGCCCCGTCACAACGGTGCCGCGGCCCGAAATCGAGAACACGTCTTCGATCGGCATCAGGAACGGCTGGTCAACCGCACGCTCGGGCGTGTCGATGTATTCGTCGACAGCCGCCATCAGCTCCTTGATCTTCTCTTCGCCAATTTCCGGGTCACGGCCTTCCATCGCCGCCAGCGCCGAACCGGCAATGATCGGGGTGTCGTCGCCGGGGTACTCGTAGGTGTCCAGCAGCTCGCGGATTTCCATTTCCACCAGCTCCAGCAGCTCTTCGTCGTCGACCTGGTCAACCTTGTTCATGAACACGACGATCTTCGGGATGCCAACCTGGCGGCCCAGCAGAATGTGCTCGCGGGTCTGCGGCATCGGGCCGTCAGCGGCGTTCACAACCAGGATCGCGCCGTCCATCTGCGCCGCGCCGGTGATCATGTTCTTGACGTAGTCCGCGTGGCCGGGGCAGTCGACGTGGGCATAGTGGCGCGCGTCGGTCTCGTATTCCACGTGCGCGGTCGAGATGGTGATGCCGCGGGCCTTCTCTTCGGGCGCGCCGTCAATCTGGTCGTAGGCCTTGAAGTCACCAAAATACTTGGTGATCGCCGCCGTCAGCGTCGTCTTGCCGTGGTCAACGTGCCCGATCGTGCCGATGTTGACGTGCGGTTTTGTACGTTCGAACTTTTCCTTAGCCAT
>JBFHMM010000141.1:0-10430 GCA_041594355.1 Paracoccaceae bacterium | reverse complement strand
CATGATCCTCCAGCGAGAACTCGTAGAAGAGCGCCGCTTGCGCTTCTTGCCTCGGTCCCATCATCCCAAATCCTCCCGCTCGTTGGGACAATTGAATCAATGACATATGACGCGATCAAGGAAGAGTTTTTCAACAGAATCAGCCCAACGCGTCAGATGCTACAAGAGCTCCGAGTGTCTGCTTGCATTGGACCGGCGTGCCAATCACCTGAGAAAATGTGCTGGAGCATGGCACCGTGTTCCTTTTTATAGCTTGTGGACAGAGCGATTTGTCTTCGTCAGGAGCTTCGCAAGCTCTGTCGCATGAACAGATTTGCGATGCGACACTCCGGTTCTGCGTGTCCCTGCGTCTGCACCGGCCAGAGGCCGCAATTCGATATCATCTCGCGCCTCCCCATGGGATGCCGGCACAAAGGCAACGCCGAGGCCTGCCGCGATCAGTTCGAGCAATTGCTGGTCATTCGTCGCCTGCGCCACCGAGGCAACCATGGACGGCGCAAGCTCCATCCTGTCTGCATGTGGGCAATAAGGGCGGTGGATGAGCGGTTGCGTGCGCAGGTCGTCGACCCGCACCTCAGAGGATGCCGCCAGCGGATTGTGCCGGGCAACAGCCACTCTGAAGGGTTCTTCAACCATAGGGATGAAAGAATGTGTTTCAGGTATGCAAGCGTCTGAGACATACGCGAGGTCGCATGCCCGCGCATCCTCCGTAAATGCGAACTGCAGGTTCTTGAACCGGCGGCGCAGGCTGCTCAGGTCTGGTGCCAAGCGACTTATCAGCATGTCCGGCGCGCAGTAAATCCGAACAATCTGAGAAGGTTCTTCGAGAAGGCGCGTTTCCAAAGCGGCAAGGTGGGTCACGGAATCGATCACGTCGTGATAAAGACGCACTGCAAGCGGATACGGTTTCAGGCCCGTTTTGGAACGTTTGAACAAGGGTGTCCCTAGTCGATCCTCCAGTTTCTGAATCGCAGCCGAAACGGTCGGCTGGCTGACACCATTCACCCGGGCGGCATGGCTGAATGTGCCGGTCTCGAAGGCGCTGGTGAAATAGCGCAGGGTGTTCAAATCTATCATAGCCAAAGGCTATAGCAAAAATAGCTCGTGGCGCAATTTCCTTTGAGTTATTTCGCTCCTAAATGTGCCCTCATCAACTTTAGTAGGATCAAAGAGAATGCCCCTGAAACCTGTAGCAACCGAAGACACTGTGATCGGACAAGTGTTGGCAAAATTCGCGGCTGGAGATCCGTCGCTTTTTGGACTGATCAACGAGGATATCGACTTTCGGATTGATCATTTCCGTGATGAGGCAGACACAGACTGGCAGCAGGCGGACAGTAGGAACGGTCTGGCCCAAGTAATCGAACGCTTGGGACAAGAGGTATTTCCAAAGGGGACAGAAGCTCTTGCGATCGACTGTTTCGAGCTGGGGGCCGGCTGGCATCTGACGTGTTTCAACCAACGGTTCTTTTACGGTGTACGCCAAAAGGATGTCACGAGTCTCACTTACATCGTCTCACACGAGGCAGACGGTCAGATGGATTACTTTCGCGAGAACGTGACCAACATCGTGGATCTGCATGCGGCGGCGTAAGCTTGCCAACGACTTGTCGCCGAACCGATTTCGCGATGCACAATGAGAGCACAGGTGCGGACCTTCAAACATCGTTACCCCAGGTCCGCTCCGTCCCGCAAACCGGTCATTGGTGTCGCACGCGGTAAAGGTCTGTTCCGCCTGCGCGCGTTTACCATTGCGTCACGGGCACGGTTTTCGGCTGCGGGGGGGGATCAGTCCAGCCGGCGGACCAGCAGTTGGTTGCCTTCGCCCTTGCGGGTTTCGAAGAGTTTGAGGTCGGCGATCAGGTCGCTGAGTTTCTTCTTGCCGTAGCTGCGGGTGTCGAATTCGGGGTTGGCGGCGGTGATGTACTGGCCGATCTGTCCGAGCGAGAACCATTCGTCGTCCTGGTTGATCGCGTTCATTGCGCGGATCACCAGTTTGGTGGGATCCTCGGTGCGGACAAGGGGTTCCTCGGCCTGGTCTGCAGCGGGTTCTGGGGTGGGGTCGGACTTTTTCGCGGTCTGTTTCGGTTTGGCGGGTTTGGCCGGGGTCGGGGACGGTGCGGGCTGGTCGAGCAGGTTTTCCACGTAGATGAAACGTTTGCAGGCCTTGACGAAGGCGGCCGGCGTCTTGCGCATGCCCATGCCGAAAACGTCGACGCCCTGTTCGCGGATGCGGCTGGCGAGCCGGGTGAAATCGCTGTCGGACGAGATCAGCACGAAACCGTCGAAGCGGCCTGAATGCAGGATGTCCATCGCGTCGATCACCAGCGCGATGTCAGAGGCGTTCTTGCCGGTGGTATTGGCGAACTGCTGGTGCGGCACGATGGCGAGGCTGGCCAGCAGCGTCTTGTTCCAACCCTGCGGCCCACCGCCGGAGAAATCGCCATAGATGCGGCGGATGCTGGCCTCGCCGAAGGAGGCGATTTCCTCGAAAATCGCCTCGGCGTATTTCGCCGAGATGTTGTCGGCGTCGATCAGCACGGCGAGAAGGGACGTATGGGATGTCATGAAACCGTCTTAAGGCAAGGGCGGGCCGGAGGCCAGCCCCGCCCTCCGGGATATTTCCGAACAGAGGAAGCCGGGGTCTCTGACAGGGATGCCCCCTGCGCCTTGGGAGGCGTCAGAATTCGACGACCGCGCGGATGGATTTGCCGGCGTGCATCAGGTCGAAGCCCTCGTTGATCTGGTCCAGCGTCAGCTTGTGGGTGATCATCGGGTCGATCTTGATCTTGCCGTCCATGTACCAGTCGACAAATTTCGGCACGTCGGTGCGGCCCTTGGCGCCGCCGAAGGCGGTGCCTTTCCAGACCCGGCCGGTGACCAGCTGGAACGGGCGGGTGGAGATTTCGGCGCCCGCTGGCGCCACGCCGATGATGACAGATACTCCCCAGCCGCGGTGCGAGCATTCCAGCGCGTCGCGCATGACGTTCACATTGCCGGTGGCGTCAAAGGAATAGTCGACGCCGCCGAACTGGTCCTTCTCGGTCTTGGTCAGTTCGATGATCGCCTCGGTGATCGACTGGCCCTCGGGCAGTTTCGAGGGGTTCACGAAGTGGGTCATGCCGAATTTTTTGGCCATCTCGGCCTTGTCGTCGTTCAGGTCGACACCGATGATCACGTCGGCGCCGGCCATACGCAGGCCCTGGATCACGTTAAGGCCGATGCCGCCCAGCCCGAAGACCGCCGCAGAGGAACCGATTTCCACCCCGGCGGTGTTGATCACCGCGCCGATGCCGGTGGTGACGCCGCAGCCGATGTAGCAGATCTTGTCAAAGGGGGCGTCCTCGCGCACCTTGGCCAGCGCGATTTCCGGCATCACCGTGTGGTTGGCGAAGGTCGAGCAGCCCATGTAGTGGTAGATCGGCGTGCCATCGAGCATTGAGAAGCGGGTGGTGCCGTCGGGCATCAGGCCCTGACCTTGGGTGCCGCGGATGGCGGTGCAGAGGTTGGTCTTGCCCGACAGGCAGGCGTGGCATTCGCGGCATTCGGGCGTGTAAAGCGGGATAACGTGGTCGCCCGGTTTCAGCGTGGTGACGCCTTCGCCCACCTCAAGCACGACGCCGGCGCCCTCGTGGCCGAGGATGGAGGGGAACAGCCCCTCGGGATCGGCGCCCGAGCGGGTGAATTCATCGGTGTGGCACAGGCCGGTGGCCTTGATTTCGATGAGCACTTCACCGGCCTGCGGGGCGTCGAGGTTCACTTCCATGATTTCGAGTGGTTTGCCGGCCTCGAGAGCCACGGCGGCACGGGTACGCATGGTTTATGTCTCCCTCCAAATATCGCTGCGACCCTGCGGCAAACCGGGTGGGTTTTCAACCGGCTTGTCCGGGGGGTTGTGAATGGCGGCTATCGAACCCGTGAATTCGCTCCCTATATCGGGTGTGATCCGAACGGGAGGCAGTTTGATGAAAGCCGCGAGTTTGGCAGCGTTGATCGTGGTGACGTCAACCGGGGCAGCAACCGGGGTTCGGGCCGCGAACGAGACCTGCGGCGCACCGGCGCTGGAAGCCTCTGTCGGGCAGCGGCGGGAGGCGGCCTCGGAAGTCCTGCCCGAAGACGCGCGCATCCTGCCGCCGACCAGCGTGATGACACAGGATCACCGACCCGACCGGGTGCACGTGGGTCTGGACGACAAGATCGTGATCCTGCGCGTCTGGTGCGGCTGATCGCCCGCTAGGGCGGCAGGCGATAGCCCTGGTGGCAGCCCAGACAGCTTTGCATCAGCTGTGGAAGCGTCCGCCGCAGCCCGTTCAGCGTATGGGCGTTCAACCCCTGCGCGGCGCGGCGGGCGGTGCTGGCGCGGGCCTTGAAACTGTCCCATTCGGTCCAGATCCGCGGGCTGGCGCGGGACTGCGGGTCGCGGTGCGGGCGGTGGAAGCGGCCGGGGATCGACCGGGTGGCGCTGATCAGCCGCTTGCGGGCTCCGGCGGCGATATTGCGGTCAAACCGGATGCGGCCCGCCATCATCTGCGCCAGCGGCACCAGCGCGGCCTTGGCGGCGTTCATCGTGTCCATGCGGCGCTGCACGCCGGGGTTCTCGACCCGCTCCGTCTGCTGGGCGCTGGCGGTCAGCGCCAGCAGCACGGTCAGGGCCACGACCAGCGGCTGCGCGACTCGACTCCGCAAGCGATTTACCTGTATAGAACAAAAAGAGAACATAGCGTTGCCTGCCGTATCATGTCGAACCGCCGTATCCTGTCGATCTGGTTTCCCCGCCTTGGTGCCGAGCGGGTGATGCGCGCGGCGCGCGGGCTGGTCGACGGGCCGCTGGCCGTGGTGGCGGAACAGTCCAACATGCAGGTTATCACCGCGTTAAACGCACAGGCCGAAATGGCGGGGCTGCGGGTGGGCCAGCCGGTGCGCGATGCCCATGCGATGTGCGCCGGGCTGGTCACGCGGACCCGCAGCCCCGCGGCAGAGACCGCGTTCCTGACCGCGCTCAGGCGCTGGGCGGGCAAGTTCAGCCCCTGGGTTGCCGAGGAACCGCCCGACGGGCTGGTAATCGACCTGACCGGCTGTGCGCATCTGTTCGGCGGTGAGGCGGCACTGCTCTCGGTGATCGAAACCGACTGCGCCGACATGGGGCTGTCGGTGCGGCTGGGCATCGCCGATACGCTGGGCGCCGCCTGGGCTTTGGCGCGTTACACCGGGCAGGCGGCGCAGTCGGACCGGTCCGGCGATGCGATCGACCAGGAGGCGCGCGCCACCCGGTCGCGGGCGGTCAAGCGGCGGCACTGGACGCGCGGCGGGGCAGCTCCGCAGATTCTCCCGGTCTCTGACACCGTGGGCCGGATCGCCGAAACCGGGCAGACCTATGGCGCGCTCAGCGACCTACCGATTGCGGCGTTGCGGCTGGACGGGACGACTGCCGCGCAGCTGTCGCGGCTGGGGCTGCGCCGGATCGGCGACCTGCTGGGCCAGCCGCGCGCCGGGCTGGCGCGGCGCTTTGGGCGCGGGCTGGTGATGCGGCTGGATCAGGCGATGGGCAGCGCGCCGGAACCGGTGTCGCCGGCCCGCCCGCCGCACCGCTATGCGGTGCGCCTGACCCTGCCGGATCCTATCGGGCTCAAGGAGGACCTGCTGGCGGGCATCGACCGGATGCTGCCGCGCCTGTGCCGGATGCTCGAGGACAAGGGTCGTGGCGCGCGGACCCTGCGGCTTGAGGCGCACCGCACCGACCAGGTGGCAGAGGTCGTCGATGTCGGGCTGGCCCGGCCCAGTTTCGATGTCCACCGCATCCGCCCGCTGCTGGAAATGAAGCTGGACCAGATCGACGCCGGGTTCGGCATCGACATGCTGCGGCTGGAGGCGCTGCAAAGTGAACCGGTGCACGCCCGCACCGCCGTCGGGCACCTGCAGGCGGGCGCGGCGGTGCAGCAGCGGCTGGCGGGCAACACGGCGGTGGACGACCTGATCGGACGTCTCGGCGCGCGGGTCGGGATGGAGGCGATCACCCGCCGTCACCCGGTCTCCAGCCATATCCCCGAGAAAACCGCGCAGGTGCTGGCCGCGGCATGGTCCGACCCGGCCCGCGACTGGCCCGCCCCGCCCAATCCGCGTCCCTTGCTGATGTGGCGCCCCGAACCGGTGCAGGCCCCCGATGTGCCCGCCCTGCCGGCGCGGTTCCGCTGGCGCGGGCGTGACTGGACGCTGGCGCAGGGCACGGGGCCGGAACGGATCGCGCCGGAATGGTGGCTGGACGATCCGGACTGGCGCAGCGGCGTGCGCGATTACTGGACCGTGGTGACCGAACAGGGCGACCGGCTGTGGCTGTTCTACGGACACGGCGGCGCGATGTCGTCGGGCTGGTTCTGCCAGGGCAGCTTTGCCTGAGCCGGGTCAGAAACTGCCAAACAGCGACGACAGTACCAGAACTACCGCCAGCGCCGCGACCGGTATCATCACGGCCACCACGAATACGGGTCCATAGGCCTGTTTATGCGTCAACCCGCCGATCCCCAACAGGGTGATGACGGCACCGTTGTGCGGCAGCGCGTCCAGACCGCCGGTGGCCAGCGCCGTGATCCGGTGCAGCAGCTCGGGCGAGATCCCCAGCGCCTGCGCCTGCTGCAGGTATTGCGCGCCCAGAGCTTCAAGCGCGATCGACATCCCGCCCGAGGCCGACCCGGTGAACCCCGCCAGAAGACTGGTCGAGACCGCCAGCCCTAGCACCGGCCCGCCGGGCAGATCGTCGATCAGCGCCACCACCGCGGCAAAGGGGGGCAACCCGGCCACCACGGCGCCAAAGCCGACCAGGCTGGCGGTGTTGAACAGCGGCAGCAACGCGGCCTCGGCCCCTTCGCCGATGCTGGCGACCGGGGTCGCCAGACGCGGCCACATCACCCCGATCAGCACCAGGATCGACAGGCTCAGGCTCGCGATCAGAGACCAGACCCCGACCACCGCGGCGGGGGTCAGCCCACCCCAGTCCGGGCTGGCCAGATAGGACAGGTCCAGCGCCGGGAACACCAGTTTCGACAGCATGTAATTCAGCACGATCACCAGAGCCACCGGCAGCGCGGCCAGCGCTACGGGCGGCCCCTCTGTACCCTGCATCGAAAACGCATCCGCCTGCGCTGCGGCCTGAAACGCGGGCCGTCGGCTGGCCAGATGCAGATAGGCCAGCCCGCCCAGCGCCATGATGGCCGCCGCGATGATCCCCAACCCCGGCGCGGCAAAGGCATTGGTGCCGAAATAGGGCATCGGGATCGCGTTCTGGATCGCAGGCGTTCCCGGCAACGCCGACATGGTAAAGGTGAACGCGCCCAACGCGATGGCCCCCGGTATCAACCGCTCGGACACGCCCGCCGTCCGGAACAGCGCCAGTGCCAGCGGGTAGACCGCAAAGGCTACGACGAACAACGAAACGCCGCCGTAGGTCAGCACGGCGCAGGCCAGCACCACCGCCGGAATCGCCTGCGCCGGACCCAGCCGGCCGACGATCGCCCGCGCAATCGACAACGCCGCGCCAGAGACTTCCATCAGCCGCCCGAAAACGGCACCGAGCAGGAACAGCGGCAGGTAGGACACGACGAACCCGCCCAGGGCCGGCATGTAGCGTTCGGTCAAAGTCGCCATCGGCGGTTCCGACGACAGCGCCGCACCGACCAGCGCCATCACCGGCGCGGCGACCAGAACCGACCAGCCGCGAAAAGCGGCCAGGATCAGCAGGGCAAGCGGCAGAATCAGGACAATCGCGGTGTACATAACCGAGGTTTAGGTCAGGCCGGAGTGGTACAAAAGGGAAGATTGCTGCGTTGCAGCGTAATCCTTGCTGAACCGGTCAGGAGTTCACCAAACCGACACAGTCGAGCATGATTTGCCGGCGTGACGCGGCAGAACGATTGATTTGCCCGCCAAATGAAGCAACTCTGGTGCCATGAATGTCGAAACGCCCAGCCCGTTTCCCAAACGACCGGCCGCGCCGGTTCAGGTTGCCTTTCACCGTACCGAACTGTCCGTCATCCTCTCCGTCTACGGGCGCATGGTGGCGGCCGGCGAATGGCGGGATTACGGCATCTCGAGCCTGCGCGACGTCGCCGTTTTCTCGGTGTTCCGGCGCACCGCCGAACACCCGCTCTACCGGATCGAGAAACGCCCGCGCCTGCGCAACAGGCAGGGACAATACGCGGTTGTCGGCATGGACGGCCAGATCCTGAAACGCGGCCACGACCTGAAGACCGTGCTGCGGGTTTTGGAACGCAAGCTGATTCGCGCGGTGGAGTGATCGGGGAGGGGATCTTCAGCGTCCGGCCTTTTACCTGACTCATATCGTGACACGCATATCCCGAGAACACCGAAGGCGTGGCCGGGTGTTCGTGTCTGAAGTTTAAGGCCGGGCGCTTTAGCCCGCCACCGGATCCGACGCCGGCAGGTCGAACCGCTCCTTCACCGGGGCTGCGGCCACGCCAAAACAGCGCACCGGGCGCGACACGTTGTGCAGCTTTACATCGCCCAGATCGGTCCAACTGGTGCAGCAGGGCATGATGTCCTCGCTCACCACGATGCGGTGCCCGCTGGCCTTGCCGTAGTCGCCCAGCCGCGCGGCAATGTTGGCGGCCTGGCCGATGACAGTGAAATCCAGCCGTTCCCGCGACCCGACGTTGCCATAGATCACCCGGCCATAAGACAGCCCGATGGCCGCGTCGCACTGCGCGTCCGGGTCTTCCTCGCTGCGGATCTCTTCCAGCTTTGCCACGATCTCCAGCGCCGACTGCACCGCCTGGGTCCGCGCCCCGGCGGCATCCGTCCCGGCGGGAAATACCGCCAGCACAGCGTCGCCGATGAACTTCAGCACCTCGCCGCCGTTTGCATGCACGATGGTCGAAACCATGTCGAAGAACTGGTTCAACAGCGTGATATATGCCCGCCGCCCCAGCCGTTCTTCCAGCAGCGTTGACCCGCGCAGATCGCAGAACATGATCGCCGCGTCGATATCGTCGCCTTCGCCGCGCCGGATTTCGCCGCCCAGAACGCGGGCGCCGGTGCGTTTGCCGACATAGGTCTCCAGCAGAGACTGCGCATTCTGCCGCTGGGTGAAAACCTCGTAGAACCGGCTGATCACGGCCACGCATTCAAACACCAGCCCAAGGTTGGCCGTGGTGAACCCGCGGGGGTGGTCGCTGGTCAGGGTCAGCACGTTGATGCGCCCGTTCGAGAACGGCAGCGGCATCGCCACATAGTCGGTCGCGCCCTGATCGCGCAGATCCTGAATGATCGGGAAACTGGCGTCGAACTCAGCGGTATTCAGCCGTTGACGCACCCCGCCCAGCCCGTTCGATACATGCCTGAGCGGGCTGTTCACATAAGACGGGTGATCGTGCAACTCGTAGGAGGGCGCAAAGGTGGTCAGCTCCTTTTCGCCGCGTTTCCAGATTATGTTCTTGCCCACGATCATCGGATGCAGCGACCAGATCATCACGCTCATCCGGGATAGCGCCACGCCATGTTCCAGCAGCTTTTCCGCCAGCGCCCGTGTCAGCTCCTCGGGGGTCTCGATCTGCGCGGCATCTCGGAACAGCCAGTCGATCAGCGGCCCCGAGATATTGCTGCTGGACGGCGGCTCCAGCCGGTTCTCGCCCAGATCCAGATCGGTATAGGTGTCGGGCATGAAACCGACATGTCCCTGCACGCCCCGGCTTTCCGGCAGCGCCCTGTCGTAACTCCAGACCGCGTTGCCAACGGTGCCATCCGCCAGCATGAGGTCGCGGTAACTGGCGGTGCCCTTGAACGGGCAGAAAGTCTGCAGGTCGGTCGGTTCGCTCAGCGGCGCCACCACGTCCTCGCGCGGGAAATAGACGGTGGGGGGCAACCGGGTTTCGTACATCACCTTGGCCCGCGTGCTGCTGGCGAGAACCTGACCGTCACGTCGCAGCGTGACGCGCCCTGCCAGCGGTTGAATGATGATGCCATAGCCGGCGGCACGAGGGGTGGGAACGTGAACGGTCATCGCAGAGCGGCCTGTCTTGTTGGGGGGCGTCGAAATCGCCATCGGTCGATCCTTGCCTAGATGGGCGCTGCGCCATGTCTTTCCAAGGATGTGCTGCACTGCAGAAGCGCACAGGTACCTGAACATGAAGGCGCAGTGAACGGGCGCAACGGGCGCAGCGCCCAAGCGCTTCGGATCAGCGGCTGGTCTCCACCCCTCGTCTTGGGCAAGAATGGCACATGTCGGGGGTTCTGGCAAAAATCGGTCTGTTCGCCGCGCTGCTCGTGTTCGCGGGCTGCCGCGAATGGATGGTGGACAAGGCGCCGGGAGCCGGGCCTCCGGTGCTCGCGGGCACCTGCCTGTGTACACAGGTCTGCGGCGTGCCGGTCATAGACAACACCCATTGGGCCGATCCATCGGGCACCCGCCAGGGGCTTGGCCT
>JBFHMM010000140.1:0-10486 GCA_041594355.1 Paracoccaceae bacterium | reverse complement strand
TCGTTTCAAACCCGAGAGTGACCGCATGGACATGCCCGATTTCGAAGCGATTCTGCCCCCCCTGCCCCTGCGCGATGCCCCTTGAGGCCGGTGCGCCGGGTCATCCGGCTGGAGTGATTGATGTTGATCTCATGCGTGTCGCCCCCCGCGCCTTGCGTCGTCTTGGCCGGAGGCACCGAAAGGCCGATGCAGATGGCAGCGCACAGGCAGCCGAGTTTCAGTGTTTCCAGTTCGGTCATGGATCCCATGTCTCCCTGTTCCGGGCGGTTTCTGTCCGCCGCTCACCCGAATGAAACGCAGCCAGACCGGGTTTCCGTCGCTTTACCGAACGGCACGGAACTTTTTTTCGCCGTCCGTGTTTTTCCTCTTGCAGCCCGGCGGGGTTATTTATACATCACGCCTCACCCAAGGACGCGGGCGTAGCTCAGGGGTAGAGCATAACCTTGCCAAGGTTAGGGTCGTGAGTTCGAATCTCATCGCCCGCTCCAATTTCCTCCTCCGGGAAGAATAACGATAGGGTCGCCTCCGGGCGACCCTTCGTCGTTTTAGACTGCGGGTTGAGATGCCGCTCGTGCCCCGAAAGCTTTCTTAGAAATAGGGCCAATCCCAACGGACCACACTCACTGCGGGCCATGCGGGCATCAAGGAATTGCCTGTCCCGAGCATCAAAACACCTTGAACGTCATGGTGGTCAGCGACCGTTCTATGCCCGCAATGTCGAGCAGGTGATCGTTGATGAACTTTCCGACGTCCTCGGTGGTGGGGATGTAGAGCTTCATCAACAAGTCGTATTCGCCACTGGTCGAATACAGCTCTGAATGGATCTCGCGCAGGGCAATATCTTCAGCGACCTTGTAGGTGGTTCCTGGTTTGCAGCGGATCTGCACGAACACACAAGTTGTCATGGTTTTCTGGGTCCCTGAACGTTGTATGAGCAGGCTGTCATATCGCGTGAATGGGTGCAATCCCCGCCGGAGAATGGCGCGTCATCGAGAGGTGCCGCCGGATGCAGGCGGGCAACGGCCACGGGCCGCTTTTGCGGGCCGTCTTTTCCTTGGCGCCGCGCACGCCTATAAGAACCGCGACGTCAAAGGATCGAACCCATGCGCAGCTCAACCATCACCCGCAAAACGGCAGAGACCGAGATTTCGGTGACCATCGATCTCGATGGCACCGGCACATTCGACAACCAGACAGGTGTCGGGTTCTTCGACCACATGCTGGACCAGTTGTCGCGCCATTCTCTGATCGACTTTTCCATTCGCGCCAAGGGCGATCTGCACATCGACGATCACCACACCGTCGAAGACACCGGCATCGCGCTGGGGCAGGCACTGACCCAGGCCCTGGGGGACAAGCGGGGCATCCGGCGATACGGGTCCTGCCTACTGCCGATGGACGACGCGCTGGTGCGTTGCGCGCTGGATCTTTCGGCGCGGCCGTTCCTGATCTGGAATGTCGACTTGCCGACCCCCAAGATCGGCACGTTCGACACCGAACTGGTGCGCGAATTTTTCCAAGCGCTCAGCACGCACGGCGGTATCACGCTGCACGTCGACCAATTGCATGGTTTCAACAGCCACCACATCGCTGAGGCGGCGTTCAAATCGGTCGCACGCGCCCTGCGCGAAGCGGTCGAGACCGATCCGCGCAAGGGCGACGCGGTGCCATCGACCAAGGGGGCGCTGTAGCGCTTGATTTGTGCTAACCTCCCTTCAGAGGACAGGGTTGGGGAAACAACATGGAACACCTTGGTGGCCGCCTGTGCGGTGCCGTGAGACTTCGCGTCAGCACGGCCCCGCCTTGGGTGATCTCGTGTGTTTGTCATTTCTGCCAGCGCGCAATCGGCACTCAAGGCATGATCGAACCGATTTACGAGTTCGACGGTTTCGCCGTTTATGGTCGAGAATCAAGCCTTTACACGCATGTTTCCTCGGGCAGCGGCAAAAATGTCCACGTCCACTTTTGCGGCAACTGCGGCACCAAGACTCACATGACGTTCGAACGCTGGCTGGACAGGCTGTGGTTTATTCAGGCACGTTCGATGACCCGAACTGGTTCGAGATGTCGCGGGACAACACCAAGTATATCTTGCTGGCCAGCACCGCCCGTGGGACGTTCCTTCCAGCGGGCTTCAAGACTTTCGCTCAACACGCCGCCGAAACCGACGGCACGCCGGTCGCGCCCTCCGTGCTCTCCAACCTGCTGCATCTGCGCTGATGCATCTGATCTTGGAATTACCCGCGCCTTGGTCTAGTCAGCAGTGACCTTGCCGGGAATAGAGCGTGGACCATGCTGACAGCCATAATCGACTACGAAAGCGGTAACCTGCATTCCGCCGAGAAGGCCTTTCAGCGAATGGCGCGTGAAGTCGATGGCGGTAGCGTCGTCGTCACCGCTGACGCCGACGTGGTGGCCAAGGCGGATCGCGTGGTACTTCCCGGAGACGGTGCCTTTCCTGCCTGCGCAGCCGCGCTGCGCGGCCATTCAGGTCTGTTCGACGCTCTGGTCGAAGCGGTCAACGGACGCGGGCGGCCATTTCTGGGGATTTGCGTCGGAATGCAATTGATGGCGTCCTGGGGGCGTGAGTATCGAAGCACGCCCGGACTGGACTGGATCAGCGGCGAAGTCGTGAAGATCGAGCCCTCGGACCCTGCCATGAAAGTGCCGCACATGGGTTGGAACGATCTGGTGATCGACCACCCACACCCGGTTCTGGACGGTATCGCAAGCGGTGATCATGCCTATTTCGTTCACTCCTACCATTTCCGCGTGGACGACACGGCGCAGCGACTGGCGCATGTCGACTATGGCGGCGATGTCACGGCCATCATTGGCCGCGACACCATGCTGGGGATGCAGTTTCACCCCGAGAAGAGCCAATCCGCAGGGCTGCGGATGATCGGCAACTTCCTCATCTGGAAGCCTTAACTCGGCCGGCATATGACGCGGGCCGCATCATGTAGCGCGATCGCCCTTACTTGATACGGGTCCAGTTCTGGCCGCGGCAGATCATGCCCCCCGCGACGCAGCCCTTGACCTCGAGCGTATTGCCATTCAACGCCATTTTCGATTTGTAGGTCTTGTCGCTGTCAGGTGCCCAGATCTTGCCACCGCTATAGGCGCCGCCGCCGTCGGCCATCATGCCCCAGATCATCTGTTTGCCGAGATGTTCATAATCGGAGGAAATCGCGCCGCCTTTTTCGAATACCGTGTTGATGGTGCCACAGATTGCGCTGCCGCAGGGCGCAATCTGCACGTGCAGATACCCGCCGGTGTCGCCGGGCTGTGTTTTCCAGATCCCCACGACAGGATCCGCCAGCGCGGCCGAGCACAGAGCCATGGATGTTGCCATTCCCAAAATCAGGTGTTTCATGAAGTCTCCCTCCTGTTTGACGGAAGAGTGACCATCGCCCCCGAGTCTGGCAAGCCTGACTTGGGGTCGCGTTGCAATTCACATCGCGCCGTGCAAAAGACCGCGCAACAATAAGCGAAAGGCCGCCGTCATGATCCTCTACCCCGCCATCGACCTCAAAGACGGACAAGCCGTGCGGCTTCTGCGCGGTGAAATGGACAAGGCCACCGTGTTCAACGACGATCCGGCTGCTCAGGCGCGCGCCTTTGTCGATGCGGGTTGCGACTGGCTGCACCTGGTCGATTTGAACGGCGCATTTGCCGGGGAACCGGTCAACGCCGCAGCGGTTGAGGCCATCCTGGCAGCCTGTGACGTGCCGGCGCAATTGGGCGGCGGCATCCGCGACATGGCCACCATAGAAACTTGGCTGAGCAAGGGCTTGGCACGCGTCATCCTGGGAACCGTGGCGGTCGAAAACCCCGATCTGGTGCGCGAGGCCGCCCGCAGTTTCCCCGGACAGGTCGCCGTGGGGATTGACGCGCGCGGCGGCAAGGTCGCGACCAAGGGTTGGGCCGAAGTCACCGATGTCGACGCGACCGACCTTGCCCAATCATTCCAGGACGCCGGTGTCGCCGCAATCATCTACACCGACATCATGCGGGACGGCGCCATGCAAGGCCCGAACGTCGAGGCGACGGCAGATCTGGCACGCGCCGTGTCGATCCCGGTGATCGCGTCTGGCGGGGTTTCGTCGCTGGCCGATCTGGTCGCACTGCGCGATTGCGGCGTGGCCTTGAACGGGGCAATTTCTGGGCGCGCGTTGTATGACGGGGCGATTGACCTTGGTGAAGCACTGGCCATACTGAAGTCGTGAAACCAACCGGGCATTTGCAATGCTGAACGCTGTTCTGCTGTCTTTTTTCTTTGGCGCGCCAGCCTTTGTCGCGGTGGTGGTCGGACGCGGCTACACCAACCCCATCGCCCGTGGGATCATGGTCTTGGGCGGTGCAGTCGCAGCGGTGCTGGTGATGATTTCGGTTCTGCCGATGTTGGGCTGCAGCGGTGACTTCTATGCCGGTTTTAGCGCATGTGTGGGCGGTGCGGCCATGGATTCGATGGTATCCAGCGCAATGCCGGTGATCCGGGGCACGGCGATGATCTATGTCCTTGTCTGCATTCCCCTTGGCCTGATCGCCTGGCTGATCGAAACTCTGCACAACCGTAAACCGGCGTGACACGTACTCGTACCGGTCAACTGCCCCCACCGTCGACAATATAGATACCCGCACCGCAAATTGCGGCATCTTCCGACGCCAGAAACAGTACCATTCGCGACACGTGGACGGGGTCGATCAGCTCCGGCAGGCATTGCTGCGCCTGGCGCGCCTTCAACTCCTGCAACGACTCCGGGCTGGCCCAAAGTTCCAACTGCCGTTCTGTCATGACCCAACCGGGCAGCAACACCGCGTTGCCCCGGATGCGCTGTGAGCCGAGGTCCCGCGCCATACCGGGCGTCAGCCCATGCACGCCGGCCTTGGCCGTCGTATAGGCCGGCACGCCGCGCACCCCTCGACCCAGGATGTCGAGCCGAGGCTGATGACCGATCCGCTCCGCCTGTTGCAGCCATGTCTGGCACAACGGCCTGTATGGCAAAGAACATATGGCGCAGGGTGTTGGCCATCCGTTCATCCCCAAAATCGGTGGTGACCTCCTGCCAGCCGTTCCGGTCGTCGCGCGCCGCGTTACTGACCAGAACGATGGCCGGAACCAGCCGGTTCGAAAGCGCGGCGACCGCCCGTTGCAGGGCCGCGATATCGCGCAGGTTGCAATATTCCCAATCGCAACTTGACCCGAGATCGCGCGCCAACCCGGCGGCAGCTTCAGCGTTGTAGTCCAGGAATCCAACCTGCGCTTCTTCGGCGACAAAGCCTCTTACAATGGCCGCCCCGATACCCGACGCGCCCCCCGTCACCAGAACCACACGTCCTTTCAGGCGGGGCAGTTTCCGAAATTCCTTTTGCCCGCGGTCGCCTCCCCGTGCGTTTCGGAACCCAGCCTTGCAGAACACAGAGACGCAATCAAACAGCATGCTCTTGCCCTGCGCCGCGCCGCGCTCTATTCCATCAGTCATGCTGAAAACCCGCATTATCCCCTGTCTTGATGTCGCCGACGGCCGCGTGGTCAAAGGTGTCAACTTTGTCGATCTCGTCGATGCCGGTGACCCGGTGGAATCGGCCAAGGCCTATGACGCCGCCGGTGCCGACGAGCTGTGTTTTCTGGATATCCACGCCACCCATGAAAACCGCAGCACCATGTATGACGTTGTCACCCGCACCGCCGAACAGTGCTACATCCCGCTTACCGTCGGTGGAGGCGTGCGCACCCGCGAGGACGTGCGCGACCTGCTGCTGGCCGGAGCCGACAAGGTCAGCTTCAACTCCGCCGCTGTCGCCAACCCGGATGTCGTAGCCCAAGCCGCCGATCAATTCGGTTCACAATGCATCGTCGTCGCCATCGACGCCAAGACTGTGGATCCGGGCCGGTGGGAGATCTTTACCCACGGCGGCCGCCGGCCAACCGGGATCGACGCCGTGGAATTCGCCCGCACCGTCACAGCAAAGGGCGCGGGCGAGATCCTGCTCACCTCGATGGACCGCGACGGCACCCGTGCTGGCTTCAACTTGCCCCTGACCCGCGCCATTTCCGACGCCGTCGATGTACCGGTGATCGCTTCGGGCGGTGTCGGCTCCCTTGATCATCTGGTTGAAGGCGTCACCAAGGGCGGCGCTAGCGCAGTTCTGGCCGCCTCGATCTTTCACTTCGGCGATTACACCATTCGCGAGGCCAAGGAACACATGGCCGCCGCCGGCATCCCGATGAGGCTGATATGAGCGTGCTGCACGATCTGGCCGCGACCATCGAAGCGCGCAAAACCGCCGATACCGATAACAGTTGGACCGCCAAACTCCTTGCCAAGGGTCCCGAGAAATGCGCCGAGAAGTTTGGTGAAGAGGCGATCGAAGCGATCATCGCGGCCGTCAGTAACGACAGCGAAAACCTTACCTATGAGGCCGCAGACGTTCTGTACCACCTTCTGGTAATGCTGGCCGCCCGAGACATTCCGCTAGACGACGTGCTGGGCGAGCTGCAGCGCCGCCAGGGTATTAGCGGCATCGCCGAGAAATCCGCACGCCAATCCTGAGCCGCCCGCGATTCCCCCTTTCATCTCTTCGGAGAATACTCCGGGGGTGAGGCGGAAGGCCGAGGGGGCAGCGCCCCCGATCCGACGGCCGACCCTTTGCAATATGGCCGGCTGTCCTTCCGCCATCCGGCCAAGGTTACACCCTTTAGCGGCGATGTGATCTCATTTTGGTGCCGTGTGGGACCGGCTCGCGTTGAAACGCGGGTATGGAACTGATTTTTGGCTATCTCGCTGGTCTGCTCAGCCTCATCAACCCCTGCGCCCTGCCGGTGTTTTCCAGTGTTCTGGGCTCGGCCCTGATGGCAGACCCGCGCGATCCCTATGCGCTTGCCACCGGCATGAACCTGTCGTTTGTCGCTTTTGGCATGCTAACTGAAACAAATAGTCGGCTATTCGCTTGGCCTGACACAGGAGTTGCTATCGCAGATCAGCGCCACATTGATTGTCGGATTCGGTACGATTGTGTTGACACCGTCGTTGGTGGCGCAGTTCGAAACTGCGTTTGCCCGACTGTACTCGCGGGCGGACCGTGCGATCAGCAGCACAGACAGCGACGGCCTTTCCGGTCAGTTCGTTGGCGGATTGCTGCTGGGCGCGGTCTGGTCGCACAGCATCGGGCCGACACTGGGCAGCGAGATCGCATTGGCAAGCCAGAGCGCAAACCTGCCTGTCTGGTTCAAAGATCTATTCATTGCCATCTGAAACAGCGGAGTTTTCCAGATGAAACGCAGAACTTTCGCGACCGCTTTTGCCGCCTTAGCCACGCTGCCGGTCGCCACATTGGCCGGGTCGTCCGTGGACTACGCCCACGGCGTCATCGAAAACGCGCTCTCGGAGGGTAAAACCGTCTTTGTCGACTATGCGGCGGACTGGTGCTCCACCTGCGCGCGGCAAGAGAGGATCATCAACAGCCTTCGCAGCGCCAGTCCCGACTACGACAGGCATGTCGTCTTTGTACGCGTCGACTGGTACGACTTCGGTCGCGAACCGGTCAGCACCTCGCCGCATTCCCCGCCGGTCGACCCTGATCGTTCTCAAGGGTGTTCAGGAATTGGGCCGCATTGTCGCGGGAACTAGCGAGAGTGACATTAAGACACTGTTGGACACCACCCTGTCCGCGGCGACCACAAACTGACGAACAGCATCGCCGCGTCCTGACGGATCTGCCTGGGCGCGGTTACAACTTGGAGGAAATAACTCCAGTTGCAAAACCACCCATCCGCAACTCGCCAAAAAGGCGTTGATATTCGATCTTGGGACAACGGTTTTGGATAACCGTCACACCGCGCCCTTGCGCCTTGGCAGCTGCTTCTTCGTTTGCAACGCCGATCTGCATCCACACTGTTTGCAATTGCGGAAAGGCCGCTAACGCTTCGTCCACGATGGCAGGCACCGATTCGGATCGGCGGAAAATGTCGACCATGTCCACCGGATGCCCGATGTCATGCAAGGACGCAACCACCGTCTGACCGAACAACTGCTTACCGGCGTGCCCGGGATTCACCGGAATCACCGTGTACCCTTTTAGCCCCAGGTATCGTGCGACGTAGTAACTCGGGCGTACCGGATTCATCGACACCCCAACGACGGCGATGGTCTTGGTGCGTTGCAAGATCTGTTTCAAAAGCTGATCGGAATAGTCGTTCATGTACGCACCCTATCGCGGTCCGGAACAAGAAAAAAGCGCCCGGTGCTTCGGGCACCAGGCGCTGAGGTATGGAACGAGGGACAGTGAAATAACACGCGGCAGTTCCGGTCCGCGGTTACTGTGTCATTTAGGCACCCCTTGCTGGAAAAAAAGAGGTGGTCCGAAATTTTTTTGAAGACTCGGCGAAACTTGGACGGTTTCCCGCACATTTCAATCAAACAAGACAGCCGGCCAGTTGGCCTCGCTCATCGCGATGTTCCCGGCCGTGTCGCGGGCCCAGAGAGCCAGCACCCCCTGATCGTGGATCAGGTACAGTTTGCCGCCAATGATCTGCCAGGATGTCGGGTCGGTTTTCATCGTGTAACCACGGGAAACGCCATAGGCACAGTAGCCGCCGTATTGCGGCGCGTAAACGCGGGGATTGGCCTCAAACCTTTCCCGGTTGCTCATGCTGGAAAACAGCCAGACTGCCCCTTTCCACATCACGGCGATTTCTGGACGCCCGCGAACCGGCGCGCCGGAGGTGAAATAGGCCACCGTGTCGTAGCCACCGATCGCCGCGCCATTGTGCGAATAGAATATTGGCTGATCGGCGCGCGCTGTCGTCCCAAGAAACTGGGCCAGCAGGGCGATCACAGGCAAAGTGGCACGTCGTAGTGTCATGGCAATCCGGCTAGACAATCTGGTCGTATCCTGCCTGCTGGAATACCCCCTGCAAACCCCACCCACGGGGATGTGAACGCAGGATCCATCAGTGTGACAAGGATGCATAGAGTGCGAGTGCAGCCGCGTTCGAAACGTTCAGCGAGCCGAAGGCGCCGGCCGCATCAATCCGGACCAGCTGATCCACAGTTTCGCGGGTCTTGGCCCGCAGGCCCGGCCCCTCGGCCCCCAGAACCAGCGCCACCGGACGATCCCGCCGCCCGTCCAGCGCCGCCTCGATGGTCTGCTCCGCCTCGCCATCCAGACCCAGCACGACAAAACCCATATGCTGAAGCTCGACGATTGTATCGGACAGGTTGCGCACCCGCAGATAGGGCTGGCGCTCTAACGCGCCGCTGGCGGTCTTGGCCAGTGCCCCGGTTTCCGGAGCGGAGTGGTGGCGCGTGCCGATCACCGCGCTGGCGCCCAGAACCTCGGCCGAACGCAGGATGGCTCCGACATTGTGCGGGTCGGTGACGCGGTCCAACAGCAACACGCGCGGCACCGCGCGTCCGATGCAATTCTCCGCCAACCCGCCCCAGTTCAACGGCTTGACCTCCAGCGCGGCCCCCTGATGGACCGAGCCCGAATCAATCGGCGCGGAAAACTTTCGCGGGTCGGACAACTCGGGGGTGATCCCCGAGGCGGCGATGGCCTCCTCGAGTTTGTTCTGGGCGTTCAGGGTCACGACCAGTCGCAGTTTTTCCCGGCGCGGGTTCATCAGCGCGTCGCGCACCGCGTGCAATCCAAAGAGCCAGACCGTCTCTGGTCCGGCAACTTTTCGGGCCTGCTCCTTTTCGACTACCCACTTGGGTTTTTTCATCTTTTGTCCCCCGGGCCAATCTCGGTCCATTTAGCGATGAACAGGGTGGAATTTCCTGTTGACGCCCCTTTTATGCGCTTGTAATCACGCCTCCACGTCAGGCGCAACCGCACTGACACGTGGGCGACAGGCCGCAAGGTGTGGCAGGGGACTGTAACTCCCTCGCGGAGACGCACGCCTGGTTCGATTCCAGGGTCGCCCACCATCCCGCACTTTTGGGATGAAAAATCCGCTAGCACCTTGAAAGGAAAGGTGGTTTCAGCGGTTCGATAACCCTCATTCCGACTATACCTCAGTGGCTCAGCAAAGGCCAATTTGAGCACCGTTCTCTTGAGGGCAAAGTTGCCATTTTTATAAATATTCCAAGGACTTGCCAGAAACGTCATGGCCGGTTCGATAAATTCGCTCAGGCGTGCCTCGCTCGGCACCGCCGCCTCGGCCCGTTCTGCCAGTCTGATCTTCTCGCGTTCCAGCTCTTCGATACGCTTTTCATACGCCCCGATCACGGACGGGCTGGACGAGTTCATGATACGGTCGAGCAGATTATCGATCTGCTTGCTGGTATCATTGAGCTGTGCTTCCAGAGCTTTCCGCGCCCCAAGGGCGTCAGCGCGGCGCATCTCCCAGATATCGGTGAAGATCGCCTTCGCGAGCTTGAAGAGCTGCGCAGCGGGTTGCAGGCTACGCAGGAGAGCTTCTGCCCCTTCCTCGATATCGGCGCGGCGGGTCGACTTGCGCTTGGAGTCGCAACTCGGC
>JBFHMM010000139.1:0-10541 GCA_041594355.1 Paracoccaceae bacterium | reverse complement strand
AGCGTCGGGCAGGGCGGGTTTCTTGGCGGCGGGGGCGGCGTCGGTTGCAGCATTTGTCACGGGGAGCATCTCTGTCATTGGGTCCACTGCCGGTTGGTTAAACCGACACCTCTGATTGATCTTTGATATAGGTCAGGATAACGGCGGATGGAATAGATCCATTCGCCCTTGGGTCTGGTTGCGCGCCGGAGTGCCGGTTTGCCGGGCTCAGCCGCGCAGGCGTGATTGATAATCGTGCGCGGTCCAGTCTGCGCGGGCGCGCCATTGATCCTCGGGTTGGCGGGCGGCCAGGTCATCGCTGATTTCAACCTCGTCAAAGCCCGAACGGCGCGCCATGGCGTACTGATCGGCCAGCACGTGGCCCTGCGCCCGCAGCCGGCCCTTGTAGCCCAGCAGGCGCAGCTGCCGGGCAATGGTAAAGCCGCGCCCGTCGGCGAAGCTGGGGAAATTGACGCGGATCAGATTCAGTTCGGCCAGTTGATCGGACAGCGCCATCGGGTCGCCGTCGGACGGGATATCGGCCCGAGTGCCCATGTCATCGGTCCAGGTGTCGGGGCCAAAGCCGGTGTCGGTCACGATTACAGTCATGCGTTTGCTCCTATGCGGACCATCTTGCCGTTGACGAAATGGATGCCGCATTCGTCCTTGTTTTGATCGCGCCAGCGTCCGGCGCGGGGGTCTTCGCCGGGGGCGACCGGCGATGTGCAGGGGGCGCAGCCGATGGACGGGTACCCTTTGGCCACCAGCGGATGGCGGGGCAGGCGGTTTTCGTCCATGTAGGCTGCGACGTCCCCGGGGGCCCAGTGGGCCAGCGGGTTCACCTTGAGCCGTCCGGTGCCGTCTTCGACTTCGAAGAAATCGAGCGCGGCACGGGTGCCGGACTGGAACCGCTTGCGCCCGGTGATCCAGCCGTCAAAATCGTTTAGCGCGGTCTGCAACGGCAGCGTTTTGCGCAGGGTGCAGCAGGCGTCGGTGTCGTAGGTGTGCAGGTCGTTGTTGGGGTCTTTCGCAGCGAGGTCGGCGGCGCGAATGATCTGCACGTTCCGGAGCCCCAGCCGTTCCGACACCTCGCTCTGGTAGACCAGTGTTTCGGTGAACAGCATCTCGGTGTCGATGAACAACACCGGGACCGTCTTGTCGATCACGGCGGCCATGTGCAACAGGACCACCGATTCCGCGCCGAAACTGGAGACCAGCGCAATGTTGCCCGCGTCGCGCAGGGCGCCGTGCATCACGTCGGTCGCGCTGTGATGGCGGTACCGGTCGTTCAACTCGGCCACCTTGGCGACCAGCGCCGGATCGGGCGCGGGCACGCCCTCCGGGCAGGGCGGGCCGTCTATGGCTGCCGTTTTCGTACGGTTCACGTCCAACATGGGATCAGGCCGCTTTCTCGCGCTGGGTTTCGGGGTAAAGCGCCGCCTTGAACGGCGCCATGCCGACACGGCGATAGGTCTGCAGGAAGGTTTCTTCGGCGTTGTCGCGCAGGTCGAGATAGGCATAGACCAGACGTTCCACCGCGCCGGTAATTTCCTCTGCCGAGAACCCCGGACCCGCCCGTTCGCCGATGGCCGCGGTCTCGCTGCCGTCGCCGCCCAGGGTGATCTGGTAGTTTTCAACCCCTGCGCGGTCGAGCCCGAGAATGCCGATGTGGCCCACGTGGTGGTGACCGCAGGCGTTGATGCAGCCCGAGATCTTGATCTTGAGCGCGCCGATCTCATGCTCCAGCTTCAGCTCGTCGAAACGGGTGGCGATTTCCTGCGCGATCGGGATCGAGCGGGCGGTGGCCAGGGCGCAGTAATCCATACCGGGGCAGGCGATGATGTCGCTGATCAGCCCGACGTTGGCGGTGGCCAGCCCGTGCGCCTTCAGTTCGGCGTGGATCGCCGGCAGGTCGGATTTGTGCACATGCGGGAGGATCACGTTCTGCTCGTGGCTGATGCGGAGTTCGTCATGGCTGTAGCGTTCGGCCAGATCGGCCATCACGCGCATCTGCCCGGCGGTGGCATCGCCCGGGGTTTCGCCGTGCGCCTTGAGGCTGATGGTCACAATGGCGTGGCCCGGCGCCTTGTGTTCGGCAAGATTGGTGTCGGCCCAGCTGCGGAACACCGGATCGTTGGTATAGGCGGATTCGTAGGCGGCCAGCGAGGCGGTGCTGAACGCGGGCGCGGCGAACTGCGTCTCGATCTGTTTCAGCAGCGCCTGATCGGTGCCCGAGAACTGCGGTTTGAGCATGGCAAAGTTACGTTCCACCCGCGCGCGGATTTCGTCGATGCCGTTTTCGTGCACGGTGATCTTGATGCGTGCCTTGTATTTGTTGTCGCGCCGTCCCAGCAGGTTGTAGACGCTGAGCACGGCTTCGAGATAGGGCAGAAGATCCTCCAGCGGAAGGAAGTCGCGGATTTCCTTGCCGATCATCGGGGTGCGGCCAAGACCGCCGCCGACGATGACGCGCACGCCCTGTTGGCCGTCACGTTCGATCAGTTGCAGACCGATGTCATGCGCCTTGATCACCGCGCGGTCCTGTTCGGCGCCGGTGATGGCGATCTTGAACTTGCGGCCCAGGAATTGGAACTCGGGATGGTCGGTGGACCATTGCCGGATCAGTTCGGCAACCGGCCGCGGATCGGCGACTTCGTCCCCGGCGGCGCCGGCGAAATGATCCGAGGTCACATTGCGGATGGTGTTGCCGCTGGTCTGGATCGCGTGCAGCCCGACCTCGCCCAGTGCATCCAGCATGTCGGGGATGTCGCGCAGTTTGGGCCAGTTGTACTGGATGTTCTGCCGCGTGGTGAAATGGCCATAGCCCTTGTCCCACTTCTCGGCCAGCAGGGCGAGGGCCCGCATCTGTGCCGAATTCAGCGTGCCATAGGGGATCGCCACGCGCAGCATGTAGGCGTGCAGCTGGAGGTAGACACCGTTCATCAGCCGCAACGGCTTGAATTCATCCTCGGTCAGGGAGCCGTTGATGCGGCGTTCGACCTGGGCGCGGAACTGGGCGTTGCGTTCTGCGAGAAAGGCTTTGTCGAATTCGGTGTAGCTGTACATGGCGTGTCCTCGTGCGCCCCTCTGGATGCGGGCTCTGATGGCTGCTGTGGTTTCGTCCGGGGTGTTTCCGGGCTTTGGGCTTTGTCCGGGCGGGTCAGGCCGGGGTGTGTTCCTGTTTGCCGTGGCGATAGTTCGACGGGCCAGTGCGGCGGAACTCTTCGCGGAAATGCACCGGCTCGGGGCCGCGGGCACCTGGCGCGGCATCGGCGAGGTAGGCGCCGACCACCTTGCCGGTCTGCGCCTCGGCGTGCAGCAGCCGCAGCTGTGCGTGGGCCTCGTCGGTGATCAGTTCGGCCTCGGCCAGATGGCGCGACCAGCGGTCGTCGGCGGTCTGATAGATCACGTCACCTTCCAGGAGATCATTGGCGGTCACAATCTTGGGCGTGAAAGCGCGGGGCATGGTCGGGTCCGGTCCTGTTGTTTGACTTCATGGTCTATATAGGAAATATTCCCGGTTCAGCGCCATGCGCCTGCGGAAATAAGGACAATCGTTCTGCTTTGTGGTCGTCGGGGGGGTGTTTGGTCCTGAACTGAGGGGGAAACTGGAATGCCGATACGAATAGACGCCACGGATCGGAAAATCATGGCGGAATTGCAGCGGGATGCCAGCCAGTCACTGGATGAAATCGCAACCCGTGTGGGCAGTTCCAAGACCCCGGTCTGGAACCGGATCCGCAAACTGCGCGAGGCCGGCGTGATCGGGCGCCAGACCGTTGAACTGGATGCCGAGGCTTTGGGATTCGAGGCGACCTTCTTTGTTCTGATCCGCACATCAGAGCACGAGGCGGCGTGGCAGGCGGCCTTTCTCAAGGCGTTGCGTGACCGGCCGGAAGTGCAGGAAGCACATCGGCTGGCCGGGGACATCGACTACATCCTCAAGGTCCGGGTGAAGAACGCACGCGCCTATGACGCCTTCTACCAGGCGCTGATCTCCGAAGTGCGCGTCCATAATGTGACGGCCCTGTTGTCGATGGAAGAGCTCAAATCGACAACGATGCTACCACTGGATGTCTGAGGATTTTGCGAACTTGGGAACGGAAAGAAGCAGGCCGGAGGCGCCTGGCTCCGATAGCAAGTGCCCAAGGATTGCGGCGGCGATCCAATCCGCATCGCGATACGGGTGCGGCGATGTCGTCTGGTCAGTTTGCGTCCGGCTTTGATAGGCTGCCTTGGATGATGGAGTATCGTGCAAGACGAAGAACGATCGTGCTGGGCTTTGTGCTGGCGGTGAGCGCGCTCGCGACCGGCGTGTGGCGGTACGGGTACCTGCAGGCGCTGGACCAGCTGGCGAAACGGGCGGAGGCGGATCTGGCGCTGGCCAGCGACCGGTTGAGTACGCAGTTGCAGGGGTTCCAGGAGCTGGCCGTGCTGATGGCCGATCATCCACAGTTGGAGGGGTTGGACGACCCCGCACGCCGACCGGCGGCGCAGGCTCTTTTGCTGGATGTGGCGGACAAGACCGGGGCGCTTGACGTCGTGTTCGCGGACCGAAGCGGCACGGTTCTGGTGGCGGCGCAGGGGGCGCAGGACCGGGATCTGTCCGGGACCGCCTATTTCCGACGAGCGATGCAGGGCGCATTGGGCAGCGATCACGGATCGCGCCCGCCGCTGGAGCGGCGGGTCTATACCTATGCCGCGCCGGTCTTTGCCGAAGATGGGCGGGTCCGCGGCGCTGTGGTGGTTGTCGCCGATATCGAGATTATCGAGCGGACGTGGCGGGGGAACACACCGGCGGTGTTTTTTACGGATGCGAGCGGGCAGGTTTTCATCACCAACCGGTCGGAAATTCTTTTCTGGTCCCGCGCGCATGGGCAGGACCGTCTGGTGACGGCGGATGGGCGGGAATTGCCGTTCCAGGCCGGAATGACTGGGCCGCATGAAGTCTGGACTCTGGGATGGGGGCCGTATCTACCGCGCCGCGCGCTGCATCTAGAGAAGGATTTGCCGGTGATCGGGATGACGGGCGAGGTCTTGTTGAACGTAGCCCCGGCGCGGCGGCTGGCGGGGTTGCAGGCGGCGGCCGTGGCGGCGATCTGTCTGGCTTTTGGCGCGATGCTGTTCCTTGCCACCGAGCGCCGGCGCACGCTGGCGCAGGCCAATGCCGAGCTGGAGAGCCGGGTGCGAGACCGCACGCTGGCCCTGTCGGAGACAAATGTGCACTTGCGCCGCGAGGTGGCCGAACGGCAGGAGGCGGAGCGGGCGTTGAAGAAGGCGCAGGCCGAGTTGGTGCAGGCAGGCAAGCTGTCGGCGCTAGGGCAGATGAGCGCCGGGATCAGCCACGAGTTGAACCAGCCCTTGATGGCGATCCAGCAATATGCCGACAATGGCGCCGCGTTTCTGGAGCGCGGAAAACCGGAGGCAGCCGCCGAGAACCTGGGCCGGATTTCGGGACTGGCGGCACGGGCGGCGCGGATCATCAAGAACCTGCGCGCCTTTGCGCGCAACGAAAGCGAGCCGATGGGCAAGGTGGATCTGGCGCGGGTGATCGACAGTGCCGTCGAAATGACCGAACCCCGTTTGGTCAAGGACGGTATCGCCCTGCAATGGGATCGATCGGGCAAGCCGGTTTTTGCGTTTGGCGGCGAAGTGCGGCTGGTGCAGGTCTTTGTCAACCTGATCAACAATGCCGCCGATGCGATGGCGGCTCAGATCCACGGCCCGAAGGTGATCCGCATCGTGATCAACGACAGCCATAACAACCTGACTGTGACCGTGCGCGACACCGGGCCGGGCATTGCCGATCCGGATCGGATCTTTGAGCCGTTTTATACGACGAAGGAGACCGGAAGCGACGAGGGGATGGGGCTCGGCCTGTCGATTTCCTATGGGCTGGTACAGAGCTTTGGCGGCAAGATCCGTGGGGCGAACGTGAACGGCTTGGACGGAGGCGCGATGTTCACGGTCGAGCTGGACCACTGGCGGGAGGAGCAGGCAGCATGACACGCCGGGTTCTGTTGGTCGATGACGATGCCGCGATCCGCGAAGCGCTGGCGCAGACACTGGAACTGGCCGATCTGAAGGCAATCACCGCCGGGTCCTTTGTTGCAGCCAAGGACCTTATCAGGCCCGAGTTCGACGGTGTAATCGTCTCCGATATCCGGATGCCCGGGCGCGATGGTTTTCACCTGTTGGACTATGCACGCAAGACGGACCCGGAATTGCCGGTGATACTGCTGACCGGAGAAGGTGACATTCCGATGGCGGTCAAGGCAATGGGGCAAGGCGCGTTCGGATTTCTGGAGAAGCCTTGTGCGGCGGTCGATCTGCTGGCGGTGTTGGAACAGGCGCTTAAGACGCGCGCGCTGGTGCTGGAAAACCGCAGGCTGAAGGCGCAGCTTGAGCGTGGGGATCCGGCGGCGCGCATGCTGTTTGGCATCTCGGAACAGGCGGAGGAGTTGCGCGCACGGGTCCGCAGCGTGGCCCCGACCCGCGCCGAAGTGCTGGTATCAGGCGCGCCGGGGGTGGGGATCTCTAAGGTGGCCGAGGTGATCCACCTGATGTCGCGGGACGGGCAGGGGCCGTTTGTAAAACGTCCGGCCGCGCGGGTTGAGCCCGCGGATTTCGACGTTCTGTGCAGCCAGGCTGTGGGCGGGTCGATCTTTCTGGACGAGGTCGCGGCGATGCCTCAGGCGACACAATATGCCGTGCTGGAGCGGCTGGAGCAGGGGGCGGACGCACGGATCATCGCCGGGTCGACGGCCAACCTTGCCAAATTGGCGGCCGATGGGTCGTTCAACCCCGATCTGTTCTACCGGCTGGACGTGATGCGGGTGCGGATTCCATCCTTGAGCGAGCGTCCGGAGGACATTCCGGTCCTGTTTCGCCATTACGTGGCGCAGGCTGCCGAGCAGGCGGGGATCGCCGCCCCCGAGATCACGCCGGAGTATGTCGCGGGGTTGATGACCCAGGACTGGCCCGGCAATGCCCGGTCGCTGATGTCGGCGGCCATGCGCTTTGTGCTCGGGATGCCCGAGGATCTGGTCCAGACCGCGGGAATTGGTCTGGCGGAACAGATGGCACAGGTGGAGCGTTCGTTGCTGGTTGCAGCCCTGGGTCGGCAAAACGGGCGGGCCAGTGCCGCAGCAGAGGCGCTGAAACTGCCCCGCAAGACGCTGTACGACAAACTGGCCAAATACGGGATTCGCCCCGAAGACTATCGCCGCTGATTCTTATTCTGTGCGGATTTTCGCACAACGCGTGTCTGAGTTGTGCGGGAAACCGCACAAGCGCTGAGCCAACGAGATGCCTGCGCTGCCGCTTTGTTGGGCAAGGTGTTGAAAACATATGGTTTAACGTGACGTCATCACGGCCATGCACAAACTGTTGAGCTGACCGAATCGAATCGCTTCACTCCGCTTAGCGCACCGACACCCGGTGCGGGCAAGGATGCAATGCCTTGCAGGACTGAAACCCGATCGGGAGGAGTTACCGATGAAATTTCTGACAACCGCCGCCACCGCGCTGGCCCTGAGCGTGACCGCGTCCGCAGGTTTTGCCGCCTGCGAAGACGGTGAGATCGTGGTCAAGTTCGCTCACGTGACCAACACCGACAAGCACCCAAAGGGGATCGCCGCATCGCTTTTGCAGCAGCGCGTCAACGACGAGATGAACGGCGTGATGTGCATGGAAGTGTTCCCGAACTCGACCCTGTACAACGATGACCAGGTTCTGGAGGCGATGCTGCAGGGCGACGTACAGCTGGCCGCACCGTCGCTGTCAAAGTTCGAACAGTTCACCAAGGTGTTTCGCATTTTCGACCTGCCCTTCATGTTCCGGGACGTGGCCGCCGTTGACGGCTTCCAGAACTCGGAAACCGGTCAGGCGATGAAGGAGTCGATGACCCGCCGCGGTCTGCTGGGCCTGGCGTTCTGGCACAACGGCATGAAGCAGATGTCTGCCAACAAGCCGCTGAACCTTCCGAGCGATGCCGCGGGCCTGAAATTCCGCGTCCAGAACTCGGACGTGCTGAAGGCGCAGATGGCGGCCCTGGGCGGTTCGCCCCAGCCGATGGCGTTTTCGGAGGTTTATGGCGCGCTTCAGACCGGCGTGGTCGACGGCCAGGAAAACACATGGTCGAACATCTATGGCCAGAAGTTTTTTGAAGTTCAGGACGGGGTGACCGAAACCAACCACGGCATTATCGATTACATGCTGGTGACTTCGACCGACTGGTTCGACAGCCTTGATCCGGCCGTCGCTGAGCAGTTCTCGACCATCGTTGCCGAAGTGACCGCGACGCGGAACGCCGAAAGTACGAAGGTGAACGAAGAAGCCAAGCAGGCGATCCTGGCGGCGGGCGGTATCGTGCGCGAACTAACCCCCGAGCAGCGCACGGCATGGGTCGAAGCGATGAAGCCCGTCTGGGCACAGTTCGAAGGCGACGTGGGCGCCGAAAACATCGAAGCGGCCCAGAAGTTCAATATGATGAACTAAACGCACGGTGAGCGTTTACCTGGTCCGGCCCCGGAGATGGGCCGGACCCTTTGCATCCTCAAACATTCAGGAGGCAGGAAGCCATGTCGCATCACTACGAGGCGAAAACGGCGCTTGGCCGGGTGGTGAACGAATTGGAGGAATCCGCGATCGCGCTGATCCTCGGGGCGATGACCATCATCACATTCATCAACGTCATTTTGCGATACGGGTTCAATACCGGTTTGATCTGGGGACTCGAAGCCACCTCGTTCCTGTTTGCCTGGCTGGTGCTGTTCGGGGTCAGCTATGCGGTCAAGGTAACTGCCAACCTGGGCGTTGACGCGATTGTCAACATGACCGGCCCGTCCGTGCGCCGGGTGCTGGCCCTGTTTGCCGGTGTCGTCTGTATCATTTATGCCGGGCTGGTGCTGAAAGGCGCTTGGGATTACTGGGCGAACTTTGCCAACCTTCCCGGCACCACGGGGCGCTGGTTTCCGACCGGGTTCGAAGAAATGAAACGCACCTCCTACCGTGGTTGGTACGAGGTTGTGGACATTCCGTTCCCGGAGTGGCTGCGCTGGATCCAGCCGATCATGAACGAGGGCGAAGACTATGAGAAACTGCCCCGGTTCATTCCCTATGCGATCCTGCCATTGGGCATAGGGTTGCTGTTTTTCCGGTTTATCCAAGCCACCGTACGCATCGCGCAGGGCAAATCCGGAGGGCTGATTGTGAGCCACGAAGCCGAAGACGCGGTGGCCGATGTCGCCCATCTGAACAAAGAGGATTGAGGAAATGGAAGTCGCAATTCTCTTTGGCATGATCATCGTCCTGATGCTGGTCGGAATTCCGATTGCCGTCAGTCTTGGCGTGTCGTCGATCCTGTTCCTGCTCGTGCTCAGCGACACCTCGCTGGCCTCGGTCGCGCAGACGCTGTTTCAGGCGATGGCCGGGCATTACACGCTGCTGGCGATCCCGTTCTTCATCCTCGCCTCCAGTTTCATGTCGACGGGTGGAGTCGCGAAACGGATCATCCGCTTTGCCATTGCCATCGTGGGGCATTTCCCTGGCGGTCTGGCTATTGCGGGCGTCTTTGCCTGTATGCTCTTTGCCGCGCTGTCGGGGTCGTCACCGGCCACAGTGGTGGCGATCGGCTCTATCGTGATCGCGGGAATGCGGCAGGTTGGTTATTCCAAGGATTTCGCGGCCGGCGTTATCGCCAACGCCGGCACCCTGGGCATCCTGATCCCGCCCTCTATCGTGATGGTGGTGTATGCCAGCGCCACGGACGTGTCGGTGGGGCGGATGTTCCTGGCCGGTGTCATTCCGGGACTGATGGCGGGCCTCATGCTGATGCTGACCATCTATATCATCGCGCGGGTCAAGAACCTGCCCAAGGGTGAATGGCTGGGCTGGGGTGAAGTCTTTGCCTCTGGGCGCGAGGCCGGTTGGGGCCTGTTCCTGATCGTCATCATCCTGGGCGGTATCTATGGCGGCATCTTCACGCCGACCGAGGCCGCCGCCGTGGCCGCGGTCTATGCCTTTGTCATCGCCTGTTTTATCTACCGTGACATGGGGCCGCTGGCCGCGCGGGACGGCGGTGACAACGTGTCGTTGATGAAAAAGCCCTGGGCGCTGGTCACGGCGCTGGTGCATCGAGATACCCGCGATACGCTGTTCGAGGCCGGCAAGCTGACGATCACGCTGATGTTCATCATCGCCAACGCGCTGATCCTCAAGCATGTGCTGACCGATGAGCAGATCCCGCAGCAGATCGCGGGCTCGATGCTGGCGGCGGGCTTTGGTCCGGTGGTGTTCCTGATAATCGTCAACGTGATCCTGCTGATCGGGGGCCAGTTCATGGAACCCTCGGGCCTGATCGTGATCGTGGCGCCGCTGGTGTTCCCGATCGCCATCGAGCTGGGCGTCGATCCGATCCATCTGGGCATCATCATGGTGGTCAACATGGAGATCGGGATGATCACGCCGCCGGTGGGTCTGAACCTCTTTGTCACCTCGGGCGTGGCGGGCATGCCGATGATGCGGGTGGTGCGCGCCGCGCTGCCGTTCCTGGCTGTGCT
>JBFHMM010000138.1:0-10611 GCA_041594355.1 Paracoccaceae bacterium | reverse complement strand
GTGGGATCAGCTCGATGCCGGAACCGAAGAATTTTTGAGTCGAAAAAAGCAGGCCGGGGCCAAGGCTGTTGCCGCCCGCGCAGACCTGACCGTACTGCCTGCAATGGAGGACTAGTTCAGATGAACCAGGAACTGACCAACAACCCGTTTAATCCGCTGACCCCGCCGAAAGTGTTCGACGAGATCAAGGTGTCGCTGGCGTCGCCCGAACGGATCCTCTCGTGGTCCTATGGCGAGATCAAGAAGCCAGAAACCATCAACTACCGCACGTTCAAGCCCGAGCGTGACGGGTTGTTCTGCGCGCGTATCTTTGGCCCGATCAAGGACTACGAATGCCTTTGCGGCAAATACAAGCGCATGAAGTATCGCGGCGTCGTCTGCGAGAAATGCGGCGTCGAGGTGACCCTGCAGAAGGTCCGTCGCGAACGGATGGGCCATATCGAACTGGCTGCGCCCGTCGCGCATATCTGGTTCCTGAAATCGCTGCCCTCCCGCATCGGCCTGATGCTGGACATGACCCTGCGCGATCTGGAGCGGGTTCTCTACTTTGAGAACTACGTGGTGATCGAACCCGGTCTGACCGATCTGACCTATGGCCAGATGATGACCGAAGAAGAGTACATGGACGCGCAGGATGCCTTTGGCATGGACGCCTTCACCGCCAATATCGGCGCCGAGGCGATCCGCGAAATGCTCGCCCAGATCGATCTTGAGGCCGAGGCGGAACAGCTGCGCGCCGACCTGGCCGAGGCCACCGGCGAACTGAAACCCAAGAAGATCATCAAGCGCCTGAAAGTGGTCGAGTCCTTCCTGGAATCGGGCAACCGGCCCGAGTGGATGGTTCTGACCGTGATCCCGGTCATTCCGCCGGAACTGCGCCCGCTGGTGCCGCTCGATGGCGGTCGGTTCGCAACCTCGGACCTGAACGACCTCTATCGCCGGGTGATCAACCGGAACAACCGTCTGAAGCGCCTGATCGAACTGCGCGCGCCCGACATCATCGTCCGCAACGAAAAACGGATGCTGCAGGAATCCGTCGACGCGCTGTTCGACAATGGCCGCCGTGGCCGCGTGATCACCGGCGCCAACAAGCGTCCGCTGAAATCGCTATCAGACATGCTGAAAGGTAAGCAGGGCCGCTTCCGCCAGAACCTTCTGGGTAAGCGGGTCGACTTCTCGGGCCGTTCGGTCATCGTGACCGGTCCCGAGCTCAAACTGCACCAATGTGGTCTGCCGAAGAAGATGGCGCTCGAACTGTTCAAGCCGTTCATCTATTCGCGGCTCGAGGCCAAGGGGCTGTCCTCGACGGTCAAGCAGGCAAAGAAACTGGTTGAGAAAGAGCGTCCCGAGGTCTGGGATATCCTCGACGAGGTCATCCGCGAACACCCGGTGATGCTGAACCGTGCGCCGACGCTGCACCGTCTGGGCATTCAGGCGTTCGAACCGGTCCTGATCGAAGGCAAGGCGATCCAGCTGCACCCGCTGGTCTGCTCGGCCTTCAACGCCGACTTTGATGGCGACCAGATGGCTGTTCACGTGCCGCTGAGCCTTGAGGCCCAGCTGGAAGCGCGTGTGCTGATGATGTCGACGAACAACGTGCTGTCGCCCGCCAACGGCGCCCCGATCATCGTGCCCTCGCAGGATATGATCCTCGGTCTCTACTATGTGACCCTGGAACGCGAAGGCATGGTGGGCGAAGGTAAGATCTTTGGCTCCATCGACGAGGTTCAGCACGCGCTGGACGCTGGCGAAGTGCACCTGCACTCCAAGATCACCGCGCGGATCACCCAGATCGACGACGAAGGCAACGAAGTGCTCAAGCGCTACGAAACGACGCCGGGCCGGGTCCGTCTGGGCGCGCTGCTGCCGTTGAACGCCAAGGCGCCCTTCGACCTGGTCAACCGTCTGTTGCGCAAGAAAGAAGTGCAGCAGGTCATCGACACCGTCTACCGCTATTGCGGCCAGAAGGAATCGGTCATCTTCTGCGACCAGATCATGACCATGGGTTTCCGCGAGGCGTTCAAGGCCGGGATTTCCTTTGGCAAGGACGACATGCTGATCCCTGACACCAAATGGCCGATCGTGGATGAAACCCGCGAGCAGGTGAAAGACTTTGAACAGCAGTACATGGACGGCCTGATCACCCAGGGCGAAAAGTACAACAAGGTTGTCGATGCCTGGTCCAAGTGTAACGACCGCGTAACCGAGGCCATGATGGGCTCGATCTCGGCGTTGCAGACGGATGAAACCGGTGCCGAGAAAGAGCCGAACTCGGTCTACATGATGGCGCACTCCGGAGCGCGGGGCTCGGTCACGCAGATGAAACAGCTGGGTGGGATGCGCGGCCTGATGGCAAAGCCGAACGGCGATATCATCGAAACGCCGATCATCTCGAACTTCAAGGAAGGCCTGACCGTGCTGGAGTACTTCAACTCCACCCACGGTGCCCGCAAGGGCCTGTCGGACACCGCTCTTAAGACGGCCAACTCGGGCTACCTGACCCGTCGTCTGGTGGACGTGGCACAGGACTGTATCGTACGGATGATCGACTGCGGCACCGACCGCGCGATCACCGCCGAGCCGGCGATCAACGACGGCGAAGTCGTCGCAACTCTGGCCGAGCGTCTGCTGGGCCGCGTTGCGGCGGATGATATCGTCAAGCCGGGCACCGACGAGGTGATCGTCAGTGCCGGGCAGCTGATCGACGAACGCACGGCCGATGCCATCGAAGAAGCCGGCGTCGCCAGCGCCCGCATGCGCAGCCCGCTGACCTGCGAGGCCGAAGAGGGCGTCTGCGCCATGTGCTACGGTCGCGACCTGGCCCGTGGTACCCGCGTCAACACCGGCGAAGCGGTCGGCATTATCGCCGCCCAGTCCATTGGTGAACCCGGCACTCAGCTGACGATGCGGACCTTCCATATCGGCGGCGTGGCCCAGGGTGGCCAGCAGTCGTTCCAGGAAGCCAGCCAGGCCGGTGTGATCGCCTTTGAAAACGCCCAGTTGCTGGAAAACAGCTATGGCGAAATGCTGGTCATGGGCCGCAACATGAAGCTGGTCATTCGCGACGAGCACGGCGAGGAACGGGCCAGCCATAAGCTGGGTTACGGCTCCAAGCTGTTCGTCAAGGAAGGCCAGAAGATCGAGCGCGGCGACAAGCTGTTCGAGTGGGACCCCTACACTCTGCCGATCATCGCTGAAAAGGCCGGGACCACCAAATACGTCGACCTGGTGTCGGGTATCGCCGTTCGCGACGAAACCGATGAAGCAACCGGCATGACCCAGAAGATCGTGATCGACTGGCGGGCCGCACCCAAGGGCAACGAGCTCAAGCCCGAGATCATCCTGGTTGGCGAAGATGGCGAACCGGTGCGCAACGATGCAGGCAACCCGGTGACCTACCCGATGTCGGTGGACGCAATCCTGTCGGTCGAAGATGGCCAGCAGATCCAGGCCGGCGATGTGGTCGCGCGGATCCCGCGCGAGGGCGCCAAGACCAAAGACATCACCGGTGGTCTGCCGCGGGTTGCGGAGCTGTTCGAGGCACGCCGCCCCAAGGATCACGCCATCATTGCCGAAATCGATGGCTATGTGCGGTTCGGACGCGACTACAAGAACAAGCGCCGTATCAGCATCGAGCCCGCGGATGAAACGATGGAGCCGGCGGAGTACATGGTGCCCAAGGGCAAACACATCCCGGTGCAGGAAGGCGACTTCATCCAGAAGGGCGACTACATCATGGACGGCAACCCCGCGCCGCATGACATCCTCGCCATCATGGGGGTCGAAGCGCTGGCCGACTACATGATCAACGAGGTGCAGGAGGTCTATCGTCTGCAGGGCGTGAAGATCAACGACAAGCACATCGAGGTCATCGTGCGCCAGATGTTGCAGAAGTGGGAGATCCAGGACAGTGGCGACACCACACTGCTGAAGGGCGAACACGTCGACAAGCAGGAGTTCGATGCGGCCTGCGAGAAGGCGATCGCCAAGGGTGGCCGCCCGGCCCAGGGTGAACCGATCCTGCTGGGCATCACCAAGGCGTCGCTGCAGACACGGTCGTTCATCTCGGCAGCATCGTTCCAGGAAACTACTCGCGTTCTGACCGAGGCTTCGGTGCAGGGCAAGAAGGACAAGCTAGTCGGTCTGAAAGAGAACGTCATCGTTGGCCGTCTGATCCCAGCCGGCACAGGCGGCGCCACCCAGCGTGTCCGCCGCATTGCACAGGATCGTGACAACGTTGTGATCGAAGCGCGCCGCGAAGAGGCCGAAGCCGCAGCGGCCCTGGCCGCGCCAGTGATGGACGACGACTTTGTCGGAGGCGATGCCTTCGACACGCTGGTCGACACGCCCGAAAGCCGCGATTGATCCCAGTGGTCATGTGACCAAGAGAACGCCTCGCAGGACGCCTGCGGGGCGTTCTTGCGTCCGGCCCCGGAAAATTTCGAATTTTCCGGCAAATTTCTTTGAAAGAATTTTGGGTCGCACGGGCGGAAACGGTGTTTGCAGGGTTTCCAACGGAGTGTTGGTGGTGTTTTTTGTCTTCGGGCAGCAAGCGGAGCGAGAACATGGTGCGCCAGGTCAAGACCATCGGGTTGCTGAGGTTCTCGGTTTTGACGCCGACCTATTACTCCGAACGGTTCAAGACACTGGAGGAGACCGCGGCGCATATCTTCTCGCCCGAGCGGATGGACCTGCGGTTCAACATCTTTGAAAAGCTCTGCCTGCCCTCGTTGGTCCGGCAAACCGATCCCGGTTTCGACATGGTTGTGCTGACTGCCGAATCGATGCCGCCGATGTACCTGGAACGGCTGCTGGACCTGCTCGACCCTTATGACAATATTCACTGCCTGGCGGTGGGTACCGACAACCACTACAAGCTGCTGCAACGGGGTTACAACGCGGTTCCGGCGGAGGACTGCACGCACCGCATCCTGTTCCGGCTTGACGACGACGATGCTCTGGATCGCAATTTCATCAAGCGGACCAAGCGGCTGGCGAATGGCCTGCTAAAGCTGCAGGGCGGGCGGACGCCGTTCATCATCGCCTACAACCGGGGGTTCTATGTGCGCAGCACCGGGTCAGAGGTCGAGATCTTTGATGCCTGCGAACGGGCGCCGCTTTCGACGGGCACCGCGCTGGTCGGCCCCGTGGACAACAACGTGAACCCCTACCGCTTTAACCACCGCAAGCTGGCGCAGCACTTCAACACCTACTCCGACATCTCGGTGCCCTCTTTCGTGCGCACCATCCACGGCGACAACAAATCCAATCCTGCCCAGATGGGTATCACGCACAAGATGAGGCCTGACGCGATCGACGCGCAGTTGCAGGAGCATTTCGAGATGTCGATCGACGATCTCCGGGCGCTCTGAGATATGCAGCCCAACACCAAGGGCGCGTTGCTGATGATGGCCAGCATGGCGGCCTTCACGCTGAACGATACCTGCATCAAGGCCACGGGCGGGACCATCCCGCTGCCGCAGTTGCTGACCCTGCGCGGGGTGCTGGCGACGCTGATGCTCTACGGGTTGGCGCGGCGGCTGGGGGCGCTGCACTTACGCGTGTCGCGGCGCGACGCGTTTCTGATCGCCCTGCGCAGCGCCTCCGAGGTCGCAGCGGCGTTTTTCTTTGTGACCGCATTGCTGAACATGCCGCTTGCCAATGTTACCGCCGTTCTCCAGGTGTTGCCGCTCACCGTGACCCTTGGCGCGGCGCTGTTCTTTGGCGAGACCGTCGGGTGGCGCAGGATGTCGGCCATTGCGCTGGGGTTCTGCGGCATGCTGCTGATCGTGCGGCCCGGACCGGACGGTTTCTCCATCCACGCGCTCTATGCCTTGGGGGCGGTGGCCTGTGTCACGGTGCGCGATCTCAGCACCCGGCGCATGTCGGCAGAGGTGCCTTCCATGCTGGTTACGCTGGCGGCATCGGCATCGGTCCTGTTGGTCGCCGCACCGATGTCGCTGAGCGGTGACTGGGTGCCGGTGGGGACCCGCGACATGGCACTGATCGTGGCGTCCTCGGTGTTTATCCTGCTGGCCTACAGCTGCAGCGTCATTGTGATGCGGGTGGGCGAGGTGGGCGCGGTGGCCCCATTCCGCTACACCGGATTGGTCTGGGCGCTGGTCCTGGGGTGGCTGGTGTTCGGCGACTGGCCGGATACGATCACGATGATCGGGGTGGCCATCGTGGCGGCGGCGGGCCTGTTCACGCTATACCGCGAGCAGGCTCAGGCATAGGCCGCGCGCACGGCATCCGCGTCGATGTTGTAAACGCGCCGGAACAGGGCCTCGCCCTCTGCGTCAAGCAGCGACAGGCGGATCTTGCGCACCCCCGACTTTTGCCGCGAATCATTAAACTCGTTGTGCCCGCGCACCATCATGTCCTCGCCGGTGAAGGTCACCGTCGGCATCATCTGCGCCACTTTGTTGTGGGAAAAGTTCATTACGCTCAAGTTGACCGAAGGCTTGAACATCAGCGCCAGCCCGGCGGTGGTATAGGGCGACTTTGTCGGTGTAACCTCCAGCCCGCTCGGGCCGGGGCGGGCGATGTAACCCTGGTTGAAATCAATCGCGACGTGGCGGTGCCGGCGGCTCAGTTTGCGCAGGTCCTGTGCCGCCTCGCGCAACTTTTCGACATAGGTCACCGCGACCGCGTCGTCGTCGTCCATGCGGAACTGCAGGCAGGGATCGCGGCTGTCGCGGCGAACCAGGTTGATCGCCGCCTGCATTACCTTGCGGTGCGGCCCCGGCGCGTGCGACTGCAGCGCCACCTGTGGTATGTCCGCCACCAGCGCTTCGAGCCGGTCGCGATAGCGATCCGGCAAGCTGTGGCCGATCACGATAAGGAATGTAAAATCGCTATCGGTCTGTGCCCGCAGCGGCGGCAACGTGATGGTCTCGAAGGTGCGGAAACGTTCCTCCATTCGCTCGGGGGCATACAGGTAGTCGATCCGGTCCTGCAGTGTCTCGTGTTCGACCTGAAACCCGCCCTCGCCGGGATATGAAAACCGGCACAGTCCGATTACCTGCATCTGTTTCCCCGCAGCCCTTGTTTCCGGCCCGTTTCGGCCCATTTGCACTGTTGCAGCGGGCCGGAGGGATGGCAAGGCGACCGTGGTGTTGACACCATGGGCGACTCCTCCTATACGCCGGTCTCATCTCGGCAACCTTGGGGGGAATCCCCGACCTGTCGATTGCGAAATTCAGTGGTCAAGATCCGGGCAATTTTGTCGCCCCGATCCTCTGAGTAACCCACCGCGTCGTTCACCTCGGAATGGGAACGGTCGCGGGTTTTGCGCTTGCGGACGCGCAGGCTGCAGGAAATTGAACGGCACGCGACGGGCGTGCAGACACATGTGTTGATGAGACGGGGAAAGAACCGCCAATGCCAACGATCCAACAGCTGATCCGCAAACCGCGGCAGCCGAAAATCAAACGCTCTAAATCCCAGCATCTGGAACAGTGCCCGCAGAAACGCGGCGTCTGCACCCGGGTCTATACCACCACGCCGAAGAAGCCGAACTCGGCCATGCGGAAAGTCGCCAAGGTGCGCCTGACCAACGGTTACGAGGTCATCAGCTATATTCCGGGTGAAAGCCACAATCTGCAGGAACACTCGGTTGTTCTGATCCGCGGCGGTCGTGTCAAAGACCTTCCCGGTGTGCGTTACCACATCCTGCGCGGTGTTCTGGATACCCAGGGCGTCAAAGATCGTAAGCAGCGTCGTTCGAAATACGGCGCCAAGCGCCCCAAATAAGGAGAGCAGCAGATGTCTCGTCGTCACGCCGCTGAAAAACGCGAAGTCCTGCCCGACGCCAAGTTCGGCGACCGCGTTCTGACCAAGTTCATGAACAACCTGATGATCGACGGCAAGAAGTCGGTCGCAGAACGCATCGTCTACAACGCTTTCGACCGGGTTGAGAGCAAGATCAAGCGCGCGCCCGTGGAAGTGTTCCACGAAGCGCTCGACAACATCAAGCCTTCGGTCGAGGTCCGCTCGCGTCGTGTGGGCGGTGCCACCTACCAGGTACCGGTCGAAGTGCGTCCCGAGCGTCGCGAAGCTCTGGCCATCCGCTGGCTGATCAACGCCTCGCGCGCCCGCAACGAAAACACCATGGAAGAACGCCTCGCTGGCGAACTGATGGACGCTGTGCAGTCCCGCGGTTCCGCCGTGAAGAAGCGCGAAGACACCCACAAGATGGCCGAGGCGAACAAAGCCTTCAGCCATTATCGCTGGTAACCTAGTTCCAAAGGACCGAGCCCCATGGCACGCGAATATCCCCTAAACCGATACCGCAACTTTGGTATCATGGCGCATATCGACGCGGGCAAGACCACTTGCTCCGAGCGCATCCTGTATTACACCGGCAAATCCCACAACATCGGTGAGGTGCACGATGGTGCGGCCACCATGGACTGGATGGAGCAGGAGCAGGAACGCGGCATCACCATCACGTCGGCCGCCACCACCACCTTCTGGCAGTGGCAGGAAGATCCGACCGCCGAAGGGACCTCCGACACCAAGTACCGGATGAACATCATCGACACCCCCGGCCACGTGGACTTCACCATCGAAGTCGAACGCTCGCTGGCGGTTCTCGACGGTGCCGTTGCCGTTCTGGACGCCAACGCCGGTGTTGAACCGCAGACAGAAACGGTGTGGCGTCAGGCCGACCGCTACAAAGTTCCGCGTATCGTCTTCGTCAACAAGATGGACAAGATCGGCGCTGACTTCTTCAACTGCGTGAAGATGATCGAGGAGCGCACCGGTGCGATCCCGGCCCCGATACAGATCCCGATCGGCGCCGAGAACGAGCTTGAAGGCATGGTCGATCTGGTCACAATGGAAGAGTGGGTCTGGGCCGGTGAAGACCTGGGTGCCTCCTGGGAACGCCGTCCGATCCGCGACAGCCTGAAAGAGACCGCCGAAGAATGGCGCGGCAAGCTGATCGAAAACGCCGTCGAAATGGACGACGACGCGATGATGGCTTACCTCGAAGGCGAAGAGCCCGACGTCCCGACCCTGCGGAAGCTGATCCGCAAGGGCACGCTCGAGATCAAGTTCATCCCGGTTCTGTGTGGCTCGGCCTTCAAGAACAAGGGCGTGCAGCCGCTGCTGAACGCCGTTGTCGATTACCTGCCCAGCCCGCTGGACGTGGTCGACTACATGGGCTTCAAACCCGGTGACGAAACCGAAACCCGGAACATCGCCCGCCGCGCGGACGATGAAATGGCGTTCTCGGCGCTGGCGTTCAAAATCATGAACGACCCCTTCGTCGGTTCACTGACCTTCACCCGGATCTACTCGGGTACCCTGTCCAAGGGTGATACGCTGCTGAACTCGACCAAGGGTAAGAAAGAGCGCGTCGGCCGGATGATGATGATGCACTCGAACGACCGCGAGGAAATCACCGAAGCCTTCGCAGGCGACATTATCGCGCTGGCGGGTTTGAAGGACACCACCACCGGTGACACGCTCTGCGCCGTCAATGATCCGGTGGTTCTCGAGACCATGACTTTCCCCGATCCGGTGATCGAGATCGCGGTCGAGCCGAAAACCAAGGCCGACCAGGAGAAGATGTCCCAAGGTCTGCAGCGCCTGGCCGCCGAAGACCCCTCCTTCCGCGTGGAAACAGACCTGGAATCGGGTCAGACCATCATGAAGGGCATGGGCGAACTTCACCTCGACATCCTGGTGGATCGTCTCAAGCGTGAATTCAAGGTCGAAGCCAACATCGGTGCGCCGCAAGTGGCCTACCGCGAGACCATCGGTCACGAGGTCGAGCACACCTACACCCACAAGAAACAGTCGGGTGGTTCGGGTCAGTTCGCCGAGGTCAAGATGATCATCTCGCCGACAGAGCCGGGCGAAGGCTACTCCTTCGAATCCCGCATCGTCGGTGGTGCCGTGCCCAAGGAATACATCCCGGGCGTGGAAAAAGGCATCAAGTCGGTGATGGACAGCGGCCCGCTGGCCGGCTTCCCGGTAATCGACTTCAAGGTCGCCCTGATCGACGGTAAGTTCCACGATGTGGACTCCAGCGTTCTGGCCTTTGAAATCGCGGCCCGCATGTGCATGCGCGAAGGTATGCGCAAGGCCGGCGCCAAGATGCTGGAACCGATCATGAAGGTCGAAGTGATTACGCCGGAAGACTACACCGGTGGTATCATCGGCGACCTGACCTCGCGTCGGGGCCAGGTGACCGGGCAGGAACCGCGTGGCAACGCCATCGCTATCAACGCCATGGTGCCGCTGGCCAATATGTTCGGCTACATCAACACCCTGCGTTCGATGAGCTCGGGCCGCGCCCAGTTCACCATGCAGTTCGATCACTACGATCCGGTGCCGCAGAACATCTCGGACGAGATTCAGGCGAAATACGCATAAGGGGGTGGCGGGGTGAACTCCGCCCTACCCACCAACCGTAGGGCGGGGAGCACCCCGCCGACCGAATGACAAAGGAGGCCTCTCATGGCTAAGGAAAAGTTCGAACGTACAAAACCGCACGTCAACATCGGCACGATCGGGCACGTTGACCACGGCAAGACGACGCTGACGGCGGCGATCACCAAGTATTTTGGTGACTTCAAGGCCTACGACCAGATTGACGGC
>JBFHMM010000137.1:0-10615 GCA_041594355.1 Paracoccaceae bacterium | reverse complement strand
CGTGCACCCCCGGACGGGGGCGCTGGTGGTCGGGCCAAAGGTTACCACAAGGGACGATGTAGATGTTAAGGCGGGGTTTTGTAGTGTTCCTAAATAATGTGCAGTGGTTCTAATCCGGAAGACCCCCGAGGTCCGCGTCCTATCCGGGACGGCCTTGCAATCCTTTGGGGTTTACGGATGATCCTCGCGGCGGTTGCGCTGCCACCAGGCGTGTATCGCGCTCTTGCCGACGCGGCGCGCGGGCGGGAAAACGGAGGCGACCTCCTTGGCGATCTGGACAAAGGTCATCCGGTCGATACGGGCAGCGATGAAGGCTTGCAGCTCGGGGTCGCTTGCGATCTTCGGCGGGCGGCCGGGCTTGTGGGTGCGGCGGTGTTCGCTTGGCGGCGGGGCATCGGCGGGCAGCTTTGTCAGTTCGCCGTTCAACGCGTCTTTCAACGCCCTTTGAAGGCTATCCGTGGCCTGCGATTGCGCCCGGTGCGCGGCTTCGATCAGGCCTTGAGCTTCCCGCAGTTTCTGCAGTCCCAGATCGACGTCGCGACGTCCTGTCATACTATCCGCTCCCCGTTTCTGTACCGCCTGACGTAGTTGCGCACTGTAACGTCGCTGATGCGCACCTGGCGGGCGATTTCCGATACCGGCATTCCCTGGCTGAACAAGGCGGCCGACGCCCAGGCATTGCACAGCGGCACCCGCGCGGGCAGCAGATGTGCCACTTTGGCCAACGCCTTGACCTTATCGGTGCCGACGAGGGCTTCGAGCCGGGAGCGCCCCTTTGGCACGCTCGGAATGGCCAGCTCGACCCCTCCGAACCGCAGCAGGAAGCGCACTGTCAGTTCCGGTCCGAGTACCTCGACGAGGGGCGCGATCTGGGCGGGCGGCTGGGGAAAAGGAAGTCCTGGCAGCGCCATGGAATGGGCGGAACTGTCGTGGTTGCCTGTGTGGTTCATCGCTTGTACCTTGTCCGCCGCAGGTGCGACACGGTGATATTCTCCCGGCCGTAGCACGGTCCCCGGATCGGAGCGCCATGCGGGGTTGCCAAGTGATTGGATGGGAGGCCCCGCCACCTGCACTCCGCTTCCTGATTTGAACCCCGACCCGCCTGCTGCCACGGGCGGGCCGGGATCATTCCGGCAGGTCCGGCTCAGGACGCACCCGCGCCGGAAAAGGGTCAGGTCTCCAACGCGTCCGGTTTGAGGCCAAGCTGTGAACACACGGCCTGTTCGGCATCAGACCCGGTCGTCTTCCGCGATGTCTCGGGCGGGAACGCCGAGGCTCCTGACGGCTGGACAATATGACCCCACATGGGCGGGTGGTTGGTCACGAAGGCGGCGAAACTGGCTTCGTCCGAGGCACACAGAGCGGTTGCCCAATCCTTCATCGCCGGGGTGATGTGGCCGCTCCGCAAGGCGTCGGCCACCTTGGTTTCCGCCCGCTCCCGGGCACGTTCGCTCAAATCGCGGCCCCGGCTTTGCATCAGGTCCTTCACCACCTCAATCGGCACGAACCGGGCGGGGTCGGGTTGAGACGCGATCACCTGCAAATCCGCAAGTTCAGATTCCAGACGCTGCGCTGCTGCGTCAGTCTCCTCGATCCCGCGACCCAACTCGTCGAGCTTGGCGAACACCTCTTCCTCGGTGGTGCCCTCGGGTAGTTTCAAAAAGGCCACCAGCCGTGCCAGAAGCGTCGTCTCCTGGTCCATGTCGCTCTCCTCTGAAGCCAGCGCCTGAAGATGAAGGGCAGGTTTGTGCACCAGCCCGGCCCCTTTCAGCCGGGTTATCTCCCGTCCAACTTTGGAATAGAAAAAGGCCGGGCTGAGATAGCGGTACGCCTTCTGACTGATGAGATCGCGCGCCTGGGCGGTCCATTCCACCCGCCCCCACAAACCTCGCTCATCTGCCTTCAGATCCTTGATCCATCCGGCCGCCGGAACCGGGCCGGATCGTTCCTTCAGGTCGCTGTCGGCCTGATGTTCGTAATCAACCGGCAACTCAACCGCACGCGCCGCAAAATCGGCAATCACTGCCTGCGGATCGGCCAGGTTGAACTACCGCCCGTCGCGGGCGGTCATCGCACCAGCGGGAAACAGGTGCACCCAATCCGGGGCATCGCTGGTCAAAGACCGATCACAGGTTGCCGTGAGCAAGTCGTTCATGGCGTCACTCCGCCACAAACGGGGTGACCACCAGTTCGGCGGTGCCCTTCCAGGGATTTGAAGCGCCGCCTTCACCCAGCTCCGTGTTCACGATCCGCAGGGCGGCGTCTTCCAGCGCGGGCGGAACCACCAGGGTTGTCGGATTGATCCCCAGAATGCGGCCGTTCTCGGACCGGAAGTTCTTCATCAGGGCGCGGGCGGCAGCGTAGTTTTCGGCGGTCAGAGCCTCTTTGCTGCCGAAGGCGAGTTGCCACAGCCCAAAGCCTGCGTTCACGCGTGCCCGGACGCCATAGATGTATTCGTCATTCAGGAATACATGCGAGTCGTCATGAGAGGTCAGCGATTGGAACTCGTAGTCGTCGCGCTCCTGCCAAATTAAGGGCCGCACGGCGCGGGATGTGTCCAGCAGGTACCACGCGTCTTCCGCACCTGCCTGCATGTTGCTGACGGTGATCTCGTCGCCGTCCGTGTTCGTCTGCGGATGATCGGTGCTGAAGAACTGCAGGCCGTCATAGCAGCTCTCGGTGAAGCCGGAGGCCAGCAAGCCGAATACCAGCTCCTCCGGATGGTTGCGCGCGATATGCCCCATCTCGGAAAACGCGGGTTTGAACAGCCCCAGCTTGTCATCGCTGATGTCGTCGCGCTTGACCGAAACCGTGCTTTCAAACTTGCGGTTGGTGATCGTGAAGCTGTGCGCTTTCAGGCTGTGCACATGGCGTGCGCCAATCCACTCGCGCAACTGCGGGAATTGCCCCAGCCAGCCATAGGTTTCGTCGCGGCTTGCGCTCGCCACTTTCATGGTGATCTTGTCGGACTGCGGCTGTGCCGCCAGGTAGGCGTCGGAATAGACCGCTTTGAAACCCCGAAAGACGAGATCGAGAGATTGGTCGTCGATAATCATTGTTGTGCTTCCTGTCAGCTGGTGGTTCGTGTCTGGCAGGAGCGCCGGATCAACCGGGCGGTATCGACCGCATTTTCAGAGACAGTCAATTCGTAATCCAGCACCATATTCGATGCCACATCGACCAGAGCTAGCATGGTCATGCGCACGGCGCGCCCATCGTCTGTGAGGGTCCAGAAGTCCAACGTGCGCCCGTCAAGAGACACCCATTCCAGCGCGCCTATGGTGGTCTTGTCGCGGTGCATCGGCTGTGCCAGCGCCTTCTTAGCCGCGTCACGCCCATAACGCACGGCAAGGCGCTGCGCGTCTGGCAGTGCGTTCCAGCGACGATTGATCGTTGCGTAGGCAGGCCATTGCCAACCCTTCACTTGGGCAATGTCGCGCACGTCGCGCCAGGCTTGGATAATCGGAAAGTCTGGTGCGGCATCACGAAGGATCGTCAGGAACAGAGACTACGGCTGGTCTTCAATCGGCTTTGGAGTGCTGACGCTCTTGTACCCTGCCAGCAAAGCCGGAGCAAAATTGATCGGGTCAACACCATCGACGGTCGTAACAGTCTCTTCAACCAGGGTTTTGACGTGCCTTTCTCGCCGAATCTCCGGTGTACAAGGGCCAGCCTATCCCGCCAGCTCGCCCGGTCCCGGATCGATACCAACAAGCAGGCTATCGCAGCCTTGCGCTCCGCCTCAGCCCGCATCGACGCCGGAGCCTGCCAGAACGCCTCATGAGCTGCATCATCATACTCACCTGGTGGAAGACCAGTTGCTGCCGCGCACTTGGCAAGGTAAGCGCGGCGCTCTTGCTCTGGTAGGTCGGAAACGTGTACCATTGAAGTTGGCCCACCAGAACTTGCAACCTGCGAAATTGCAATTCCGGCCCTGATCGCCCATCGCTTGGCATTTTTGGGGCAAGTCGGGATGTCACCTATTCCGCAAAGCTCTTTGACACGAACCAGCATTAGATTTTCTCGTCTAGTTCTGCTTCGATTTTTTCAACTATGTCAGCGGCCTTTGGTCCCGACCATATTTCCAAAACTGCCTTCCTAGCATTGTGAGGGTCGATGCCTTGCGCCCTACACCAAGCATGAAAACTGGTTCCACGAGACACGAACGCCGCGCGAACTTTGTTGTTTCTCTGGACGTTTTGCGCTGGCATTGCCACCCTCGTGAAGTACGGAAAATACCCAATTTTGGAACAAAAGCATTCCATTTTTGGGTAAAATCAAGGGACGAATGCGATGTCTGAGGATTTAGCAGCGCGGCTCAGGTCGCTTCGTGAGCGGCAAGGTTGGACTGTTGCAGACATGGCTGAGCGCACCGGAATTCCCAAGCGCACTTTGGACAAGTACATGTTGCGCAATGGGGCCAATTTACCGGGTTTTGAAGCACTTCTTGCTCTCTCAAAGGGGCTTGGTGTTTCACTCGACTGGCTGGCAACTGGGGCAGACCTTGTGGGCGAAGGGACAGAACTGATTTCGGCCATGGCCGCGGAACGAGTTGCTCTGTCCTACTTTGAAACACTCTTGCGCTATCACTCACGTGGTGACCGCGCGATTTTTGAAGGCGAAGAGATCCTTCGGCTGACACCGGAAGAATGGGCAGCTGACGTGGGAGTGCGTGTTGGCGAAAAGGCCAGAGAACTCGCCTCCCAAGGTATTACTCGGCAAGAGCTCTTGGAATGGAACCATTCATCAAGGGAACGTCTGGGCGAAATTCTAAGGGATAGAATGGACCGTATTAGGGCCGACGAAACCGATGAAAAGTAGGCGTGGCGTGTGGCGTCTGGGCGCCCAACCTTCGAATAGACCCCCCTGAAATCATTGAACAAATTTTCGCGTTTGGGCGAGTATCGGACTGAGTTTACCCAAAGGGTATCAAACCAGCTGAAAATCTGGCCACCTAACCCATTGATTTTATTAGGGCGAGGTTTTTTGGGGGTATCAAACCGGCTGCAAGCCGTCATAGCTCACGGGTGCGGCTGTAACAGGGGGCGCTGCCCCCTCGGCCTGGGGGCCTCACCCCCGAAGTATTTACCGAAGAGATGAAAGGGCGCGCGGGCGCAGCGCGCGGGTTTACCCACGCGCTGCCGGGCCCAACAGGGCGCGAGGCATCTTTGATGCCGAAAGACCTGGCGGGAGCAGCCCGGATACGCGGGAAGGGGCGCGGGTTGCGGGGCTACCGCCCCAGTTTCTGCAACAGGCGTTCGTTGACCAATGGGGTCACGAAGTTCGATACGTCGCCGCCGAGGCGGGCGATTTCCTTGACCAGCTTGGAGGCGATGGCCTGATGCTTGGCCTCGGCCATGAGGAACACGGTTTCGACGCTGTCGTCGAGAACGCGGTTCATACCGACCATCTGGTATTCGTATTCGAAGTCCGCAACCGCGCGCAGACCGCGCACGATGATCTGGGCGCCGACATCGTGGGCACAGTCGATCAGAAGGTTTTCGAACGGATGGACGATAATCTCGGTGCCGGTCTGCTCGCCGAGCTTGCCGCATTCGACCTCGATCATCTCGACCCGTTCCTCAAGGCTGAAGAGCGGCCCCTTGTCCCGGTTGATGGCGACACCGATCACCAGTTTGTCGACCAGCGCCGCGCCGCGGCGGATGATGTCGATGTGCCCGTGGGTGATCGGGTCAAATGTCCCGGGATAAAGCGCGGTGCGCATGGCTGTCTCCTGGTTTGGCCGTCAATGCTGCGCCTTGCAAACACGACCGTGCCGCAAATTGCAAGCAAGCTAAGGCTTTGGGATTGGCGGGCCTCAGTGCCCCATGATCATGCCTTGTAGGGCGTCTTTTTCCATTGCCAGCTGGCTCAACTGCGCCTTGACGACGTCGCCAATCGAGACCAGGCCGACCATCTTGCCGTCTTCGATCACGGGCACGTGGCGGAAGCGGCCCTGGGTCATCTGCTGCAGCACCTCTTCGACATTGGTCTGGCTGGTGCAGGTGACCAGGTCGCGGGTCATGTAGTCGCCCACCGGTTTCGACAGGCAGCCGCCGCCGGACTTGGCCAGTTCACGCACGATGTCGCGTTCCGACAGGATGCCGGCCGCAGTTTCGCCGCCGTCGTCTGACACGACCACGGTGCCGATCCCCTTTTCCGCCAGGATGGCAGCCGCGTCGGCGACGCTGGCCGACGAGGGGACCGTTTCAACGCCGGCGCTGGCCTTGGATTTGAGAATCAGTTGAACGAGCATCCCTTGGGCCTCCGCAATAATCTTCCGTTAAACAAAGCGTTGCCGCAATAAGAGAGCAAGTCAAGTCAGCGCTTCAAGCCGCGCCACTTCATCGCGGATGCCGCAGCAAAGCGCATCGGCAAAGCGGTTCAGGCGTTCGCTGCGCTGATCTCCCTGATGGCGCACCATGTAGAAGGCGCGGGTCAGGCTGATGTCGTCGGTCAGCAGTTTGCGCAGGGGCCGGTGCGAGGGCAGCGAGAAGTCGTGCGCGACACAAATCCCCGCCCCCTGCACCGCCATTTTCAGCTGGACCGGCACCGAGTTGGAGGCCAGCGCCACCCGTTCCACCCCGAGATCGCCGAGGTAGTCCAGTTCGGCATCAAAGATCATGTCGGGGATATAGCCGATCATCCGCCGCCCGCGCAGATCGTCGAGCGTTTTAATCGGGGGGGTGTCGCGCAGGTAGCGCCGGGCGGCGACCAGGTGCAGCCGGTAATCGGTGATTTTCTGCACCAGCAGTTGACCGGCGGAGGGCGGGCTGACGGTGATTGCCATGTCGGCCTCGCGCCGCGACAGGTTGACCACCCGCGGCAGGGCGACGATCTGGATGTCGAGATCGGGGTTGGCGGCGCCGATCTGGGCGCAGACCTGCGGCAGCAGGTAGTTGGCGCAGCCGTCGGGGGCACCGATGCGGATCTGGCCGGAGAGGCTGTCGGAGGGGCCGGTCAACGCCTCGGTCGCGGCGCGCATTGCCTGTTCGGCCTGTTCGCCATGCGTCAGCAGCCGGTCGCCGGCGGCGCTGAGGGCGTAGCCCTGCGGCGATTTCACGAAAAGCGGCGTCGCCACCGCCTCTTCGAGCCGGGCAATGCGGCGGCCGACGGTGGCCGGGTCCAGTTTCAGCACGCGTCCGGCACCGGACAGGCTTTCTTCGCGGGCCACCGCGAGAAAGATCTTCATATCGTCCCAGTTCGGATCCATGTCCCTCCCCCGTTTTTAAGGCCGCGCGGTTACCCCTTGTGAAACTGCAAAGCCTTTTTGAAATCTTGCCCCTGTTCATGGAATTATTGCAAGCCTATCCTGTCGGCAAAGTTTTCTGGAGGAGTGATCCGATGCAAGAACTGACCCACTACATCAACGGCGCCCATGTCAAAGGCCAATCTGGCCGCTTTGCCGATGTGTATAACCCCGCAACCGGCGAAGTGCAGGCCAAGGTGCCTCTGGCCAATGCCGAAGAGATGGCCTTTGCCGTCGATGTGGCCGCCAACGCGCAACCGGGCTGGGCCGCGACCAACCCGCAGCGCCGGGCCCGCGTGCTGATGAAATTCGTCGACCTGCTGAACCGCGACATGGACAAGCTGGCCGAGGCGCTGAGCCGCGAGCATGGCAAGACCCTGCCCGATGCGGCAGGTGACGTGCAGCGCGGTCTTGAAGTGGTGGAATACTGCATCGGCGCGCCGCAGATGCTGAAGGGTGAATTCACCGACAGCGCCGGGCCCGGCATCGACATGTATTCGATGCGCCAGGCGCTGGGCGTGACCGCAGGGATTACCCCGTTCAACTTTCCGGCCATGATCCCGATGTGGATGTTCGCGCCCGCCATCGCCTGCGGCAACGCCTTTATCCTCAAGCCGTCGGAACGCGACCCCTCGGTGCCGCTGATGCTGGCCGAGCTGATGGAAGAGGCCGGGCTGCCCAAAGGCATCCTGCAGGTGGTCAACGGCGACAAGGAAGCGGTGGACGCGATCCTGCATCATCCGACGATCCAGTCGGTGGGTTTTGTCGGCTCGACCCCGATTGCCGAATACATCTATGGCACCGGTTGCGCCAACGGCAAACGGGTGCAGTGTTTCGGTGGTGCCAAGAACCATATGATCGTGATGCCGGATGCGGATCTGGACCAGGCCGCCGACGCGCTGGTCGGCGCCGGTTACGGCGCGGCGGGCGAACGCTGTATGGCGATTTCGGTCGCGGTGCCGGTGGGCGAGGCCACCGCGGACGCGCTGATCGAGAAGCTGGTGCCGCGCATCGAGAAGTTGAAAGTCGGCCCCTATACCGCGGGTAACGATGTGGACTATGGCCCGGTGGTGACAGCGGCGGCCAAGGAAAAGATCCTCGGGCTGGTGCAGTCGGGCGTGGATCAGGGCGCGGAACTGGTCGTGGACGGCCGCGATTTCAGCCTGCAAGGCTACGAGGACGGGTTCTTTGTCGGGGCGCATCTGTTCGACAAGGTGACGCCGGACATGGACATCTATACTCAGGAGATCTTTGGCCCGGTCCTGTCGACGGTGCGCGCGCAGAACTACGAAGAGGCGCTGAAGCTGGCGATGGACCATGAGTATGGCAACGGCACCGCGATCTTTACCCGCGATGGCGACACGGCGCGCGATTTCGCCAACCGGATCAACATTGGCATGGTAGGCATCAACGTGCCGATCCCGGTGCCGCTGGCCTATCACACCTTTGGCGGCTGGAAGAAATCGGCATTCGGCGATCTGAACCAGCACGGGCCGGACGCGTTCAAGTTTTACACCCGGACCAAGACGATCACCTCGCGCTGGCCGTCGGGCATTCGCGAGGGCGGCGAATTCAACTTCAAACCTATGGATTGATATTAGCATACATACATGTTTACTGAGAGTCCGGCGTCCCCACGCCGGGCTTTTTCTTTTCTTCAGGAGCGGTTTCCGATGCCTGTGTCCTTTTGCATCCTGCCCAATCGCGGGTTGGTCTATGTCCGTTATGAAGGCTTTGCCAAGTTGGACGACAGCTTTGCCGCCTTTGCCGAATATGCGCAGCACCCGGACCGGAAACCGGGCCAGAAACAGCTGGTCGATCTGGCGCAGATCACCGGGATGGAAAAGGACTATGCCAAGATCATGGCGCTGCAGGCGGCCAAGGCCGACACCTTTGTCGAGGGCGGAGCGCAGACGCTGCTGGTCTATTATGCGCCGAACAAGCTGAGCTATGGCATGGCGCGGATGATCCTGCAGTCGTGGGAGCCGATGCGGTCGGTGGTGCCGCTGATCCAGCAGACCGAGGCGGGCGCGCTGGAGATCCTGGGCCAACGCGAGCGCAGTTTCGCCGAAATGCTGGCGCAGACCGCCTGATCCCTGCCCACCGCGCCTGACATTTGCGTGAGACCGGGTGCGCGGGCGCGACTGCCATCTGGAACTGGGCATCAAATCGCGGTATCACCGACTCCGTGCAGAATTCCGACCGAGGTCCGAGACATGTCCCTATCCCGCATGACCCGCCGCCGCGCGCTGATTGGCGCAGTCGCCACGCTGGCCACCCCGACGCTGCTGCGCGCGCAATCGACCGATGCCTTTCCCACCGAGGAAGAGACCATCGAGACCCAGATCCCGGTGCGCCGCAACATCTCGTCCTTCAGCCAGCAGCGCTGGCAGGATCACTTTGAGCGGCTGGGCGACGGCTGTCTGCTGGCCGATATCACCAGCCGGGCGGTGCATTACTGGGGTCCCGACGACGTGACCTACCGGCTGTACCCCTCATCGGTGCCGATGACCGAGGAACTGACCAAGCGCGGTTATACCGAGGTGGTGCGCAAGGCAGAGAACCCGCGCTGGACCCCGACCGAGTCGATGCGCGAACGCGACCCGAGCCTGCCACAGTTCATGGAGGGCGGCCCCGGAAACCCGCTGGGCACCCGTGCGATGTATCTCGACTGGCCCGCCTACCTGGTGCATGGCACCCATGACACCCGCAAGATCGGGCGGCAGTCGTCGTCGGGCTGCATCGGCCTCTATAACCAGCATGTCGAAGAGCTGTACCCAATGGTCAAGATCGGCACGCAGGTGCGCCTGCTGTAATCTGACCCGCGAGGACGGTCAGTCCAGCGCGAAGGTCAGCCCGAAGCTCATCACCGCGTCGACGCTGTTGCCGCCCGACGGGATCGCCTGGACAAAGACGTTGCGATAGCGCGCCTGCAACCCGGCCAGCGGCACGACATCGCCGGCGGAATGGCTGAACTGGTTGCCGTTGCCGGGATACCAAGCCAGCCCGCCAAAGACTTCGAGCCCCCAGTTTTCCGTGCGGACAAAGGGATAGGCGGTGGTAACCGCGAGCGATCCGTCGCCATAGCTGTTGCGGAAGGCCCCCGCCGTGAGGTCGAGATTGCCGCGCCACAAAAGGTTGGTCCAGGTGACGAAGACTCCCGGGTTGACCTCTTCGAACGGGCGGGTCGCGCCGATATGTTCCGATCCGATCAGAAAGGACAGCCGGTCCGGTCCGGCGGTGGCCGGCCCCGCGAGGGATGCCGCGATCAGCGCCGCGCAGGCGGATCTGGTGGCCCGTTTCATCAGTGCTCTGCCTCTTGTTGCCCGGTCTTTTGTACCTGATCTTCGCCGGTGTGTGGAGCGG
>JBFHMM010000136.1:0-10666 GCA_041594355.1 Paracoccaceae bacterium | reverse complement strand
CATGATCCTCCAGCGAGAACTCGTAGAAGAGCGCCGCTTGCGCTTCTTGCCTCGGTCCCATCATCCCAAATCCTCCCGCTCGTTGGGACAATTGAATCAATGACATATGACGCGATCAAGGAAGAGTTTTTCAACAGAATCGGCCAGATACGGTTTTTCGATCCGCCGCAGCGCCCCATTGAGCAGGACGCGTCGCCAGCTCATGCGGCGCGTGCTTCGATCGCCTCCCAGATCCGGGCGGCGATGTTCACCCCGTCGAACCGCTCCAGTTCCTGAATGCCGGTGGGCGAGGTCACGTTAATCTCGGTCAGGTAGTCGCCGATCACGTCGATGCCGACAAAAACCTGCCCCTTTTCCCGCAGCAAGGGCCCGATGCGCGCACAGATCTCGCGGTCGCGGTCGGTCAACCCGATCTTTTCGGGGCGGCCACCCACATGCATGTTCGACCGGGTCTCACCCGCTGCCGGAACCCGGTTGATCGCGCCCACCGGCTCGCCGTCGACCAGAATCACCCGCTTGTCGCCGTTGCGAACGTCCGGCAGGAATTTCTGCACGATCAGCGGCTCGCGGGAAAACCCGGTGAACAACTCGTGCAGCGACGACAGGTTGCGGTCATTTTCATCCAGCCGGAACACCCCGGCGCCGCCGTTTCCATAGAGCGGCTTGAGGATGATGTCGCCATGCTCTTCCTTGAACGCCCGGATCGTTCGCAGGTCGCGCGCGATGGTGGTCGGCGGCGTCAGGTCCGGGAAGTCCAGCACCAGCAGCTTTTCCGGATAATTGCGCACCCAGAACGGGTCGTTGACCACCAAAGTATTTGGCGCCAGCCGGTCCAGCAAATGTGTCGAGGTAATGTAGTGCATGTCGAACGGCGGATCCTGGCGCAGCCAGACGACATCCCATTCCGCCAGGTCGACTTCACGCTCGGAGCCGAGTACCGCCGGGTCGCCTGGCACGCGCTGCACCGTCATGTCATGGCCGCGCGCCATGATGCGACCTTCCTGATAGGACAGCTGATCCGGTCCGTAGAAGAACAGCTCATGCCCGCGTGCCTGCGCCTCTTCCGCCAGCCGGAACGAACTGTCGGCGTTGATGTCCACGGCCCCGATCGGATCCATCTGAAAGGCGATCTTCATGTCTCTACCCCTGTGCTGCTGGGCGATACATGGCGCAGCAGGGCCCGGGGTTCAATGGGCTTTGCTCAGGACAGGGGGGGGCTTCAGAACTGCCCAAAGGCATTTTCGATGATCTCGTAGCGGCCCGTTTCATCCATCAGCGCGACGTCAAAACGCACGTCCGTCAATTGACCACCAGGTTCGCCAGAAAGGAATTCGCCGGCCGCGGCATAGATCCGCTCCATCTGGCCGCGCCCCAGACTTTCCGCCGCCCCGGACAGGCTGCGGCTTTTCTTGACCTCCACGAATACGATCCCACCGGCACCGCGGGCGATCAGGTCGATTTCCCCCGCCGCCCCCCGCCAGCGGCGGGCAACCGCGAAGCCACGCCGCTCGTAATCCTGCGAGATCCGGAGTTCCGCCGCGCTGCCCGCGTGGTGAGAAATCTGCCCTTGCGTCCGTCGGTCCACGGTTCAATCCCCATCCAGTTTCAGCGCCAGTTGATAGACCTTGCGGCGCGGCAGCCCATGCAGCTGCGCCACGAAATCCGCGGCATCGCGGACCGACTGCGTTTTCAGTGCCGTCCGCAAATCGGATTCTAAATCAACTTCGCTAACAGTCAGTGAACCGCCCCGGTCCACCAGAACCACGATTTCCCCGCGCGGAACTTTGTCGTCCGCAGCCGCCAGGCTCCCCAGGGTCCCGCGCCGGACCTCTTCGAATTTCTTGGTCAGTTCCCGGCAGACGGCGGCCTTGCGGTCTCTGCCCAGCACATCGGCCATGTCGTTCAAGCTCGCCGCCACCCGTTTTGGCGATTCGTAGAACACCAGCGTGCCGGGGACCTCTTTCAGCGCTTCCAGCCTGGCCCGGCGCTGGCCGGCGCTGTTCGGCAGGAACCCGGCAAAAAAGAAGGCATCCGTCGGCAGCCCGGCCAGCGTCAGGGCGGCCAGAACAGCCGAAGGCCCCGGCGCCACCGTCACCGTGAACCCCGCCTCGGACGCCGCCCGGCTGAGGTCATAGCCGGGGTCCGCGATCAGCGGCATACCCGCTTCCGAGGCATAGGCGACCGACTGCCCCTCGCCCAGCGCCTCCAGCAGCCGCGCCCGCGATCCGGCACCCGAATGGTCGTGGTAGGACACCACCCGGCGACCGCCCAGGGGTACGCCATGAATCTCCATCAGCCGCCGCAGGCTGCGGGTGTCTTCGGCGGCGATGACATCGGCCGAGGCCAGGATATCCAGCGCCCGAAGAGTGATGTCGCGCGCCGTGCCGATCGGAGTGGCGACGAAATAAAGCCCCGGAGACAAAGTGACCATCTGATGATTCAACGCTGGACCCGCCTTCCCTGACGTTTATTATCCCGCCTGATAGAACCACGGCGAAAACGCCGGATCAGGGAGTTGTTGCATATGTTTGCCGTTTTCCGCCCCGCCCGCAAGGCGGCCCTTGTTATCCTGACGCTGGCGTTCAGTGCGCTTCTTTCGGCCTGCGACCCGGTCAGCGTTGGCGGCGGCGGCCCCACCATCAACACCTCAAAACCGGTTCCCGTGGCCTTGCTGGTGCCACGCGGCTCGGCGCAGTCGGGCGACGCCGTTCTGGCGCAAAGCCTTGAAAACGCAGCCCGCCTGGCCATGGCCGACCTTCAGAACGTACAGATCGACCTGCGCGTCTATGACACTGCCGGCGATGCTGGCACTGCGGCTGCAGTGGCCGCGCAGGCGGTGGACGAAGGCGCAAAGATCATCCTGGGTCCGGTCTATGCCGGGGCCGCGAATGCCGCCGGACTGGCGGTACTGAACCGCAATATCAACGTGCTGGCGTTTTCCAACAACACCAAAGTCGCCGGCGGCAACGTCTTTGTTCTGGGTCCGACCTTCACGAATTCGGCACAGCGACTGGCGGGCTATGCCGCACGTCAGGGCAAAGGGAAACTGGTCGCGGTTCACTCCAGCGACGAGGCCGGTCTGCTTGGGCTCGAAGCCATTCGCCAGGCCGTTGGCGGCTCCGGCGCCACGCTTGCCGCGACCGTCGCTTACGAGCGCTCGCAACAAGGCGTGATCAATGCCGTCCCGCGCGTCAAATCCGCCGTCGACGCGGCCGGGGCCGATTCGATTTTTCTCACCTCCACCACTGCCGGTGCACTGCCGCTGTTCACGCAGCTTCTGCCCGAAGCCGGTGTGTCCCCCGCCACGACGCAGTACATCGGGCTGACCCGGTGGGATATTCCATCGCAGACGTTGGAGTTGCCCGGCGTACAGGGCGGCTGGTTCGCCCTGCCCGATCCCAACCGTTCTGCACAATTCCGGTCCCGCTATGCCACCGCTTATGGCGGCGCGCCGCACCCGATCGGCGGGCTGGCCTATGACGGCATCGCGGCCATCGGCGCGCTGGTGGGCGCTGGCAAGGCCAACGCGCTGACCGGCGCGGCCCTGACCCAGAACGCCGGGTTCCAGGGTGTCGGCGGCATCTTCCGTTTGCGCGCGGATGGGACTAATGAGCGGGGACTGGCCGTGGCCACAATTCAAAACAAACAGGTGGTTGTGATTGACCCTGCCCCAACAAGCTTCTCCGGCACCGGCTTCTGAGCCCAAAACGTCTCTTCCGCTGTTCCCAGAACCGCCAGGCCCGCTGATCTGCGATCCGGTCGACATCTTCGATGCGGCCGCGATCAAGGCAGAGCTTGCGGACCTTGCCGCCTCGACGTCCGATGCAACCGAATTGCGCGCCGAAACCGTACGGATCCTGCGGGCCTCCAAGGACCGTGGCCGCGCCGCGATCGAGGCCGGTTTTGAAAAAAAACCGTTTGCCGCCCGTCCGCTGACGCGATCATATACCTATCTGACCGACGGGTTGGTCATTTCAGCGCTGGAGATGGCCACGACCTATCTGCACCCGCTGCCCAATCCGACCCAGGGCGAACGCATCGCCGTAATCGCCGTCGGCGGCTATGGCCGGGGCGAAATGGCACCGTTTTCGGATGTCGATCTGCTGTTCGTGACGCCCTACAAGATCACCGCTTGGGCCGAGAGCGTCATCGAGTCGATGCTCTACATATTATGGGATCTCAAGCTCAAGGTCGGCCATGCCAGCCGCACCATCAAGGACTGCATCCGCCTGGGCGGCGAGGATTTCACCATCCGAACCGCCCTGCTCGAACACCGCTACCTGGCCGGATACGAACCATTGGCGGAAGAACTGGACAAGCGGCTAAAGTCGGACCTGTTCTCAGACAGCGGACGCGATTTCATTGAGGCCAAGCTGGCCGAGCGCGAAAACCGGCACAAGAAACATGGCCTGCGCTACGTGGTCGAACCCAATGTGAAAGAGGGCAAGGGCGGGCTGCGCGACCTGCAGTCACTGTACTGGATCGCGAAATACATTCACGGGGTACAGACCGCCGCTGAACTGGTTCCTCTGGGTGTCTTTCGGCCAGAGGAATACAAGACCTTCGTTCAGGCCGAAGATTTCCTGTGGGCGGTGCGGGCGCATATGCATCTGGCCACCGGTCGCCCCACCGAACAGCTGACCTTCGATCTGCAAGTCGATGTGGCCGAGCGGATGGGCTACGAGGACCGCGCCGGGCGGCGCGGCGTCGAAATCTTCATGCAGAAGTATTTCCGCGAAGCCACCGCCGTGGGCGACCTGACCCGCATCTTCCTAACCAAGTTGGAGGCCAACCACGTCAAGAGCGAGCCGCTGCTGGAACGCATTTTCCGGCGCAAACGCAAGGTCAAGGATGGCTATGCGGTGATCCACAACCGAATCGGCATCGAAGACCCCGACAGCTTTCTGGACGACAAGCTGAACATCCTTCGGATTTTTGAAGAAGCCCTGCGCACCGGCATGCTGATTCACCCCGACGCGATGCGTCTGATCACCGCGAACCTCGACCTGATCGACGACGACATGCGCAACACGCCCGAGGCACGGCGGATCTTTCTCGATCTGCTGCTAAAGCATGGCAACCCGGAGCGCGCGCTGAGGCGGATGAACGAACTGGGCGTCCTGTCCACTTTCCTACCCGAATTCGAACCGATCCGGGCGATGATGCAGTTCAACATGTACCACAGCTACACCGTGGACGAACACACCATCCAGTGCATCGCACAACTGGCCAAGATCGAAAAGGGCCAGCTCATCGAGGACCTGCCGGTCTCCTCCGGAATCCTGATGGAGGGGCTGAACCGCAAGGTGCTTTATGTCGCGCTGTTGCTGCACGACATCGGCAAGGGCCGCCCGGTCGATCATTCGATTCTGGGCGCCCAGATCGCCCGCAAGGTCGCGCCGCGCCTGGGGTTGAACAAGAGCGATTGCGAAACCGTGGAATGGCTGGTGCGCTATCACCTGCTGATGTCCGACATGGCCCAGAAACGCGACATCGCCGACCCGCGCACCGTGCGGGATTTTGCCAAGGCGGTGCAGACCGTCAAGCGACTGGACCTGCTGACGGTTCTGACGGTCTGCGACATCCGGGGCGTAGGCCCGAACACATGGAACAACTGGAAGGCCGTGCTGATCCGCGCCCTTTACCGTCAAACCCGGCGGGCGCTGGAAAACGGCATGGAGGTCCTGAATCGCGAGAAACGTGGCGTTGGTGCCAAGAAAGCCCTGCGCGAGGCGCTGCCAGACTGGAGCCCGGCCGCGCTCAAGGCCGAAACCGCCCGCCATTACCCCCCATACTGGCAGGGGCTGCACGTCACCGCGCATGTGAATTTTGCCGAAATGCTCCGCGAGATCGAAGCCAGCGGCGATCCCGGCGAAATCATCATCCGCCTGCAGCCGGACGAGGACCGCGACGCCACCAGCGCCTGTTTCTGCATGGCCGACCATCCCGGCATCTTTGCCCGTATCGCCGGCGCGCTGGCGCTGGTCGGCGCCAACGTCGTCGATGCCCGCAGCTATACCACCAAGGACGGCTATGTCACGGACGCCTTCTGGATCCAGGATCATGACGGCGCGCCCTTCGAGGCCGCCCGCCTGCCCCGCCTGACCCAGATGATCCACAAGACACTCAAGGGGCAGGTTGTCGCCCGCGAGGCGTTCAAGTCGCGCGACAAGATCAAGAAACGCGAAAAGGCCTTCGACCGGCCCACCCATATCACCTTCGACAACGAAGGATCCGATATCTACACGATCATCGAAGTCGACACTCGCGACCGGCCCGGCCTGCTGCACGACCTGACCCGCACCCTGGCCGATGCGAACGTCTATATCGCGAACGCGGTGATCGCGACCTTTGGCGAACAGGTGGTCGATACCTTCTATGTCAAGGACATGTTCGGGCTGAAATACCACTCGCCGTCGAAACAACGCGCATTGGAGGCCAAGCTGCGCACAGCCGTCGCCGAGGGCGCAGAACGGGCGAGCAGCTAACAGCGGCTCGCCCCCTAGACCTCAACCAGCGTGTCAGACCAGCTCGTCGGGAACGCCGGGCAGCGGCAATCCGGCCTGCCGCCCGGGGGTCGGGTCATGTGGCACGAGGAACCCCGCCCGTTGGCCCGGCGCACGCCCCGCGTTGCGCCTTGCCAACTCGCCCCAGGTCGCTGCCATCTCTGCGACACCGAAAAAAACCTGCGCTGGCGTCTCGGGCAGCCAGTGTTCCAGGACCGCCCGGCGCAGCGCGCGCACCGATCCCGGATCGGTGCATTCCACCGCCGCTTCGGTATCCCATCTCATGCTGCGGCCATTCAGATTTGCGGACCCGACGATGCAAAGGCTTTCGTCGATAATCAGCACCTTGGAGTGCACATAGATGATCTCGGCGCCATGCAGCTGATCACGGGACCGGGACGTGCCTTCGACCTGTCGAACCGGGCTTAACACGCTTGCGCGCGGTCCGAACGCGTCCAAGACCGTGCTCAGGCATTCCGACTGCAGATACTCCCCCATCCGCTCGGGCAGCCGCAACTGATCCTCAAATGCGATTTCCTCGGGCGCCGCAGGCAGGATCATGACGAGGTTAACGTTCGGGTTGTTCAAAGCCGCCCGCGCCAGAGCCTCGGCGATGATTTTGCTGCGAAAATACTGGGTCTCGGCATAAATCGCGTGCCGCGCCGCGCCAATGGCCGCGATATGCGCCTGTTCGATCTCGTTGACCATCGTCGCCGGGGCAAATCGCAGACCGACACGTCGTTTCTGGGCGGACAAGGTGCGCAACAGCCGGACGCCCGGCCGCACCGCCCCGCAATCGGATTGACCGCCTCCCTCTATTCGACCGATACGGGCGGTCGGCGCCGTCGCCTGCGGCGGAGCGTGGCGAGCCTGCTCGCGATCCAATGCCTGCACACGAAGCCGGTTTCGGTTCCAGCATGACGCGACATGGTGCGAGATATCTCCCGCGATGCAACCGCTGACCCGCACCGCGATGTCCTGCCAGGTTTCGCACGCTTCGCGATCGTGTTCCGGATCGTCATAGCGCCGTTCGTCAATATCCAGACCGCCGATGATCGCGACCTTGTGGTCGGCCACGGCCACTTTCTGATGCAAGGTGGCCGGGAAAAGACGTGGCAGCCGGGGCATTCTCCATCCAATCCGCCCATCAGCCGCTTGGCGCAAATGCCGCCAGATCCCCGGTCGATGCAGGAACACCTCCGCGCGAACCTCTGGCGGTAGTGCATTCAACGCCGCGCGTTGCTTTTCCAGTTCCCGCACAACCGGCAGCCACAGCCCGAGGCGCATGTCCTTGCCCACGCGGGCCTCGTGGCGCACCACCATAACTTCGATATCGCCCTCATCCCCAAGGCCGTTCAGTGCTATGGCAGAGCGAATGCTTGCCTCGTGCAGCTCCGGCGCGGCGATCGGATCAAAATCCGTCAGTAGAACCCGTATCCGGACCCCCGACCGCAACCTGTGCCGCAGAAGATCCAGCCAGTTTTCGCCAATCCCGGTCAAGCCGCGCAGCCGGGTGAGCGGATCAAAGACCCGGAACGACATCCACAGGTGCTCCCTGGCCTCAAACGCAAGCCGCTCAAAGGCCGGGAACCCCTGCGCGGCGGTGATCAACGGAGTAAATTCCGCAACCGGGCGAACCGGGGCCTGATGGGTCTCGCTCATCTGGTCAAGTGATTACAGGGCAATTGCTCATGACACATTTCATCGCCGGAATCCGCTGATGCTGCAATCGTTAATGCGTGCACCAGATCGCCCCCGCGAACCGGGGACACATAAAACGCGCTATCTTCCACCCTGACAAGGAAAGCGTTATGGCTGAGATCACGCAGAATTGACAAAGGCAGCCAGGCGCCCCGCGGCCCTGCAGGCAGGCAATATGAAACCCATTCGGCTGATGTCCGGTTTTCTGACCGTCGGGGTCTGGACCTTGCTCAGCCGAATTCTGGGCTTCGTCCGCGACGCGATGATTCTCGCGCTGCTGGGCACCGGGCCCCTGTACGAGGCCTTTGTCGTGGCCTTTCGACTGCCCAACATGTTCCGCCGTTTCTTTGCCGAAGGCGCGTTCAACATGGCCTTTGTTCCGATGTTCTCGAAACGGCTGGAAACCGGCGACAACCCGCAGGGCTTTGCCGAGGCCGCCTTTGCCGGGCTGGCCAGCGTGCTGATCGTGCTGACACTGCTCGCACAGGCGGCCATGCCCTGGCTGATTTTTGGGCTGGCCAGCGGCTTTGCCGGGCAGGCGCAGTTTGACCTGTCGGTGGAATTCGGCCGTATCGCCTTTCCCTACATCCTGTTCATCTCGCTCGCCGCGCTGCTGTCGGGGGTGCTGAACGCCACCGGGCGGTTCGCCGCCGCCGCCGCCGCCCCGGTGCTCTTGAACGTGCTGCTGGTGTCGTCGATGACCGCGGCGCATTGGGTCGGCGCGGACGTGGCTCGCGCCCTGATCTGGGCCATTCCGGTGGCTGGCATCGCGCAGCTAGCGCTGGTCTGGACCGCTGCCGCGCGGGCCGGGTTTACCCTGCGCCCCCGCCGCCCGCGCTGGACGCCCGAGATGAAACACCTCGTCGCCGTCGCGGTGCCCGCCGCGCTGGCGGGTGGAGTAATGCAGGTCAACCTGCTGGTCGGCCAGCAGGTCGCCAGCTATTTCGACCGCGCAGTTGGCTGGCTTTATGCCGCCGACCGGCTGTACCAGCTGCCGCTCGGCGTGGTCGGCATCGCCATCGGCGTCGTGCTGCTTCCCGACCTGTCACGCCGGCTGGCGGCGCGCGACGACGACGGCGCACGCAACGCGCTGTCGCGCGCGGGCGAGGTGTCGCTGGCGCTGACCATTCCCTCGGCGGTGGCGCTGATGGTGATCCCGCTGCCGCTGGTCTCGGTTCTGTTTGAACGCGGCCAAACCACCGCCGCCGACAGCGCCGCTATTGCGCAGGCGGTGGCGATCTACGGGTTGGGGCTGCCCGCTTTCGTCCTGCAAAAGATCCTGCAGCCGCTGTTCTTTGCGCGCGAGGATACCAAAACCCCGTTCCGCTATGCGCTGGTCGCCATGGTGGTCAACGCGATGGCCGCGATTGGCCTGACACCGGTGCTGGGCTGGCTGGCGCCCGCAGTGGCCACCACGTTGGCCGGCTGGGCGATGGTTGGCCTGCTGATGACGGGGGGGCGGCGGTTTGGCGTTGTCGCCCGATTCGACGCGCGGTTTCACCGTCGGATCTGGCGGATCTGCCTGGCCGCCGCGATTATGGGGGCCGTCCTGATAGGGGCGGCGCTCCTCCTGCAAAGCGCACTGACGACCGCTGGCCTGCGGTATCTCGCGCTGGCGGGGCTGGTGGGCATCGGCATCGTGACCTTTTTCGGCAGCGGCCAGCTGATCGGCGCCTTCCGGTTGTCCGAGTTCAGCAGCGCCCTGCGCCGGGGCCGGAGTTAGACCGATGCAAGGCGCTCATCCCCTGAGCTGCCCCGCCGGCACCGTGCTGTTCAGCCCCGGACAGGACTGCCCCGGCTTTGTCAGGCTGTACAGCGGCCGGATCCGCGTCACATTGACCGCCGCCAACGGGCGCGACGTGGTGCTCTACCGCGTCGGCCCCGGCGACGTCTGCCTGCAGACCTTTGCCTGCCTGACCGATGGCCGCGCCTATTCCGCCGAGGGCGTCGTGGAAACCGACATCGAAGGTGAAATTCTTCCGCATGCCTTGTTCCGGAAGGCGCTGACCACAAACGATGCCTTTCGCGCCGAGGTGCTGGCCGCCGTCGCCCGACGCTTTGGTGATTATGAACAGCTGGTCGAAGACGTGGCGCTTACCGGCTTTGACGCCCGACTGGCCCGCGTCCTGCTGCGGCTGGCCAGCCCCACGGGCCAGATCGAAACCACGCACGAGGCGCTGGCATCCGAGACGGCCTCGGGCCGCGCCTTTGTCACCCGGCGCCTGCGCGCTTTTGCCCGGGCCGGGCTTGTCGGTCAAGAACGCGGCCGGGTCACCCTGCTGGACCGCGCGAGGCTGGAACGGATTGCCGCAGACGACTAGGTCATGTTTACAAATTGCGCACCCAGAGCCGGATGGATGTGATGTCGATGAACCCGAGGTAACTTTCTGCAGTTTTGTCATACCGGGTAGCAACGCGGCGGGCGTTCTTGAGCTTATTGAAACACCGTTCGACCAGGT
>JBFHMM010000135.1:0-10713 GCA_041594355.1 Paracoccaceae bacterium | reverse complement strand
GGCCCGTTCGCTCTCGGCGTCCAGGGCACTGGTGGCCTCGTCCAGCAGCAGCACCGGTGCGTCGCGCAGGATGGCGCGGGCGATGGCGATCCGCTGTTTCTGACCGCCCGACAGCATCACGCCGCGTTCCCCGACAAAGCTGTCATAACCTTCGGGCAAGGCGCTGATGAACTCATGCGCCGCCGCCGCCTGTGCGGCGGCCTCCACCTCGGCGTCAGTGGCCTCGGGCCGGCCAAAGCGAATGTTGTCACGGGCCGAGGCGGCAAAGATCACCGGATCCTGCGGCACCAGCGCCATGGCGCTGCGGAAATCGTTACGCGTCAGGTTGGTCAGTGGCACATCGTCCAGCATCACCCGGCCACTGTCCGGGTCATAAAACCGCAGGATCATTTGCACAATTGTGGTCTTGCCCGCCCCCGATGGCCCGACAAAGGCCACCGTCTCGCCCGGAGCCACGGTCAACGACACGCCGTTCAGCGCCGCCACGTTCGGCCGCGCCGGATAGTGGAACGTCACATCGTCAAAGACGATCTCGCCCCGCACAGGCGTCGGCAGCGCGGTCGGGCTGGCCGGGTCCTGCACCGCGTCGGTCGCGGTCAGCAGTTCGATCAACCGTTCTGTCGCGCCGGCCGCCCGCTGCAACTCGCTCCAGATCTCGGACAGGGCGGCGACCGATCCCGCGACCAGAACCGCATAGATCACGAACTGAATCAACGTGCCCTCGGTCATGACCCCTGCACGCACGTCGCGCGCGCCCATCCACAACACGCCGACGATGCCGGTAAAGACCAAAAAGATCACGATAACAGTCAGCAGCGCCCGGGTCCGCACCCGTCGAATCGAGACGTCGTAGGAGGTCTCGGTCAGGTCGGAAAACTGGGTCCGGCTGGCGTTTTCATGGGTAAAGGCCTGCACCGTCTGCACCGCGCCCAGCGCCTCGGACGCATTGCCCGACGACGCCGCGATCCAGTCCTGGTTTTCACGGCTGATCACCCGCAGACGCCGACCCAGGAACAGGATTGGCACGATCACCGTCGGCACGATCAGCAGAACCAGCCCGGTCAGCTTGGCCGAGGTCAGCAGCATCAGGACCATGCCGCCGGCAAAGATCAGCATGTTGCGCAGCGCGATTGAAATGGACGACCCCAGCACCGACTGAATCAGTGTGGTGTCGGTGGTGATCCGGCTAAGCACCTCGCCGGTCATGATTTTTTCATAAAACTGCGGGCTCATCCCGATGACCCGGTCGAACACCGCCTTGCGGATGTCCGCGACAACCCGTTCGCCCAGCCGCGTAACCAGCGCATAGCGCAGCCCGGTGCCCACCGCCAACAGTGCTGCAATGCCCAGCGCGGCCAGGAAATAACGGTCCAGCAGCGCCACGTCGCCCTCACGGAAATTGTCCACCACCCGGCGCACCGCCAGTGGCAGTGTCAGCGACACCGCCGACGTCAAGATCAGCGCGCCGCCCGCCGCGATCATCAGCAGCATGTAGGGCTTCATAAAGGGCCACAGCGCACCAAGAACACCGATCTTTCGCGACCGTTCCCGTTCTTCCGTGGCGCCGGGCGCACCGTTTGCTAAGGGACGGGGGGATCGGGATCGAGCCATGTCGGGTCCTTCGGCGCTATAGTCTGTCCGGGCTTGGCGCCGCGGCGGTCGGCCTGCTTCATGGCCGGGCCAGCGCGCAGGGTCAAGCGCGCTTATGCCGCGCCCTTTGGGCGATGCATCGAAAATACGGGATGGCCGCGCGATACGCCCTGTCCCGCATGCGGAAATCGCCTGCCGGAAATGGAAGCCCGCCCGAGGAGCACGCCACGGGTAACGATTGGCAAGCTTCGAAGTCATTTGTGAGATTTTTGGAGCGGGCGGCGGGAATCGAACCCGCGTCATTAGCTTGGAAGGCTAAGGTCTTACCACTACACAACGCCCGCTCAACGATCACAGGTACTATGATATCGGTTGTCGGACGTCAAGTTAGGAAAGACGAACTTCCTTTTGGCGCTGAAAGCGCGTTCTTTCGCGGCACGAAACAAAGCCACATTGATACCCTATTTGAACAGTTTCATGAGGGTGCTCATCGGCTTTGTTGCATAAATCTCGTTAGGGATTCATCTCGTGAATCCAGGGTGATAGATGGCAAGCATGAGCAGTTGGTCCCTGCGATCAACCAGACAAAGAACCGGCCTTCATATACGGCGCATTCCATATTTTGGATGAGGGACGCTGTCGCTCAAACCCCCTGAAGTATTCGACAAGGGATGAAACAGGGACCATCTCTTCTTCTGTTGAGAAATATCCCTGGGCAGCCGTGGCATGCCGTAGCGGGGGCAGCGCCCCCACCGTTGGTCCCGCCTATCCCGCCAGCGAGGGCAGGTACAGCACGATGCCGGGAAACGCCACGAGCAGGGCGATTGTGACCGCGTCGGCCACAAAAAACGGCATCACGCCCCGGAACACGTCCTGAACGCTCAGGTCCGGCCGCACACCGGCCACGACAAAGCAGTTCAGACCGATCGGCGGGGTGATCAGGCAGAATTCGGCCATCTTCACCACCAGGATGCCGAACCAGATCGCGCACATCGTGCCGTTCATGCCAAAGGCGCTGTCAGCCGCCGCGACGGCCTCGCCTCCGTTCAGAGCCATGACTGCGGGGTAGACCACCGGCAACGTCAGCAGCAGCATGCCGATGGCATCCATGAACATGCCCAGTACCGCATAGGCCAAAAGGATGCAGATCAGGATCAGCATCGGCGACATGGTCAGCGACGTAATCCAGTCAGCAAAGGCTGCCGGCAGTTCGGCAAACCCAAGAAAGCGCACGTAGATCAGAACGCCCCAGATGATGGTAAAGATCATCACCGTCAGTTTGGCGGTGTCCAGCAGCGCCGATTTCAGCTCGCTCCAGCGCATGCCGCGATAGAGCGCCATCAGGAACACGATGAAGGCCCCGACCGCACCGCCTTCGGTCGGGGTGCCCCAGGCGTCGCCGAATGGGTTGTAGACGAAGAAGATGATGATCACGACCACGGCGACAATCGGCAAGGCCGGAGGCAGCGCGGCAAATCGTTGTTTCCAGGTGAAACCGCGCACCGGTGGTCCAACGGTCTTGAGCACAACGGCGATGCCGATGATCAGCACTGCGTAGACCACGGCTGAAAAGGCCCCCGGAATGAAGCCCGCCAGCAACAGCTTGCCCACGTCCTGCTCTACGATGATTGCATAAATCACCAAAATGGCCGACGGAGGGATCAGCGAGGCAAGCGTACCGCCGGCGGCCACCACGCCCGCTGCGAACTGCTTGTTGTAGCCGACTTTCAGCATCTCCGGGATGGCGATTCGGGCAAAGACCGCCGCCGTGGCCACGCTGGCCCCCGACACCGCGGCAAAGCCGGCGGTCGCAAAGACGGTAGAAACCGCCAGGCCGCCGGGCACCCAGGCGATCCAGCGTTTGGCCGCCTCGAACAGCGCCGTGGTCAGGTTGGCGTAATAGGCAAGGTAACCGATCAGGATGAAGACCGGGATCAGACTCAGCACATGCGCGCTGACCTTGGAATGCGGGGTCAGCCCGGCGATCCGCACGCTGATCTCGATGGCCTTCCACAGCCGGTCCGGATCATAGTCGAACCCGTTCCACCGCAGCCAGACCAGCCCGACGAACCCCGCCAGCCCGGCGGCAAAAGCCACGCACATTCCCAGCACCACCATCACCAGCATTCCGGCGCTGGTCCAAAGTCCGATTTCGATGGGTTCCATCAGTCGTGCCCTTCCAGTTGCCCAGCCTCGGCCATGGCCTGTTCCTCGATCGTCAGGGTCAGCGGCACCGCCACCGGCCGGTCCAGCCCCAGCACCAGCGCCCGGCCATAGCCCACAGCCTGCAGGATCAACCGCAGCACCAGTACGCCAAAGGCTATCGGCACCACCAGTTTCGAGGGCCACGTCGGCAGGCCGATGTCGATAGAGCTGTCACGGCTACACAACGGGCGGGCACAGTCGAAACTGCGCGCGAAATGTTCCCAGGCACCCCAGGTCAGGGCCACGGTCAGAACCAGGATCAGCAGCACCGAGACCAGTTCGAAGAACCACAGCATCCGGCCTTTCATTACGCCGATGACCATATCCATGCGAATGTGTCCGCCACCGCGCTGCACATAGGAAATCCCCATGATCGCGATGATCGGCATCGCCGCTTCGATATAGTCGATATAACCCATCATCGGCGATCCGAAGAACTTGCGCCCGGTCACCGAATAGGCGGCCAGGAACATCAGTGAAAAAATCGCCAGACCGCTCAGCAGGGCGCAGAACCGCTCGACCGGCAACAGCGCCCGGTCCAATCGGCTGAGCAGGCTGGAGTCCTCAAGAACTGAAGCGGTTTCCGCCATCCCTCGTCTCCCCAAATTATCGTAGGGTTATTGCGAAAAAGGGCCGCGCGACAGGCGCAGCCCTCCCGGATCTTGTATGGTTACGTCATGATGCGGCTCAGCTGCCGCCTTTGGCCTCGGCCAGCTTTTGCAGGGCGAGATCATAAAGTTCCTGACCTGGCAGGCCCTGCGCGGTCATGCTTTCGATCCAGGCCGCCGCGATCGGTGCGGCGGCCGTCGAACGGAACTTGGCCAATTCGTCGTCGGACAGCATCACCTTCTGGACGTTCTTCTCGGCCAGGATGGCGTCCCACTTCTTCAGAAGTTCGCCATAATTGGCCAGGTAATGGTCGATCGCCTCGTCAACCGAGCTGTCCAGCGCCGCGCGGTGCTCGTCGCTCAGGCTTTCGTAGGCGTCGATGTTGACCACCACCGGGCAGTTCACCGTGCCGGGGTTCAGGTTCGCGGTCCACCAGTCGGCCTTGTTGATGGTGCCAAAGGCCAGATGCGCGTGCTGGGCAAAGGCGACCGTATCGACGACGCCGGATTCCATCGCCTGATAGGCTTCGGTCGCGGTTACCGAGGTCGGCACCGCGCCAACGGCTTCAAATGCCTTGCCCAGGCCGCCGGTGGCGCGCACCCGCATGCCTTCGAACTTGGCCAGCTCGTCGCGCGGCTCTCCGGTGCCAACCAGGTTGTACTGCGGCATCGGCGAGGTCATCAGCAGCTTGGCGTTCCACTGGGACATCTCGTCCTGCACCGCCGGGTGGGCGTAGACCGCGTGGCTCACCGCCACTTCCTGTTCCAGGTTCTCAACCCCCAGGAACGGCAATTCCAGCACGGTGATCAGGCGGTTCTTGTCCGGGTGGTAGCCGGCGCAGAACTGCGCCATTTCAAAGGCGCCGATGGAAATCCCGTCAAGGTTTTCGCGGTTCTTGGACAGGCCGCCATAGCTGATGTTCAGCGTGAAATCGCCGCCGGTCTTCTCGGCCAGCAGCTCACCCAGCTTTTCGACATGCTCGGTAAAGGCGCGTCGTTTACCCCAAACCGAAACATTCCACTCCGTCGCGGCCGCTTCGGACACGAAGGCAACGCTCAGGGCCGCTGCGACGGCACTGGTAAACATCTTGTTCATTTATATCTCTCCCTATCGTGCGGCCCGGTTGACAGGGCCGCTTGACTGGAAAGCTAGCGTTATCATAGGTCGCTGCCAAGCCCTGACACGGTTGCACCGGCACGAGGGCGACTCGGGTCGGCGCAAGGCGAGTCGCGCCAACGCCTGACCGGGCAACAAATCGCAAGGGAAATGGCATACCAACAGTTATCGAAACAATATGTCACACCGCCTGCCCCAGCCGAAAGTCACGTTGCGTCACAATTTGGCGGTGCAGCATTCACAGCCTTACCTGAAACGGTTGACACCCAATCCCTTGCCGACGCTAGAATTTTCCAGTTTCCGCAGGGTGAAATTTACAGAAAACCAAGATTCCACAAAAAATCTTTACAAGCAAATCGTTTCATTCCGGTAAGTTATTCACTTATTTTCAAACACGATTATTATCCGGCGAAAGATGGAAATGCTCAGTTCCGCCCCTTTACGGGCTTGCTGAAGGCCAAACAGTCAACGTCAGAGGGAGGAGCCTCACATGACCCAAAAAGCTCAATCCGATAACCCCGTGTACCCCCCGTCGGCAGAGGTCGTCGCCCGTGCACATGTGAATGCCGCCAAATACGATGAGATGTACGCCGCATCCATCGCCAACCCCGAAGCGTTCTGGGGCGAACACGGCAAACGGATCGACTGGATCAAGCCCTTTACCAAGGTCAAGAACACCTCGTTCCAGCCCGGCAACATCGACATCAAATGGTTCGAAGACGGCACGCTGAACGTTTCGGCCAACTGCATCGACCGTCACCTGGAAACCCGAGGCGACCAGACCGCGATCATCTTTGAACCCGATGATCCGAACGAAGAAGCCAGGCACATCACTTACAAGGCTCTGCACACCTCGGTTTGCAAGATGGCCAATATCCTCGAAGATATCGTCGTGCGCAAAGGCGACCGCGTGGTCATCTACCTCCCGATGATCCCCGATGCCGCCTATGCCATGCTGGCCTGCGCCCGGATCGGCGCCATCCACTCCATCGTCTTCGCTGGCTTCTCCCCCGATGCGCTGGCGGCCCGGATCAACGGGTCGGACGCCAAGGTGGTGATCACCGCCGACTACGCCCCGCGCGGCGGCCGCCAGACCCCGCTGAAATCCAACGCCGACGCCGCGCTGCTGCACTGCAAGGACACCGTGAAATGTCTGGTGGTCAAGCGCACCGGTGGCCAGACCACCTGGGTCGATGGCCGCGACTATGATTACAACGAGATGGCGCTGGAAGCGGACGAGTACTCCAAACCCGCCGAGATGAACGCCGAGGATCCGTTGTTCATCCTCTACACCTCCGGCTCCACCGGCCAGCCCAAGGGCGTCGTGCACTGCACCGGCGGCTACCTGGTCTATGCCGCAATGACACATGAGATCACCTTCGACTATCACGACGGCGACATCTACTGGTGTACTGCTGACGTCGGCTGGGTCACCGGCCACAGCTACATCGTCTACGGTCCGTTGGCCAACGGCGCCACCACGCTGATGTTCGAAGGTGTGCCGACCTGGCCCGACGCCAGCCGCTTCTGGCAGGTCTGCGAAAAGCACAAGGTCAACCAGTTCTACACCGCCCCCACCGCGCTGCGCGCGCTGATGGGCCAGGGCAACGAGTTCGTCGAGAAATGCGATCTGAGCGACCTGCGCACCCTCGGCACCGTGGGCGAACCGATCAACCCCGAGGCCTGGAACTGGTACAACGAGATCGTGGGCAAGGGCAAATGCCCGATCGTCGACACCTGGTGGCAGACCGAAACCGGCGGTCACATGATGACCCCCCTGCCGGGCGCGCACGGGCTGAAGCCAGGCTCGGCAATGAAACCATTCTTCGGCGTCAAGGCCGTGGTTCTCGACCCGCACACCGGTGAAGAGATCCACGACTACCCGGCCGAGGGCGTGCTCTGCATCGCCGACAGCTGGCCGGCGCAGATGCGGACCGTCTGGGGCGATCACGAGCGGTTCGAAAAGACCTATTTCTCGGACTACAAAGGCTATTACTTCGCGGGTGACGGCTGCAAGCGCGACGCAGACGGCGATTTCTGGATCACCGGCCGCGTCGACGACGTGATCAACGTCTCGGGTCACCGGATGGGCACCGCCGAGGTCGAAAGCGCGTTGGTGGCGCATGCTACAGTTGCCGAGGCCGCCGTGGTCGGCTTTCCGCACGACATCAAGGGTCAGGGCATTTATTGCTATGTCACCCTGATGAACGGCGTGGAGCCCAGTGACGATCTTCGCAAGGAGCTGCGCACCTGGGTTCGCACCGAGATCGGCCCGATCGCCTCTCCGGACGTGATCCAGTGGGCACCCGGCCTGCCAAAAACCCGCTCTGGTAAGATCATGCGCCGCATCCTGCGCAAGATCGCCGAGAACGACTTCGGCTCTCTGGGCGATACCTCGACCCTGGCCGATCCCTCCGTTGTTGACGACTTGATCGCCAACCGCGCGGGCCAGTAAGGGGGAGATGATGGACACTGCAGTCATGACAACCCCCGCCGTGCTGATCCTGCTGGGGCCTCCGGGCGCCGGCAAGGGCACCCAGGCCCGGATGCTGGAAGAGAAGTTCGGTCTGGTCCAGCTCTCCACCGGCGACCTGCTGCGCGCGGCCGTCGCCGCCGGAACCGAGGCGGGCAAGGCCGCCAAGGCGGTGATGGAAGCGGGTGACCTGGTCAGCGATGAAATCGTGATCAAAATCCTGCGCGACCGTCTGGCCGATCCGGACTGCGCCAAGGGCGTGATCCTCGATGGCTTTCCCCGCACCACCGTGCAGGCGCAGGCGCTCGACACCCTTCTGGCCGAGACCGGCCAGAAGATCAGCGCCGCCGTCAGCCTCGAAGTCGACGACGCCGCCATGGTGACCCGGATTTCTGGCCGCTACACCTGCGGCACGTGCGGCGAAGGCTACCACGACAGCTTCAAGCAGCCCGCCAAGGATGGTGTCTGCGACAAATGCGGCGGCACCGAGATGAAACGGCGCGCCGATGACAACGCGGACACCGTCAGCAGCCGCCTGGTCGCCTACCATGACCAGACCGCTCCGCTGATCGCGTACTTCAAGGACAAGGGTGTTCTGCAATCAGTCGACGCCATGGGCGAAATCGACACCATTGCAGGCACGCTCACCGGAATCGTCGAACAGGCGATGAAGTAAGTTCAAAAGCCTCGCAGCTCTCCCCGCGAGACCATTTTTCTGGAGGAAGAAGGAGGAACCGCCATGGCGGACCAATCTACTAGTGCCTCGTCCACAGCCGAAACCGACAAGGGTTACTGGCAAGCAAACGTGCGCATCATTCTGATCAGCCTAGTCATCTGGGCGCTGGTCTCTTTCGGGTTCGGTATCCTGCTGCGCCACATGCTGTCCGGCATCGCCGTCGGCGGCACCGATCTTGGCTTCTGGTTCGCCCAGCAAGGCTCGATCATCGTATTCCTGGCGCTGATCTTTTTCTACGCCTGGCGCATGAACAAACTCGACGCCGAATTCGGCGTGGAAGAAGAGTAAAGGGGCCAGAGGGACAATGGATCAGTTTACCATCAACCTGCTGTTTGTCGGCGCGAGCTTCGCGCTCTACATCGGCATCGCGATCTGGGCCCGTGCGGGCTCCACATCGGAATTTTACGCCGCCGGTCGCGGCGTTCACCCGGTCACCAACGGTATGGCGACAGCGGCTGACTGGATGTCGGCGGCCTCGTTCATCTCGATGGCCGGCCTCATCGCCTTCACCGGCTACGACAACTCCTCCTTCCTGATGGGCTGGACCGGCGGCTACGTGCTGCTGGCGCTGTTGCTCGCACCTTACCTGCGCAAGTTCGGCAAGTTCACCGTGTCGGAATTTATCGGCGACCGTTTCTACAGCCCCACCGCCCGCATCGTGGCCGTGGTCTGCCTGATCGTCGCCTCGACCACCTACGTGATCGGCCAGATGACCGGCGTCGGCGTGGCCTTTGGCCGCTTTCTGGAAGTGTCGAACACCGCCGGTCTGCTGATCGGTGCATGTGTGGTTTTCGCCTATGCCGTGTTCGGCGGCATGAAGGGTGTGACCTACACCCAGGTGGCTCAGTACGTCGTGCTGATCATGGCCTACACCATCCCGGCCATCTTCATCTCGCTGCAGCTGACCGGCAACCCGATCCCGGCGCTGGGTCTCTTCGGCGATCACGTCGCCAGCGGAGAGCCGCTGCTGGCCAAGCTGGACGCCATCGTCGGCGAACTGGGCTTCAACGAGTACACCGCGCATCACGCCGACACACTGAACATGGTTCTGTTCACCCTGTCCCTGATGATCGGCACCGCTGGTCTGCCCCACGTCATCATGCGCTTCTTCACCGTGCCGCGCGTGGCTGACGCACGCTGGTCCGCAGGCTGGGCGCTGGTCTTCATCGCGCTGCTCTACCTGACCGCTCCCGCCGTGGGCGCCATGGCCCGCCTGAACATCACCGACATGTTCTGGCCCAATGGCACCGACGCCGAAGCCGTCTCGATCGAGCAGATCGAAAACGACGCGCGCTATGACTGGATGGCCACCTGGCAAAAAACCGGCCTGCTGGGGTGGGAAGACAAGAACGGCGACGGCAAGATCCAGTACTACAACGACAAGGATGCCAGGATGCAGGCCAAAGCCGCGGAAAACGGGTGGGAAGGCAACGAGCTGACCAATTTCAACCGTGACATTCTGGTGCTGGCCAACCCCGAAATCGCCAACCTGCCTTCCTGGGTGATCGGTCTGGTCGCCGCCGGTGGTCTCGCCGCTGCGCTCTCGACCGCCGCCGGTCTGCTGCTGGCGATCTCGTCTGCTGTGAGCCACGACCTGATCAAGGGGTCGATCAACCCGCAGATCTCGGAAAAAGGCGAACTGCTGTCGGCGCGTATCGCCATGGCCGTGGCCATCGGTGTCGCAACCTACCTGGGTCTGAACCCGCCGGGCTTTGCGGCCCAGACGGTGGCGCTGGCCTTCGGTCTGGCGGCGGCCTCGATCTTCCCGGCGCTGATGATGGGGATCTTCTCGACCAGGATCAACAACACGGGCGCCGTGGCTGGCATGCTGGCCGGTCTGATCGTGACCCTGGTCTACATCTTCCTGCACAAGGGCTGGTTCTTCATCCCGGGCACCAACTCCTTCTCGGATGCGGACCCGCTGCTGGGCACCATCAAGTCGACCTCATTCGGTGCAATCGGTGCCATCGTCAACTTCGGTGTC
>JBFHMM010000134.1:0-10782 GCA_041594355.1 Paracoccaceae bacterium | reverse complement strand
TCGGTATCCAGACCTGTGGGAGGGCACATGTACATCGGATTGGACCTGGGAACCTCGGGGGTGCGGGCCCTGCTCGTGACGCCGGACGGCGGCGTTCTGCACAGCGCCGAGGCGCCCGTCGCCGTCACCCACCCGCATCCGGGCTGGAGCGAACAGCACCCCTCCAGATGGATGGCCGCCACGGCCCAGACCCTGCGCACACTGGCCGGGATCGCGCCCGCCGAAATCGCCGGGCTGCGCGGCATCAGCCTGTCGGGCCAGATGCACGGCGCGACGCTGCTGGATGAGGGCGGGCAGGTGCTGCGCCCCTGCATCCTGTGGAACGACACTCGCAGCCACGCCCAGGCGGCCCGGCTCGACGCCGCCCCGCGCGTCCGCGAGATTTCGGGCAACATTGTGTTTCCCGGCTTCACCGCGCCGAAACTGGCCTGGCTGGCGGAACATGAACCCGAGGTTTTCGACCGCGTCGCCACCGTGCTGCTGCCCAAGGATTACCTGACCTTCTGGCTGACCGGGCAGCGGGTCACCGACATGTCCGACGCCGCCGGTACCGCATGGCTCGACGTCGGCGCGCGGCGCTGGTCGGACCACCTCCTGGCGCAATCGGGACTGCGCGCCGACCAGATGCCCCAGCTGCTCGAAGGCACCGGCACCGTCGGCCCGGTGCGTGGTGATCTGGCCGCCGAACTGGGCATTCCCGACACCACGCTGGTTGTCGCCGGCGGCGCCGACAACGCGGTCGCCGCCTGCGGCGTCGGCGCGCTGGGCGAGGGCGACGGCTTCGTCTCGCTGGGCACCTCCGGCGTGCTGCTCGCCGCCCGCGACGGCTTTGCCCCGCGCCCCGAAAGCGCCGTGCACACCTTTTGCCACGCGGTGCCGGATCGCTGGTACCAGATGGGCGTGATCCTCGCCGCCACCGACAGCCTGAACTGGCTGTCCCGCATCACCGGGCAGGATCCGGCCACCCTGACCGCAGGTCTCGGCCCCCATGCGCAGGTCCCCGGCGCGCTGCGGTTCCTGCCGTATCTCTCCGGCGAACGCACCCCGCATAACGACAGCGCCATCCGGGGCGCATTTCTGGGCCTCGACATCGCGCAAGAGCCGCAGGACCTGGCCCGCGCCGTCATCGAAGGCGTCAGCTTTGCCCTGCGCGACAACCTCGAGGCGCTGAAATCCACCGGCGCCCGGCTTGACCGGCTGCTCGCCATCGGCGGCGGCACCCGCTCGCGCTACTGGGTCGATCTGCTGGCCAATCTGCTCGACCTGCCCATCGACCTGCCGCAGCAGGGCGAATTCGGCGCCGCGCTGGGCGCCGCCCGCCTGGCGATCTGCGGCGTCACCGGGGCCGATCCGGCCGGGGTGATGACCAAGCCGCCGCTGTCCGAGACCATTGCGCCCCGCGCCGAGCTGCGGGCCGCCTGCGATGACGCCTATGCCGCCTACGCGGCCACATACCCAGCTCTGAAAGCTCTCTCATGACCCGACCCTTCTTTGCCGATATCGCCCCCGTCCGGTACGAAGGCCCCGACAGCGCCAATCCGCTGGCCTACCGCCACTACAACCCCGACGAAATCGTCATGGGCAAACGGATGGAAGACCACCTGCGCTTTGCCGTCGCCTACTGGCACACTTTCGCGTGGGAGGGGCAGGACCCCTTCGGCGGCCAGACCTTTGTCCGCCCCTGGCACCCGCAGGACCGGATGGAGACCGCCCGGACCAAGGCCGACGCCGCCTTTGACATGTTCGATATCCTCGGCCAGCCCTATTTCTGCTGGCACGACGCCGATGTCCGGCCCGAGGGCGACACATTTGCCGAGAGCCTGTCGAACCTGACGGCGATCATCGACTATTTCGAGGAAAAGATGTCGACCCGCCGGGTCAAGCTGCTTTGGGGCACCGCCAACATGTTCAGCCACCGTCGCTGGATGGCCGGCGCCTCGACCAACCCGGACCCGGATGTCTTTGCCTATGCGGCGGCTACGGTGAAAACCTGCATGGACGCGACACACCGGCTGGGCGGGGAAAATTACGTGCTCTGGGGCGGACGCGAAGGGTACGAGACCCTGCTCAATACCGATCTGGGCCAAGAGCTGGACCATATGGGCCGGTTCCTGCACATGGTGGTTGAGTACAAGCACAAGATCGGCTTCAAGGGCACCATCCTGGTGGAGCCGAAACCGCGGGAGCCGTCGAAGCACCAGTATGATTTTGACGCCGCCACCTGCATCGGGTTCCTGCGCAAATACGGGCTGGAAGGCGAGGTGAAACTAAACCTCGAACAAGGCCACGCCATTCTTGCCGGGCATTCCTTCGAACATGAAATCGCCGTGGCGGCGGCCGAGGGTATGCTGGGGTCGATCGACATGAACCGCAACGATTACCAGTCCGGCTGGGACACCGACCAGTTCCCCACCAACGTGCCCGAGGTGGCGCTGGCCTATTACCACATCCTGAAATCGGGCGGCTTCTCCACCGGCGGCACCAATTTCGACGCCAAGCTGCGGCGCCAGTCGCTGGATGCCGCAGACCTGATCGCGGCCCATGTCGGCGCGATGGACATCTGCGCGCGCGGTCTCAAGGCGGCGGCGGCGATGCGCGCCGACGGCGGGCTGGAAACCGCGCTGAAAGAGCGCTATGCTGGCTGGGAAACCCCCGCCGCCCGCGCCATGCTCGACAGCGATTTCGACAGTATCTTCGACCGTGTCCTGTCCGGTGACATCGCCCCTCAGCCGCGCTCGGGCCGGCAGGAGATCCTGGAGAACTACGTCAACCGGTTCGTATGATGGCACCACCCCCGCTTCAACGTCACCTGCTGTCCGATGGCGATGTGTCGGTGGCGTTGCTGTCGCTGGGATGCATCACGCAGGACTGGCGCGTGCCGATGGGCGGCGCGCGGGTCCCGGTGGTGCTGGGCTACGCCGATCCGCAGGACTATCTCCGCCACCCGACCAGCATGGGCGTGATCGCGGGCCGCGTCGCCAATCGGATCTCGGGGGCGCGGTTCTGGCTCGACGGCGCGCTCTACCAGCTGCCCGCGAACGAAGGCCCCACCCACCTGCACGGCGGCCCCGGCGGGCTGCAGAAACGGATCTGGCACAGCGAGGCGGACGGCGATCGCGCGGTCCGCTTCACCCTGACCTCCGAACATGGCGATCAGGGCTATCCGGGCACGGTGCAGCTTGCCGTGACCGTCACGCTCACCGGTCATACCCTGCGCTACGAGATGCAGGCGACCCCCGATCGTCCCACGCCGATCAGCCTGGCCCAGCACAGCTACTACAACCTGATGGGGCAGGGCGACATCGCCGGTCACCGCCTGCGGATCAGCGCCGACCGCTGCACCCCCGCTGACAAGGCCAAGATCCCAACCGGGCTCATCGCGGATGCCGCCCGGCACGGCTGCGATTTCACCACGCCCCGCGCGGTGGGCCTGACGGATCATGACATCAACCTCGTGCTGAATGGCGGCGCGCCCGCCGCGACCCTGACCGCGCCCAGCGGCATGAGCCTGACGCTGACCACCGACCAGCCCTGCCTGCAGCTGTATACCGGGGCCGGGTTGACGCCCAAGGCGCCGCCGCACGCGGGCCAGAACCTGCAGCCCTTTGCCGGTCTCTGTCTTGAGCCACAGCATTACCCCAATGCCGTCAACACGCCCGAATTCCCGCTGACCCTCGCCACCCCCGACGCGCCCTACCGCCAGACCACCACCCTCACCATCGCACCGGGAGAGGCGGCGTGAAACGGCGGGCCACGGTGCTGGCCCTGACGCTGGCGCTGGGCGCGAAGACGGGTCTGGCCGGGCCGCTGCCGCAGGCAAACGCCAGATTTCCACCCTTGGAGGAGGCCTCGGTCGCGCTGGGGCAGCTGCTGTTTTACGACCCGATCCTGTCGGGCAGCCGCACCGTGAGTTGCGCCACCTGTCACCACCCGCGCTTTGCCACCTCAGACGGGGTGGCGCTGGGCCTCGGCGACGGCGGCACCGGGCTGGGGCCAGACCGCACTCACGATCCCGCCAACCCGCCCGAACAGCGCATCCCGCGCAATTCGCCGGCGCTCTTCAACCTCGGCGCCACCGAGTTCACCACCTTCTTTCACGACGGGCGGCTGGAAGCCGACCCCACCCGCCCCTCCGGCATCCGCACACCGCTGGGCGCGGATATGGAGGCGGGCTTTGCCTCCGCCCTCTCGGCGCAGGCGATGTTCCCGGTGCTCTCGGGCGACGAAATGGCCGGTCATTACTCCGAGAACGACGTCGGTCAGGCGGTAGGACAGGGGCTGCTGACCGGCCCGGGCGGCGCCTGGTCGATCCTTTCGAACCGGATTGAGGCGATTCCGGAGTACCGCGCCGCCTTTGACGCGGTCATCGGCCCGCGCGAGATCCGCTTTGCCGATATCGCCAACGCGCTGGCCGATTTCGTGGCTTTCGAATGGCGCGCCGACAACAGCCCCTTCGACGCCTTCCTGCGCGAGGGCACCCCGCTGCCCGAACCGGCGGCGCGCGGCATGACTCTGTTTTACGGGGCGGCGGGCTGTTCGGTCTGCCACAGCGGCCAGTTCCAGACCGATCACGCCTTTCACGCCATCGCCATGCCGCAGATCGGGCCGGGCAAGGCGGCACGGTTCGAGCGCCACAGCCGCGACGAGGGCCGCATCCGGGTCACCGGCGCCCCCGAAGACGCCTACCGCTTCCGCACCCCGTCGCTGCGCAACGTCGCCCATACCGCGCCCTACGGCCATTCCGGCGCCTATGCCCGGCTCGAGGACGCGGTCCGCCATCACCTCGACCCGGTGGCGGCGCTGGCGCGCTACGATCCGGCGCAGGCGGTGCTGCCGGGGCCGGGGTTCGACAGCGATTTCGCGGTGATGCGCGAGCCGGGTGAACGCGCCGCCATCGCCGCGGCCAACGAACTGGCGCCGGTGGCGCTGAGCGATGCCGAGATCGCCGACCTGCTGGCCTTTCTCGACGCGCTGAGCGACCCGGCCAGCCTGGCCGGACGGCTGGGGGTGCCCGATGCGGTGCCCAGCGGCCTGCCGGTGGCGCGGTAGCCGCGGTCCCGCCGGTTCCGCGCTGTTGCAAAAAGGCGCGCCTGCGGCGTATTCCTTTGGTTTGATGAGGGACACTGTCCCTCAAACTCCCTAGAGTCTCTCCAAAGAGAGGAAAGGGGACGGTCAGCGGGTGATGGTCAGGGTCCGGTTGGCGTCGTGGTCCGTCCACCCCGAGGCCGTGCCGTCGGGCCAGATCACCCGCAGGCGGATCCGGGCGGCCCGGCCCAGCCCGAAATGTTCGGGGCCCGCGCTGCCGCCGGCGTGGCCGCCGCCGACGGTGATCTCGCGGATGCGGGTCAGGGCGCCGTCGTCGATCTCGATCCAGCCGCCGACCGCGCGTGTGTTGGTGCCGGTCTGGCGCGGCTCCACGGCAATCCAGGTGCCGCTGTCCGGTGTCACGTTCCGCCAGATCTGCAGCGGCGCGCGGCGGTTCACCACGGCGAGATCCAGCCGCCCGTCGCCGTCGAAGTCCGCCAGCACCGCGCCGCGGCCCCGGTGCGGGCTGGCGATGCCGGCGCGCGCGCCCGCCTCGGCATAGCGGCCGTCGGGTTGCGCGATCAGCAGGTTGTTGGGGTCGTCCATGGCGCTGGCCGGCATTTGTTCGACATTGCCCTTGGCGATGAAAATATCGTCCCGCCCGTCGTTCTGCACATCGCCAAAAGCCACGTGCCAGCCGGTCGAAGGACGGCCGTCGCCGCCCGCATAGGGCCGGTGGGCGGTGGTGCCCAGATCATAGGGGACATCGGCGTAGCTGGGGCGGGCGGGGTCGGTGCGCCTCTGCAGCCGCTGATCGCCCATCGACGACAGCATGACCTCGGTCCGGCCATCGCCATCCAGGTCGCGGGCGGCGATGCCCATGCCCCAGAGCTTGTGGCTCTGCCAGCCGTCGCCCGGCCCGAAGAGCCGCGGCGGGTCCTCCATCGCCCACATCTGTTCCTCGCCGCCATCCACATAGTAGTGCCGGTCGTTGCTGAGCCTGAGGTCGGCGCGGCCCCGGCGGCCCCAATCGCTGAACAGCATCGAAAGCGGGCAGTATCCCGGCGCCAGCGGTGCCGGCGGGCCATAGCCGCCCGCCTCGGGCCGGTACAGGCGGTTGATGTCGCAGGCGCGGAACGGGCCATCGGGGTCGGCGCGGTCGACGTAGTTGCCAAAAGCCAGCGTCGGCAGAGCTCGACCGGCCTCCCACGTAGCGGAAAACGCCGTAGTCCAGTGGTCTGCGCTGCTGAACCCGAGGTCCGCGAAGGGGGCAAAATGGCAGTCCGCTCCGCCGCGCAGCAGCCGGTTTTCCCCCACCCGCAGTACCGCCAGGTCAAGGTATCCGTCGCTGTCGATGTCCAGCGGGTAGGCACCGGTGACCCCGGTCAGCGCAAGGGCAGGCGGGGTGGCCGCTTCGAACCGGACCGCACCGTCGCCCGATCGGTTGCGCAAGAGCTGCGCCGGGTTGGTCCCGCCGGCGGCATAAAGTTCGGGCAGGCCATCGCCGTCGCAGTCTAAACTGGCCAGACCGCCGCCGACGAAATGCTCCCAGCCGCCGGCGTAGCTATGGTCGGGGGCCTCGACGGGCGCGAACAGCGGCCCGGCGCCGACCGGGGCCGCGATCATCAGAGCCAGCGCGCCAAGTTCAGGCCGCATGCTCGCCCATCTCCGCCAGGGCGAGGTCAGAAACCTGGTCCAGCGCATAGGCCGCCGCGCCCCGCGCCCACATCAGATCGCCCCACTTGTGGATCACCACCTCGGGTGGCGGCTTGTCGACCTGTACGATGCTGGTGCGGATCGCCTCCAGCACGGTGTCGGCATAAAGATGGTCGAACTGCATCTGTTCCCCGGCCAGGATGATCAGCGCCGGGTCAAAGATATTGACCAGGTTGGCCAGCCCCATGGCGAACATCCGTCCGGCGCGGTCGACGATGCTCTTGGCCGCCGGCTCGCCCGACCGGGCCGCCTTCAACAGCGCCTCCAGCCGCGTTGCAGGCTCGGCGGTGGGATCGGTGCCGGGCACGATCGCCGCTTCGCGCAACAGAGCGTAATCGGCGACATATGCCTCAAGGCAGCCGCGCTGGCCGCACCGGCAGAGCGCGCCGTCCAGATGCACCTTGGTGTGGCCGAACTCGGCGCCGCAGCCACGGCTGCCACGATAAAGCTCACCGCCCAGCACCAGCCCCATGCCGACGCCGGATTCGATGGTGATGACGATGAAATCGGAGTGTGACTGGCCCAGCCCGAATAGCCGCTCGGCCTCGGCTACAAGGTTGGCGTCGTTGTCGACAAAGGCGGGGCGGCCCAGTTCGGCGGCCAGCACCGCGCCGAACTGCACGTTGCGGTCGGTCAGCGACGGCGACCAGTACACGAACCCGTCGCCCGCCTCCACCAGCCCGGCGATGCCGACACCGACCCCCGAAACCTCCTCCACCGAGCGCCCGGCGGTCTCCGCCAGCCGCGCTACCGCCGTGCAGATCACTTCTGCCATCTGCTGCGGCGACAGCACCGGGGCGGGCAGATCGGTTTCCATCGTCGCCAGCTGGCTGCCCTCGAAATCGAGCAGCACCAGCGACAGCCGGTGCTGCGAGATCTTGACCCCGGCCACCAGCCGCGCGGCGCCGCGAATCTTCAGGTCCACCCGCGGCCGCCCGCGCCGCGCATCGACGCCATCGGCGCGCGGCACCTCCTCGATCAGCCCGCTCTGCAGCAGTTCGGCGGTGATCGTGGTGACGGTGGCCCGGCTGATGCCGGTCTTGTCCGCCAGCTCGATCCGCGGGATGCGGCCCGACAGGCGGATCTGCTGCATCAACGCGCGGCGTCCGTATTCTCTTTGCAATACAGCCATTTGCGGCAAACCTCCCAAGTGCCAGCCTAGGGCGCGCACGACCGGATTGTCCAGCCCGGCCCGACCCCTCGTCGGATGGGTTTTCACCCCACCGCCCGCACGCCCCTTCCGCACCGCGCTGGCGTGGCCGTGCAGCAATTTCCCCAGCCTATACAATTTAATTTGATTTTCAAATTAAAATGCAGCACCATCGAGTTATCACCTCCGCCGGATCAAAAGAATGCGGGGGCGGCAACAGTTCTGGAGGAGACTATGAAATTCATCGCAACCGCGACGGCGGTCGTCGCCGGCGTCATGATCGGCACCGCCGCCATCGCCGACGATCTGGTGATCGGCGTCAGCTGGTCGAACTTTCAGGAAGAGCGCTGGAAAACCGACGAGGCCGCGATCAAGGCCGCGCTTGACGAACACGGCGCCACCTATATTTCGGCTGACGCGCAAAGCTCGTCGGCCAAGCAGCTTTCGGATGTCGAAAGCCTGATCGCCCAGGGCGCCGACGCGCTGATCATCCTGGCGCAGGACGCCCAGGCCATCGGCCCCGCCGTGCAGGCCGCCGCGGACGAAGGCATCCCGGTCGTCGGCTATGACCGGCTCATCGAGGATCCGCGCGCCTTCTACCTGACCTTCGACAACGTCGAGGTCGGCCGCATGCAGGCCCGCGCGGTGCTGGAGGCCGCGCCCAAGGGCCGCTATGTCATGATCAAGGGCTCGCCCACCGATCCCAACGCCGATTTCCTGCGCGGCGGTCAGCAAGAGGTGCTGCAGGCCGCCATTGACGCGGGCGACATCGAAATCGTCGGCGAGGCCTATACCGACGGCTGGCTGCCCGCCAACGCACAGCGCAACATGGAACAGATCCTGACCGCCACCGACAACGGCGTCGACGCGGTCGTGGCCTCCAACGACGGCACCGCCGGCGGCGTGGTGGCGGCGCTCACCGCGCAGGGCATGGAAGGTCTCCCGGTGTCGGGCCAGGACGGCGATCATGCCGCGCTGAACCGCGTCGCCAAAGGCACCCAGACCGTGTCCGTCTGGAAAGACGCCCGCGACCTGGGCAAGGCGGCAGGTCAGATCGCCGTGTCGATGGCCAAGGGCATCAAGATGAACGCCATCGGCGGCGCCCAGGACTGGACCTCTCCCGGCGGGACCAGGATGAACGCCATGTTCCTCGCTCCGATGCCGATCACCCAGGACAATCTGACCGCCGTGGTCGATGCCCAGTGGATCACCAGGGACGCGCTGTGTCAGGGCGTGTCCAACGGCCCGGCTCCCTGCAATTAACTGGCCACCACGCGCTGGCCCGCCCCATCCCGGTTCTTTCCTTGCCGGGGTGGGGGGCGCGCAGACCGCGCAGGATATGACATGACCCAGACAGACACAGATACCGCCCCGGCCGCCGCGCCGGCCTCCGAGGTGCATCCCGCATCCCCCCCGACACCCCGTCGGAACGCGGTGCAGATGCTGGAGCTGGACCTTCGGCTGCTCGGCATGGTCGCCGCCTTCGCGGTCCTTTGCATCGGTTTCGACCTGCTCACTGGCGGCCGTTTCCTGACCCCGCGCAACATCTTCAACCTCACGATCCAGACCGTCTCCGTCGCCATCATGGCCTGCGGCATGGTCTTTGTGATCGTGACCCGCAACATCGACCTCTCGGTCGGTGCGCTGCTGGCCACCTGTTCGGCGGTCATGGCGATGACCCAGACCCGGATCCTGCCCGAAACCCTGGGCCTCGGCCTCGGTCACCCGCTGGTCCCATGGATCACCATCCTAGCGGGGCTGCTGGTCGGCACGGTGATCGGCGCGTTCCAGGGCTATCTCGTCGGCTACCTGACCATCCCCGCCTTCATCGTGACGCTGGGCGGCTTTCTGGTCTGGCGCAATGTCGCCTGGTACATGACCAGCGGCCAGACCATCGGCCCGCTGGATCAAACCTTTGTCAAATTCGGCGGCATCAGCGGCACCCTCGGCGTCACCGCATCGTGGATCGTCGGCGCGCTGGCGCTGGCGGCCGCGCTCTATGGTCTCTGGGGCGCCCGGCGCAACAAGATCAAACATGGCTTCACCGTGAAGCCGCTCTGGGCCGAAGGGGCGCTGGCCGGTCTGATCGCGGTCGCCATTCTGGGCTTTGTCGCGGTGCTGAACGCCTACGAAATTCCCACCCGGCGGCTCGAACGCATGTTCGAGGCGCGCGGCGAGGTGATGCCCGAGGGCTTTACCCAAGGCTACGGCATCCCGATCTCGGTGCTGCTCCTGATTTTCATCGCCGTGGCGATGACGGTGCTGGCCCGGCGCACCCGGCTGGGCCGCTACATCTTTGCCACCGGCGGCAATCCGGATGCGGCGGAACTCAGCGGTATCAACACCCGGCTTCTGACGGTAAAGGTCTTTGCCCTGATGGGCGCACTCTGCGCGATCTCCGCCGTGGTCGCCTCGGCGCGGCTGGCCAATCACTCGAACGACATCGGCACGCTGGACGAATTGCGCGTGATCGCGGCGGCCGTCATCGGCGGCACCGCGCTGGCCGGCGGGGCGGGCACCATCCACGGCGCCATTCTCGGCGCGCTGATCATGCAGTCGCTGCAATCGGGCATGGCCATGGTCGGCGTCGATGCGCCGCTGCAGAACATCGTCGTCGGTGCGGTTCTGGTGCTGGCGGTGCTGATCGACATTCTCTACCGCAAACGGACCGGGGAGGCGTGAAAATGGTTTGTACAAAACAGAACGAGGGGGCGAAATGACCCGTACAAAACGGACACAAACCGACACGCCGCTGGTCGAGATGCGCGACATGTGCTTTTCCTTTGGCGGGGTCCACGCGGTCGATCACGTCAGCATCGACCTGCACGCAGGCGAGGTCGTGGGCCTTCTGGGCCACAACGGCGCCGGCAAATCGACCCTGATCAAGATGC
>JBFHMM010000133.1:0-10832 GCA_041594355.1 Paracoccaceae bacterium | reverse complement strand
TCGCTCTACATCTTTGGGAAGAACCATCAGGAGAACGCCCATATGGCAATGCAGGCCCATGAAATCGAGGAACTGATCCGCAGCAGTTTTCCTTCGGCCAAGATCACCATCACCGATCTGGCCGGCGACGGGAACCATTACGCGGCAGAGGTCATCGACGAGAGCTTTCGCGGCCAGAACCGGGTGCAGCAGCAGCGCGCGGTTTATGCCGCGCTGAAGGGCAAGATGGACGGGCCGGCGGGCGACTTGCATGCGCTGGCGTTGACCACCAAGGCACCGGACTAACCGGACACCCTCGCCCGGGGCGTCCAAAAGGCACAGCGGACCCATGCGGTCCGGAACGGAACACGCAAGAGGAGGCGACCATGTCCGCCGAACAACAGATCAAGGATACCATCAGCGCAAACGACGTGGTGCTATACATGAAGGGCACCAAGGAAATGCCGCAATGCGGGTTTTCCAGCCGCGTTGCGGGTGTGCTGAACTATATGGGCGTGAACTTCGCCGATGTGAACGTACTGGCCGACGACGCGATCCGTCAGGGGATCAAGGATTTCTCGGACTGGCCGACGATCCCGCAGCTGTACGTCAAAGGTGAATTCGTCGGTGGCTGCGACATCATCACCGAGATGACCCTGTCGGGCGAGCTGGACACGCTGCTGACTGAAAACGGTGTGGCCTTTGACAAGGACGCCGCCGACAAGATCCGCGAAGCCAACGGCTGATCCCAGCCTGCTGGCACCCAGGACAGACCCCGGAGCCGCACTGGCGGCACCGGGGTTTTCTTTTCCTGCGCGGTATCAGGCCTTGCCGACCCATCCGCAGCAGAGTGGCGTTGCGGTCGAGGAAATGGTGTTTCAGCGCTCCCGCAACGTGGAGCAGGATTGCCGCGATCAGCACCATCGCCCCTGCCCCGTGGAAGCCATAGGCCAGATTGCCCAGCCATTCGCTCTTGGATCCGGCCAGCAGGCCGAACAGTCCGAACACACAGGTGGCCCGACCGCCGAAGTAGGAGCCAATCAGCCCGTAAAACGGCATCACCACGATGCCCGCCAGCAGCACGTAGTACACCGCCTGCCACGACTGCGCGTGCCCGGCCTCGGGCAGGGCCCCCTGCCACAGCCGCCAGGCCACCCGCAGCCCGCCCAGAATCAGGACCAGAACGCCCACCGATTTGTGCACCCCATCAGCGCCCCGCGCTCGGGCCCTGGCAGCACCGCCTCTTCCAGGCAAATGCCAAAGCCCAGCGTGGCGATCATCAGCGCGGCCAGAACCCTCCCTGTGGCCCAGACGCAAAATCAGGTCGCAGTGGGCGGCGGTACGGGGGGGGGTGTAGGCCATTGGCAGTGTCCTCTTGCGATCAACCGGTCAGCGGGCGTGCCACCGGTTTTCTAAGAGGCGCACGCACCGGCAGGCCGGTCCCGTCGCGGTGTCGGATACTTTCTTCTGAGAATGTACAAAGCCCGGCGGAGACCCGTCGTACGACCCGGCGTCGGTGGCGCCATGGAGCGGTCCGACCCTGTTTATTGAGCAGTTTTTTCCTCGACCTCGGCGGCCAGCGCCTCAGCGCGGGCGGCCAGTTCGGCGAGCGTGTCGGTGACCGATGCCGGTACGACGGGCACCTCGACCCGGTCGGGTTCGGGCGCCGGAGCGTTGCGCAGCTGCTCCAGTTCCTCCTCGCGTTCGGCCAGCACCGCCTCGATTTCCTTGATCTTGTCCTCGACCGCGGCGGTCTTGTCGGCCAGCATAAGCCCGGCCATCAGCAGCATCCGCGCCTCGGGCATCCGACCTATCTGGTCGGACAGCACCTGGGCTTCGTCATCCAGCATCTTGGCCGCCGAATGCAGATAGGCCTCTTCGCCCTCCTGGCAGGATACGTCAAAGCCGCGTCCGCCGATCTTGATGGTGACTTCGGGCATCAGTCTTCCTCCCCTTCCGGCAGGTTGGCAGCGCTGGCCAGCAGCGGTTCCAGGCGGGCCAGAACGGCGCCGGCCTCGGCCACATCGGTGGCCCGCGCGGCGCGCAGCCCTTCGAGCTCGGCCAGCATGGCCTTGTTAATCAGGTGCGGCTCGCCAACGCTTTGTTCATTGACCTCGCGCAGGGCGGCGTTGGTCTCGCGCAGCTGGTCGTTGGATTGACGCAGGCGCTGCACATCCATGTCGAGCCGCGCCGTTGCGGTCGATTGCCGGTCGAACTCGGCCTTGAATTTATCCACCACCGTTTCCTGTCTGGCCAGTTCGGCGGTCAGCCGCGCAACTTCGGCTTTCTGGGCTTCCAGTTCCGCTTTCAGGGCATCTGTCTCAGCACTGTCCGCCAGTTCGGCGGTCAGCCGCGCAACCTCGGCTTGCTGTGCCTCTAGTGCGCTGGTTAGGCGGGCGATTTCGGCCTCCTGCGCCTCGGCATCTGTGGTATTGTCCAGTTCTGCTTTCAGAGCTGCCATCTCGGCCTTGAGCGAGTCGAGCTCCTCGGAGTTGGCCAACTCCGCCCGCAGGCTCTCGATCTCTTCGGCGTGGCGGGACTTGATCGCCTTGAGACGTTCCTCGAGCTGGGCGTTGGCCAGCTTTTCCTCTTCCAGCGCCTGCGCCAGACCTGCCGGCGCGCCCGCGTCAACCGCCGTTTCGGCATCTTCGGTTTGGTTGGCCCGCAAGTCCGACTGTTGTTCGGCCAGCGTCACAATCCCGGCACCGATCCGGTCCATCGCGGCCGTGATGCGGCTTTGCAGTTCCTCGATTTGGCTCATGCCCCTCACCTTCCTCGTGCGATTTTCTGCACCTGTGCTGCCTCAGGGCCTCGACATCCGCCCGAGGGGCGAATCGGGCCATGCGCCAGATTGGTGGTAGTCTACCCAAAGCAGCGGGAAAATACCCCCCTTGGTTTCAAGCACTTGGACGCAGCACCTGATGTGATTGCAGTTCGGACCCTCCGGTTGCGCTTGATCTTTGGCCATTGGCTGGTATTCAGCCCCCATTCCGCCAGATATGCCAAAGGACACTGCCCGTGGATCTTATCGCCCTGCGCACCGCAAATCCCGATCACTGGGCCAAGGCCGCGGCCATCCGCGCCCTGACGCTCGACGCCGTTCACGCCGCCAACTCCGGCCATTCCGGCATGCCGATAGGCATGGCCGATGTCGCCACGGTACTGTTCGAAAAACACATGAAGTTCGACGTCGCCGCCCCCGAGTGGGTCGACCGCGACCGCTTTATCCTGTCCGCCGGCCACGGGTCGATGCTGATCTATTCGCTGCTCTATCTGATGGGCGACGCGCAGGTCACGCTGGAGCAGCTCAAGAATTTTCGCCAGACCGGCGCGCTGACCGCCGGCCACCCCGAGAACTTCCTGCTCAAGGCGGTCGAGACCACCACCGGCCCGCTCGGCCAGGGGATCGCGAACTCGGTCGGTTTCGCCATCGCCGAGGAAGCGCAGCGCGCCCGCTATGGCCGCAAGGTCATCGACCACTATACCTTTGTCATCGCCGGGGACGGCTGCCTAATGGAAGGCGTCAGCCAAGAGGCGATCAGCCTGGCAGGACGGCTGGAACTGGGCAAGCTGATCGTGCTCTGGGACAACAACAACATCACCATTGACGGCACCGTCGACATCGCCGACCGCACCAACCAGGTGCAGCGGTTCAAGGCCTCAGGCTGGCAGGTGCTGGAAATCGACGGCCACAACCCGGTCGAAATCGACGAGGCTCTGACCGCCGCCAAGAAGACCAACCGACCCACGATGATCGCCTGCAAGACCCATATCGCGTTGGGTCACGCCGCACAGGACACCTCGAAGGGCCACGGCGCGCTGACCGATCCCGACCAGATTGCCGCCGCCAAGGAGATCTATGGCTGGACCACCGGCCCCTTCGTGGTGCCCGAAGAGATCAAGTCGGCCTGGGAGGCCATCGGCCGCCGCGGCGCCTCCGCCCGCGCCGAGTGGGAAGAACGGTTTACCACCCTCAGCGACCGCCGGCAGGCGGAACTGATCCGCATCTACAGCGGCGAGGTCCCGCGCAAGCTGAGCTCGACTATCCGCGCGCTAAAGCAGCAGGCCTCCGAGGCCGCGCACAGCATCGCCACCCGCAAGAGCTCTGAAATGGTGCTCGAAGTGGTCAACCCGGTGCTGCCGGAAACGCTGGGCGGCTCGGCCGACCTGACCGGGTCCAACAACACCAAGACCGGCGATCTGGGCGTGTTCCTGCCTGAGAACCGCAAGGGCCGCTATATCCACTATGGCATCCGCGAACACGGCATGGCCTCGGCGATGAACGGCATGGCGCTGCATGGCGGCGTGCGCCCCTACGGCGGCACTTTCATGGCCTTCACCGACTATGCCCGCCCCGCCATGCGGCTGGCCGCGCTGATGAAGATCCCCAGCGTGTTCGTGATGACCCATGACAGCATCGGGCTGGGCGAAGACGGCCCGACCCACCAGCCGGTCGAACATCTGGCGATCTGCCGGGCGACGCCGAACACCTATGTGTTCCGCCCCGCCGACACGGTCGAGACCGCAGAGGCCTGGGAACTCGCACTGACTTCGACCAACAGCCCCTCGGTGCTGTCTCTGACCCGCCAGAACGTGCCGACCGTGCGGCTACAGCACAAGGTCCGCAATCTGACCACGCAGGGCGCCTATGTGCTGGCCGACGCCGAGGCGGGCAAGCGGCAGGTGGTGCTGATCGCCACCGGGTCGGAAGTCTCGATCGCAATGGAGGCGCGGGCGCAGCTGGAAGCCGAAGGTATCGGCACCCGCGTCGTGTCGATGCCCTGCATGGAGCTTTTTGCCGAGCAGGACGAAGCCTATCGCCGCAAGGTTCTGCCCGCCGGCCCGGTGCGCATCGGCATCGAAGCCGCCGTGCGCGACGGCGGATGGGACCGCTGGCTACTGGGCGAGCGCGGCCGCGAGGCCAAGGCCGGGTTTATCGGCATGTCGAGCTTTGGCGCCTCGGCCCCGGCCGAAGAACTCTACGAGAAATTCGGCATCACTGCCGAAGCGACCGTGGCCAAGGCCAAGGAGCTGCTGGGCTGAAACGCATCGGTCCGACCAATCACAAACCCCGGCCTTGCGCCGGGGTTTTTCTTTTGAGTCAGGGTGATGCCGCGAAACCTCCAGGTTTGAACCGCACCATGGCGTCCGGTCCGCGCGCGTCCAGATCGTACAGATTACCGCGCGCAGCAAGGTAACTGCGCCAAGTCTTTTCGGGATGGGAACTGATCCGGGTGTCGTGGATCTTGAACATCTGACTGCTCAACGCCGCCACCTTCATTCCCTGTCCCTTGACGGAGTGCAATTTGATCATGTCACGAATGTCGTGGTCGAGGGCGGAAGGTCGAGCAGCCGCCGGGCGCGCCACAGGAACGGTCTTTGGTGTCTGTGAGCTCGCAGGCGCGCCCATCCGTTGAAATTGGCAGCAAGCGGCGCGGAAAGACTCTGGCGCCTTCTCCTCGCCCATCCCGATCACTGTGACCCCGAGTTCGCGCAACCGCGTTGCCAGATGGGTGAAATCGCCATCGGACGAGGCAATAACGATCCGCTCGAAACCCTCCCGCAAGGCCAGTTCCATGGCGTCGATGCCAAGCAGCATATCGCTCGCGTTCTTGCCGGTGCCCGCATGGATGAAACGGTAACCCTCTACCGTATGCCAGCGGGTATTATGGGCGGCATTGCCATAGACACGTACCACCCGCGCGGCCCCGGCGTACGCGCGGATACACGCGGCGTAATCCGCGCTGACGTTGTCACCGTCGACCAGCACCGCAATCCTGTCCGGCATATGAAAACCCGTGTGAAACCAATTCGCCTATAACAGGTAACCAAATGATAGGGCGCAATTTTGGCGAGAACCGGGCTGGACCGGGACGGCGTTCTAGACGAAGATCACCACGGCCTGCATGCCGTCAACGACCAGTTCACCGTCGCTGTTCCAGACCCGCATCACCTGGCTGCTGTAGCCGCCCTGGGCGGCGGTCAGGTCGGTTTCGATCATCCACCAGCCGTCGCGAGTGCGGGGTTCGTCGGTGAGAACGTTGCAGATCCAGTTCATCGAGGAGTTCGGCCCCGGCGTGCGCAGCATCGGGAAGACGGCGGGCGGCAGGACGTCGGCGATGCTCAGCAGCCCCTCGATGCGGTCATTCATGGCCGGGTCGCGGTGCCGCGACCAAACGCGGGCATAGCCGCGGTCGGCCCCGGTGATCGGGCGCGCGCCCTCGATCAGGCGGGTGTCGAAGTTGCGAAAAAAGGCCACAGGGCCGCGTGCAACATGCGCGGGGATGAAGGGTTCGGTATCCTCAGGCGCCGGTGCGTTTTTGGCCGGGAAGCCCTGCGAAAGTTCGCTAACCTGCGCTGTGCCAAAGGAAAAAGTGCCAAGTGCCGCGGTTTTACCGGCGATGTCGGCACGCGCCTGTATCGTCGTCACATTCCGACCCTGCCGCAGCACCTGCGATGTCAGCAGGGGCGGCTCGCCCACCGGTCCGGTGAAGTTGATCAGCGCGGAGCGCAGCGGCGGCAGATCGGGCCGTTCGTGGCGTGCGGCGGCCAGAAGCAGCGCCGAGGAAAAGCCCCCGTAGGCGGTGCGCCCCTGGGTCCAGTTGACCGGCACCGGTGCCGTCAAACCGGCCGCCGTTCCATCCATCGCGTCCAGCACCCCGGACATCGTCATCTCAGTCATCGCGCATTTCCAGTTCGCCCTGGCCCTTTAAGACCTGTCAGACGACCTTAGCCCGCGTCCTGACGAACGTCAGCCGAAACCTAACGTCATCTCGGCAAGGTATTGAAATCAATAGCTGCCTCACGCCTTCTTCCCGGCCAAGAGGGTCCAAGTCGGAACGATCACGCGGGTCACCACCGGGATCAGGACAAAGCCTAGCGCCAGGCCGAACACACCATCCATCGCAGCCTTGGCGGCCCACTCCACCGCGCTCTGCATCCCGGCGGAGACCTGATGCCCGACCGCCGCGGCGAGGTCGTGGATGTGATGGCCGAGCCAGCTGAAGCCCAGCTCTTCGAGCCCGTGCACGATGATCGAGCCGCCGACCCAGAGCATCGCTGCTGTGCCGACAATGGTGAGCAGTTTCATGAAGCCCGGCATGGCGCGCACCACCCCCCGCCCCAGCGCGCGGGTCAGCGCGAAACGGCCGTTCTCGGCGGCGTATAGCCCGACATCGTCGGCCTTTACGATCAGCGCGACACTACCATATACGGCAACTGTGATACCGACCCCTACAAAGGCTAGTGTCGCCGCCTCCATCCAGATGTTGCTTTCGGGGATGGCGGCGAGCGCGATCGTCATGATCTCAGCCGAGAGAATGAAGTCGGTCTTGATGGCGCCTGCGGCCTTTTGTTCTTCCAGATGCGCGGGATCGCCGGGGGCGTCCTCTTTGAACACATGGGTGTGATCGTGAGGCACCAACACGTGATAGATCTTTTCCGCGCCTTCGAAACAGAGGTAGGCGCCGCCCAGCATCAACAGGGGCGCGATCGCCCACGGCGCAAACTCCGCCAGCAAGAGCCCTGCAGGAAGAAGGTACAAGAGCTTGTTTTTAAACGATCCCCTGGCAATGCGCCAGATAATCGGCAGCTCGCGCCTGGCCTCGAATCCGTGCACGTATTTCGGGGTCACGGCGGCGTCGTCGATTACTGCGCCGGCCGCCTTGGCACCGGCCTTGGCCGCCTGCGCGGCGACATCGTCAACCGAAGCCGCCGCCACCTTGGCGATGCCCGCCACGTCATCCAGAAGCGCCAGAAGACCGCTCATGTACTCACTCTCCCTCAATACTGCCGACCGCGCCCGGCGAGAGTTTCTTAGCCTGCAATGGCCGTCGGGCGAAACCGGTTTTGTCCGTTTTGTACACTGGCCGGGACCCGGTTGTGCCGTTTTGTACCAAGGTCCCCTGGCCGTCTCGCGCTGACGTGGCCCAGATCGCGGGCCGGTCCTGACCGGCGCACCGCACCGCGCACCGGTCCGCGTAACGCCCCCTCGTGCTGCCCTCTCAAAAGACAGCGACGCGTCCCGAGACCGCGGCCTTCGAAACTGTTTGTTTCCCCTTTCGGCACTTTGCCGCTGGCACAAAATGTGGCAAAACTGCGTCAATAACGTCACCGCAGACTCGCCGCGCAGAGTCCGCCTGCAGAAACGACGTCCTTTTCATACTCTCATGTTGAAAGAAAGTTCGATGCCCGATCAATCCAAAATCTTCACCTACGAGGTGGAAGGCCTATCCTACACAGTGACCGTGTACCAGCAGGACGGAAACTTTTTTGCCGATATTGCCGTCACCGAAGGCGCCATGGATGTGAACGCGATCTATATCGGCGACGATGACTATTCAGGGGACAGCGTTTCTCTGGATGGACCGCTCAACATGAACGGTGTGCGGCTTGACGGGGAAACGGTGCAGTGGGACGATGCCACCGAGCTGAGCGATCCCGGTCTCGGGCCCGAAGGAACGGACAAGGAAACCTATGTCTCAAGTGGTGACACGCTGACGGTCGAACTGGATATCCAAAGCCTTGACGAGGTCGATATCTTTGGCATCCGGGCCACGTCGACGACGACCGAGCAAGGCTCGATCAAGGCGGTCTCCGACGATCCCGAAGTTCCGCCCGAGGAACCGGAAGACCCCACATTTGACAAGCTGTTCTTTGGACAGGAATTCTCGGACGACGGGTTCCCGATCGGCGGCACCTATATCCTTGCCGAGGAACCCGAGGACAACGTCTATAACATTCCGTTTCTGCCCGAGGGAACCGAACCGACCTTTGAAAACTACCTGTCGTATTTTGAGGATGTGCGCGGCGGCGATGTCACGTCGCTGGAGTCGGTCGTGTTCTATGACAACGACGAAAACGGCGACCTGCAGGAATTGTTCCGCCTCGATGCGCCGGACGGCGGGTTCCAGAGTTCCGACGACCTATTGGCGGCCTATGACGATGCTATTGACAGCGGTGTGCTGGATGCCAGCAGCGGCATGGACCTGATGGCGGCGCTGAGCCTGGGCAGCGATTTCGAACTCGACACCGGGGCCGTCATCGAGGACGACGTGGTCGGTGAAGAGGATCTGGACCTGGTCTGACCGGACCCTGATCATCGCAGTGAAAGCAGGAGGTCATCGCCTGGCGATGGCCTCTTTTCGTGGACTGGTTTTTCGTGGACTGGTGCTGTTGATCCGCACCAGCGTGCGGCGCTGCCGGGTGGCGTGCCGAACGATTGGGCCGAACGTTAGCGCAACCGGCGTAGGTTTGCGCTAACACATTCAAAATGCGACGCTTTTACCCTTTAGGCTTGAGCGTGCTGTGGCTATATGGCCCCGAGGATCAAGCTTTGGAGTCGGTTATGTCAGTCACTGTCGGTATCAACGGTTTTGGACGGATCGGGCGTTGTACCCTGGCCCATATCTCGGAATCGGGTCGCAACGACATCAAGGTGGTCAAGGCCAACGCCACCGGCCCGCTGGAGACCGCCGCCCACCTGATGCGCTATGACAGCGTGCATGGCCGCTTTGCCAATGACATCCGCGTTGGTGAAAAGACGCTGGACCTGGGCCGCGGCGAGATCGAGATGTTTTCGACCTATGACCCGAACGAGCTGGACTGGTCGGGCTGCGACGTGGTGCTGGAATGCACCGGCAAGTTCAACGACGGCGAGAAGGCCGCCGTGCACCTGGAGCGCGGCGCGAAATCGGTGCTGATCTCGGCGCCCGCCAAGAACGTGCAGAAAACAATCGTGTTCGGCGTCAACGACGAGATGCTGTCCAAGGGCGACAACATGATCTCGAACGGGTCGTGCACCACCAACTGCCTGGCCCCGCTGGCCAAGGTGCTGGACGAGGCGGTGGGCATCGAACACGGCATCATGACGACGATCCACAGCTACACCGGCGACCAGCCGACGCTGGACCGCCGCCACAAAGACCTCTATCGCGCCCGCGCCGCCGCCATGGCGATGATCCCGACCTCGACCGGCGCGGCCAAGGCGCTGGGTGAAGTGCTGCCGAACCTCAAGGGCCGGCTGGACGGGTCGGCGATCCGGGTACCGACGCCGAATGTCTCGGCCGTGGACCTGACGTTCCGTGCGGCGCGCGACGTGACCGCCGAGGAAGTCAATGCGCTGGTGGCCGAAGCGGTCAAGGGCGAGATGGGCCACGTGATGGCCTATGATCCCGAACCCAAGGTCTCGATCGATTTTAACCACACTGAGGAAAGCTCGATCTTTGCGCCCGACCAGACCCGGGTGGTCGAGGGCCGCATGGTGCGCGTGCTGGCCTGGTACGACAACGAATGGGGCTTTAGCTGCCGGATGGCGGACGTGGCCGTGGCGATGGGCCACCTGAACCGCTAAGCCCCTTTACCACGCTTGTTTTTCATGGCCCCGTCAGGCATATCTGGCGGGGCCTGCTCTATGGGCGCACGTGACCCGAGGCCAAGATGACCAACCGCCTAGCCCTGATCCTTGGCCTGCTGATCCTGGCCGCGCTGGTGGCGGACGTGCTGCTGGCGGGCGACGAACACCTGGTCTTTCTGGGCAAGAAACTGGCGGAACTGATCGAATGGATGGCGTTCTGGCGATAGCTTGTTAGTAATCACCCAGTTTGATACCCCCTTTTCAGCTGGTTTGATACCGGAAGACCCCCTAGGTCCGCGTCCTATCCGGGACGGTCCTGCAATCCTTTGGGGTTTACGGATGATCCTCGCGGCGGTTGCGTTGCCACCAGGCGTGTATCGCGCTCTTGCCGACGCGGCGCGCGGGCGGGAAAACGGAGGCGACCTCCTTGGCGATCTGGACAAAGGTCATCCGGTCGATACGGGCAGCGATGAAGGCTTGCAGCTCGGGGTCGCTTGCG
>JBFHMM010000132.1:0-10859 GCA_041594355.1 Paracoccaceae bacterium | reverse complement strand
GTTGTCCACCACACGGGCATAGGGCAGCAGGTTGAACTGCTGGAAGATCACCCCGATCCGTTCGGCGCGAAACCGGTCGCGGGCGCCCGCGCCCAGCGTGCCGAGGTCGGTGCCGCCGACGCTGACCCGCCCGGAATCGGCGGTGGCGATCCCGCAGACCAGCGACAGCAGCGTCGATTTTCCCGAGCCGCTGGCCCCCAGCAGCAGAACGCTTTCGCCCTGCGCCATTTCAAAGGATGGGCAGGACAGGGAAAACCCGCCCCGGCCCGGCCAGGCAAAGGTGACATCCGAAAGGCCAAGGGCGGGAGGGTGCATGTTCAGTTCAGCTTCAGCTCGGGGGCGGCCCGGTCGATCTCGGCCGCGCCCGCGCCTGTCTCGGTCACGAAGAGCGCTTCGATTTCCTGCGCATTTGTGAACTGTTCGAAGAAGGGGAAGGTGATGGCCGTCAGTTTCTCTGCGTGTTCGCAGGCAAAATTGTAGCGGACGTGGAATTCGCTGTGCTCTGCGCCGCCTTCGTGATCGTGATCGTCCCCGTCGGCGTGGTCTTCATGATCATCGTAACCATCTTCATGGTCGGCGTGATCGTCATCCCCGGCGTGCAGGTGGGCGAGCACTTCGGTCAGGCGGCATTCGGCGGCCTCCGGCAGGGTCACGATGTTTTCGGGCAGCAGCATGACGCGGATCGCGGCTTCGACCGCATCCTTGTCGGCATCGGAGCTGGCCGCGTATTCAAAACCGACGATGTCCGCGCCGGGCGAGGTCAGGTGCATCTCGACCTTGCCATGCTCGATCGCCAGCTCAAAAGTGCTGACACCGTGTTCATGCGCGTCCATTTCGCGGGTTTCCTGCGCCGAGACCGGCGCGGTGACGACAAGCGCAAGAGTAGCAAGACCCAGAGGTTTCATCGTGATTCCTTTCAGATGCAATTGAGCGTGGATTACGGGGAAAGTGCAACGGCAGCGCGACGCGGGGCCGGTGCGGATTCGAGTGCGGGTTCGGGGCGGCAAAAGGCGTGGCGGTCACGGGCAAGTGTGGCCTTCTGCGCCCGTTCCAGCCGGGCCAGGATCTGGTCCAGACCTTCGCCGCGCGCGCGGCCGCGCCGCAGGATCTTTTGGCACGATGCCGGCGACCAGGGCCGGACCGCCTGCGACAGCCATCGCCGGATCGGCGCGGGCAAGGCGTCGTAGGTCTGCATCGGGTCCTCGCTGCGGCGTCTGAGCTTGAGGCTGGTCGCGCCGCGATTGGTCGCTCTCATCCGCGCACCTCTAAGGTGCGGGAGGGGGGACGAGGCGGCATGCCCCTGCCCCAGCCTGGGCCTTTCGCAGCGGGAGGGGGCGATGGTGCCGCGCCACCCGGTCATGCCGCCGCTGTCCGTTGCCAGACCGGGAAGGGATCGGGCAGGTCCGGCAGCGCCTCGGGCCCCGGGGCCTGCTCGCTTGGCAACAGGCAACCGTCGAGCCGCGCGTGCAATTGCGGCCAGTCGATTCCCGATCCGATGAACACCAGTTCCTGGCGGCGGTCGCCCCAGGGTTCAGCCCAATGCGCGGCCATGTAGGCGCGCGCGCTGTCATGGTCCGGCCAGCGCCCACGCGGGACGCTGGCCCACCACGTGCCCAGCGGTTTGACCGAGGACAATGCTCCCGCCAGCGAGAATTCCGCCACCCAGTCGGGGCGCGTCGCGATCCAGAAATGCCCCTTGGCCCGGATCACACCGGGCATCTCGCCGTTCAGAACCGCCAGGATCCGCTCTGGATCAAAGGGTTGGCGGGCGCGGTAGACATGGGATGTGATGCCGTATTCCTCGGTTTCGGGCAGGTGATCGGCGAAGCCGTAGAGTTCCTTGGCCCAGAGCGGGTGTTCATGGGCCTTGTCGAAATCGAACAGCCCGGTGTCCAGGATGGCGCCGGCGGGAACATCGGCGTGATCGGTCTCGATAATCCGCGCATCGGCATTCAGGCTTCGGATGATCTTACGCGCAGCATCCGCCCGGTGCCGTCCGGCGTCCGAGATCTTGTTCAGGATGACCACATCGGCGAATTCGATCTGCTCGACCAGCAGGTTGACCAGGGTACGGTCATCCGCCTCGCCCAGTGTTTCGCCGTGATCGCGCAGGAAATCATGGCTGGAGTAATCGCGCAGCAGATTCGCCGCATCGACCACCGTGACCATTGTGTCCAGCCGTGCCACGTCGGACAGGCTGGCGCCGGTGTCGTCGCGAAAGGCGAAGGTGGCCGCTACCGGCAGCGGTTCAGCGATACCGGTCGATTCGATCAGAAGATAGTCGAACCGGCCCGCCGCCGCCAGCGCGCGCACCTCTTGCAGCAGGTCGTCGCGCAGGGTGCAGCAGATACAACCGTTGGACATTTCGACCAGCGTTTCCTCGGTCTGGCCGAGGTTCGCGCCACCCTGGCGCACCAGATCGGCGTCGATGTTGACCTCGGACATGTCGTTGACGATGACCGCGACGCGCCGACCGTCGCGGTTGTTCAGCACCCGGTTCAGCAGCGTGGTTTTGCCGGCCCCCAGGAACCCCGAGAGGACAGTGACGGGCAGGCGTGGATCAGCCATGGGAGAGGACCCCCTGGCAGGAGAATTGCGGGCTGTGGGGGGGATGGAACATGGCACGTATTCTCCGTTCCCGGACAGGGGTTTGCCGGGGTGTTTGTGTCACTGATTTTCGCGGTCCGCCGGATCGGGAGACGCGGTATCGGCAGGGTGCCCTTGTCGTCGGAAACGCCACGGGAAACCGCCCTGTTTGCCCGCGCCTGTCCGGGCTGCGTTATTGTTACGTTATAACATATCTTCAAGCAAGCCGAATTCATCACACAAGCCGGATTCTGCGCGACGCGGGAAGTACCGGCCCATGCGCGGCGAAGGCCTCAGATGCGGCGCAGGGCGGCCTCGAGCCGCGGCGCGGCGAAGTCCACGAAGGCCCGGAGCTTTTGCGGGACCAGCCCGCCGGAGTAGAGCACGCTGACCGGCCATGGTTCAGGCTCGAACCAGTCGAGCAGGATTTCGAGCCGGCCCGCCGCCAGAGCCTCGCTGATCTGGTAGGACAGAACCCGTGTCACGCCGAGGCCGGCGCTGGCGGCGTCGATCGCGGCCTCGGCTGTGTTGACCGTCAGCCGCGACCGGATCCGCACCGCGTGGCTGTCACGCCCCTCGCCAAAGGTCCAGCGGTCTGGTGACATCAGGTTTTCGAAGGTGATGCAATCGTGGTCTGCCAATGCCTCGGGGCTGTCCGGACGGCCGCGCGCCGCGAGGTAGGCGGGGCTGGCGCAGACGACGCGGCGCACCGCGCCGACCCGGCGCGCGCGCAGGGTGCTGTCGGGCAGGTGACCGATGCGGATCGCCGCGTCGATATGCTCTTCCTGCAGGTTGATCGGGCGGTCGGTCTGTTCTAGCCGCACGGTGACCTTGGGGTAGCTCTGCAGGAAGTAGGCGATCACGGGCAGGACGATCTTGCGCCCGAAAACGATCGGGGCGGAAATGGTCAGAACCCCGCGTGGCGTGATGAATTCACCTGCCGCGCCGCGCTCGGCCTCGGCGACATCCTCGAGGATGCTGCGGCAGGCGGCGACATAGGCCGTTCCGGGTTCGGTCAACGTCAGGCCGCGCGCGGAGCGGTGCAACAGCTGGGTACCAAGCCGATCCTCCAGCTCTGCCACTCGCCGGCTGACGGTCGCCAGCGGCAGCCCGAGCCGGCGCGCGCCCGCCGACAGGCTGCCGGCATCGACAGAGGCAACCAGGATCGACATGGACTCCAGCCGGTCGGCCATGTTCTCACTTTCCGAGAGGATACCTTTCATATTTACTATCTGCCGTCAAAATTCGGAAGGATTAAATCTGGTCGGCAACACCACACACAAAGGAATGTCCCATGTCCCGTATCGCAATCCCCGCCACGACCGAAAACGCCCCCGCCGCCGCGCAGCCGCTTTTGGAGCAGGTGCGCGCACAGCTTGGCAGCACGCCGAACATCTTTCGGCTGATGGCCCTGAGCCCGGCCGCGCTGGACGGTCACCTGAGCCTCTCCGGCGCATTGGGCAAGGGCAAGCTGCCGATGGCCACGCGCGAACGCATCGCCCTGGCGGTCGGTGAATTCAACGCGTGCGGCTATTGTCTCTCGGCGCACACCTATGTCGCCGCGAACCTCGCCAATCTGGCGCCTGAAGAGATCGCCGCCAACCGTCGTGGCCGGTCGACCGACCCCAAGGCCGATGCCGCCGTGGTCTTTGCGCTCAAGGTGGCCGAGGCCCGTGGCCGTGTCGCCGACGCCAATTTGAGCGCCGTGCGCGCCGCCGGATATGACGATGGCGAGATCATCGAGATCATCCAGCATGTCGCGCTGAACGTCTGGACAAACTACCTCAACGAGGTGGCCCGGACAGACATTGATTTCCCCGTGGCCGACGGCATCGCCGCCTGACCCACCCTGGCGGCGGGTTGTCCAGCCCGCCGCCCCTTTTGCTCCAAGGAGATCCCGATGGCCCGTCCCCCGCTGCCCCCGTTTACCGCCGAGACCGCCACGCAAAAGGCGCGCCTGGCGGAGGATGCCTGGAACAGCCGCAACCCGCAGGCCGTGTCGATGGCCTATACGCCCGACAGCCGCTGGCGCAACCGCAGCACCTTTCTGACCGGCCGGGCCGAGATCATCGCGTTTCTCACCGAGAAATGGGCCCGCGAGCGCGAGTACCGGCTGATCAAGGAGCTCTGGGCCCATGACGGCCATAGGATCGCGGTGCGTTTTGCCTATGAATGGCAGGATGCACGCGGTCAATGGACCCGGTCCTATGGCAATGAGAACTGGGAGTTCGATGAGCATGGGCTAATGGCCCAGCGCCACGCCAGCATCAACGATCTGGCGATTGCGCCCGCCGACCGCCTGTTTCACTGGCCGCTGGGCCGGCGTCCGGACGACCACCCCGCGCTGACGGATCTGGGATTGTGACCATGAATGTTCAAACCCCATCCGACGTCGCATTTTCCCCTGCCGTGAAGGCGCAGCAAACGATCAAGGGATCACGCGAGATTTATGCACGCGTCGAAGAGAAACGGCCATGGTCCGACACCATTACCCCGGATCTGGCGCAGTTCATCGGCACCCAGGCCAGCGTTTTTCTCGGCACCGCCAGCGCCGGCGGGCAGCCCTATATCCAGCATCGCGGCGGGCCGGCCGGATTTCTGAAGGTGCTGAGCGATCGACAGATCGGCTTTGCCGACCTTGCCGGCAACAAGCAGTATATCACGCTGGGCAACCTGTCGGAGAACCCGCAGGCGTTCCTGTTTCTGATCGATTTTTCCCAGCGCCGGCGGATCAAGCTGTGGGGCAAGGCCCGCGTGGTCGAGAACGACCCGCATCTGGTCGCGCAATTGCAGACCGAGGGCGGCAAGGGCCGCCCGGAACGCGCGATCCTGTTCGACGTGGCGACATGGGACGTGAACTGCCCGCAGCATATCCCGCAGCGGTTCGAAGCCCAGGACGTGGCCGCCGCGCTAGCGTCGCGGGATGAACGCATTGCCCGGCTGGAGGCGCGCCTGGCCGCCTATGCCGAGGCGGAGTTGATCTCAGCCCGCCGATGACACGCGGTAGGCGCCGGGAGTTTTCCCGGACCATCGCTTGAACGCCCGCGTAAAAGCACTCTGTTCGGAAAAGCCTGTGAGAAAGGCGATTTCGGACAGAGTATACCGGGACCCCGAGACAAGCTGCTGCGCCAGTTGCCGGCGCGCCTCGTTCACCAGGGCCTGATAGGTTTTCCCCCGTTCCGACAACCGCCGCTGCAACGTACGCGGCCCCATCGCCAGAGATGCCGCGATTTCCGAGAGTTGCGGCACGCCGCCGCTCAGCAGCTTGGCGATTTCTTCGACGACCTGCGTTTCGAGCGGTCGGTCGTCCTGATCCGCCGCCGGCAGGCTGCTTTCTAAGTGATCGGTGAAGAAGGTCCAGATTGCCGGGTCGCCCACGGTGGTCGGGCGGTCGATGTCCACCTGCGCGAACTGCATGCCGTCGAACTCGGCGCCGAAGACCGGCGTGATCCCAAAATGCTCTTCCAGCGCGTCGGTGGCGCCGTCGCGCTCGTGGGCCAGTTGCACCCTGAGCGGGGTCAGCCCCTGCGTTGTCGTTTCGCGGCCGAGCGTCAGCGTGGTTGCCATCGCTGCCTCGTTGGACAGGTGCGCGCCCAACCGCTCTAAGCGCGGCTTTTCGTGGGTCCAGAAAAAGACACCGTCGCGGGCCTCGAAGCTGAATCGCGACACCTGATTGTGCAGCCGCGTATACCGGCCCATCCGCTGGAAAGCGTGGCGCAGGGTGGGCGCGGATTTGAAGGCGAGGCCAAAAGCGCCGAAATCCTCGCAGCGCATCCCGGCGCACACCCGCATGTGAAACCGCAGGTCGGGCCATTCGCTGTCGGCGATCGCTTCGATCAGGGTATGGTAATCGTCCAGCGCCACCATATTGGCCGGATCACGGATCTGTTCGGGGGTCAGGCCGACGATGTCGTAGAGCCGGGACACATCCCGGACCTTGATCGCCTGTTCGATCTGCTTTCTGGCGTAAAGCGCCGAAATCACCGCGCACCCCCCTTTGACCCGCACCCCGGTCCATAGTCATGAACACCGGGCCTGCTCACGAGCCCGTGAACGGTTATCTCCCGCTTTGACGCACGGGGTCAAGGCTTTGACATCGGCGGTCAATACCCCATCGGGGACCGTCGCATAACCTGATCGTGTTCAGGGCAAAAGGCGGGGCATCCCCACCACGCCCCCCGGACAGAGCCATCCCCGAGCGCCGCGAGCGCCGAAAAAACCAGTAAGGACACACAGATGAACACTCCCGTAAAAAGCCTTGGCCTGACGTTGGTCGCATCGCTGCTGGGCGCGGGCGCGATGATCGCCACCGGCGCCGTCGTGCTGGGCCTGACCGGCGGCCCCGCGGCCGCCCAGGACGCCCAGCCCCGCGCCGTCTCGGCCAAGCTGCCGCCGGTGAACGACGGCCTGCCGATGCCCGGCTTTGACATCACCACGTCGAACACCGCCATCGTAATCACCGATCCGCAAGTCGATTTCCTGTCGCCCGACGGTGTCACCTGGGGCGTGGTCGGCCAGAGCATCACCGAGAATGGCACCGTCGAAAACCTGGAGGCGCTGTTCCGGGTCGCCGAAGAGGTCGGCATGCCGGTCTTTGTCTCGCCGCATTACTACTACGAACACGACCACGAATGGCATTTCGAGGGCACGCTGGAAACGCTGATGCACAATATCGGCATGTTCGACCGGCCCCATGCGCTGACGCTGGACGGGTTCGAAGGGTCGGGCGCCGACTGGCTGGACCGGTACAAACCCTTTATCGACGGCGACAATGTCGTCGTGACCAGCCCGCACAAGGTCTATGGCCCCGACAGCAACGACCTGTCACTGCAGCTGCGCAAGGCGGGCATCGACAAGGTGATCCTGGGCGGTATGTCGTCCAACCTGTGCACCGAAAGCCACATGCGCGGCCTGATCGAGGACGGGTTCGAGGTGATGGTCGTCACCGATGCCACCGCCGGCGCGATCACCGAGCATTACAACGGCTATGCCGCCTCGCTTACCAATTTCCGCATGATCGCCAGCGCCGTGGACAACACCGAGAACACCGTGCGCGCGATCAAGGCCGCCCACGGCATGTGAGCACGGCGGCAGCGGGTTCCCTGCCGCTGCCGCCCGGCGCGGCCGATCCGTGCGGTCCCGACGCACCGGCCGCCCTTCCCGCCCCGGTCATCCCGACTGCCTCCAGTGCCGGGGCGGGCTCTTGACATCCTCTCGTGTTGCGGGCGGCCGGTGTGGCCGCCCGGCGAGATCCCTTTTTCCGACGGCATCCCGCCGCGGATCACCGCCAGACACCTGGCCCAACCCAAAGGAGCATTCCCATGTTCACCAAGACCACCTCTCTCCTGCTGACCTCGGTCACGATGATCGCCCTGTCCGCGCCGGTTCTTGCCGAGGACGAATACAACGTCTCAACCGGCGCCACGCTTGATGGCGTGCCGCTGGCCCTGCGCGGGGTCGATACGGTGGCGCTGTCCACGCTGAACGCCGTCGCCAGGGGCGATGCCGCCCACGCGGTCGTTCATGACGGCGTCGCCTATTACTTTGCCTCGGAAACCACGGCCGAAACCTTTGCCGCCGATCCGGCCGCCTACATGCCGCAATACGGCGGGTTCTGCGCCTTTGCCGTGGCATTGGGCAAGAAGCTGGACGGCGACCCGCGCTATGCCGACATCGTGGATGGCGAGTTGTTCCTGTTCGTCAACGCGGCGGTTTTTGCCAAGTACAAGGAAAACCGCGAGGAAACGCTGCGCAAGGCCAAGGAGGTCTGGCCCAGCATTCAGCACAAGGCCGCCGGGGACCTGTAATCCGCGCGGGCGGCGGGGCTGTATCGGCCCTGCTGCCCGCCGTTTCGTACGGCCGGGCGCTAGCCCAGTTCCATGGTGGCGATGGCCTGCAGGATGGGTTCGGCCACCGGTGCGGGGCCACGGTACATGCGGGCGGTCGAAAAGGTCATTTCAAAGCCGTTTTCCGCCAGCAAGCGGCCCATCTCGCCGTCGGCATCCGGCACATCCACGATGACCTCTGTCTGACCCAGCACCGCCGCTGCCTGCCCGGCCAATTCAAGACCCGCCGCCGCGGAGGGGGCCACCACCGGCCCGATCTTGCAGCCGTCGCGGCAGAGCCGCGCGGTGGCAAATCCGGCAATGCCGTTTGCATCGCGCAGCAGCACGGTTTTGCGCGTCGGGCGGTTTGCGACCCATTCCGCCAGAAACCGCGGGCGGTCGACGCCGGTCGCGGCGCGGTCGAGGGCGATGATCGCGGCGAGATCGCCGGGCGTTGCCAGCGGCGCGTGAAATTCGGTCGGCACCAGTGTCCCCTGCAACCGGCAGGACCGCCCGGTCAGCGCAAAGCCCGAGCGGGCGTAATTGGCCTCCTGATCGGGCACCCCATCGAGACCGATGGTGCGGGTCTCCGAATGGGAGAGGGCATAATTCCACAGGGCATAACCGATCCCCCGGCCGCGAAAGGCGGGGCGGCAGAGGTAGAGCCCCAGAAAGGCGAAGTCGTCTGAATGATTGACCACGGAAATGGCCGCGACCGGCACCCCGTCCTGTGTGGCGACAAAGAAGCCCTGCGGGTCGGCGGCGTGGAATGCCACGGAATCTTCCTGTCCCGGGTTCCAGCCCTCTTCGGCGGCCCAATCGAGCATCAGCCGAATTTCACCCAGGGTCGCCACGCGGCAGGACAGGTCGGTCATCGGTTGAGCGCCTCGCGCAGGGAGGTCGCGGGCTGGGCGACATTGCGCAGGTCCAGCGAGGCCACCAGATCGAGAAGATGGTTCTTCATCAGCTGTTCGGCGCTGTCGCCGTCGCGCCGTGCGAAAGCGTCGAGCAGGGCGTGATGCGCCTGTGTTTCGCAGAGCGCCGCCCGTCGCCGCCAGTACAGGGCGATGATCAGCGACGACCGCGAGATGAGTTCGGAGATGAAGGTTTCGATGGTGGTCTGATCGGCGATGCGCGCGATTTCGACGTGGAACTGGCCCGACAGGAACAGCGCGCGGCCATTCTCGTTGGCGTCGAGCGCGGCGTGTTCGTCCTCGATATTGGCCCGCAAGAAGGCCAGCGCGGCGCCGGTCATGCGTTCGGCGGCGGAGCGGGCGGTGCGCGGTTCCAGCAGCGCGCGCGCCTCAAACACCTCGCGCGCCTCGCGAACGCTGGGCTGGGCGACAAAGGCGCCCCGGTTACGCTTGAGCTCGACAAGGCGGCGGTGCGACAGGGTGTGCAGCGCGGCGCGCACGGTGGTGCGGCTGATTCCATAGGCATCGCCCAGTTCATCCTCGCCCAGCTTGGTCGCAGGCGGCAGCCGATGCTCGTGAATGGCGCGTTCCAAATCCGCCGCGACGCTGTCGCTGGTCCATTGCTGGGTCTTTATCGTGTCCATCACAACTCGCACATCACTTTCGGCTGCCGTCCCGTTATTTCGATTCGGAACCGGATGGACAAGGCCCAAGCCGCTCACGGGTATCGCACACATTATTGTATACAATATTGCGCACATTTTTGTGCACATTGATAGCCAAGCCGCCCCAATGTTGTGCAACTGCTGATTTGCCGGCTTCGGAGCCGGAAAAACTCTGCCCTCGGCCACGGGTTTCGTTGCACCTGAACGCATCACGCATCGAGAGGGCGGTATGCGCACGGGATACGATCTGGAACTGGTACACCTGACCAAACGCTACGGCGACACCGTCGCCGTTCGCAACCTGAACCATGTGTTCGCACCGGGCAGCTATGTCTGCCTGCTGGGACCGTCGGGCTGTGGCAAGTCATCGACCCTGCGGATGATCGCCGGGCACGAGGACGTCAGCGAAGGCTCCATTCTGCTGGACGGGCACGACGTGTCCTCCCTGCCGCCCGCCCAGCGCGGCACGGCGATGATGTTTCAGAGCTATGCCCTTTTTCCGCATCTGTCGGTGCGCGACAACGTTGCCTTTTCCCTGCGAATGAAGGGCACTGACAAACCGACGCGCCACAAGCGCGCCGACGAAATGCTGGCGCTGGTCGACATGAGCCACCTCGCGGACCGGCTGCCCGACCAGTTGTCCGGCGGCCAGCAACAGCGCGTGGCTCTTGCACGCGCTCTGGTAACCGAACCCAAGGTGTTGCTGCTGGACGAGCCACTATCGGCGCTCGATCCGTTTCTGCGCATACGCATGCGGACCGAGTTGAAGAAGCTGCAGCGCGAGTTGGGCATCACCTTTATCCACGTGACCCACGGGCAGGACGAGGCGCTGGCGCTGGCCGATGAAATCGTCGTGATGAACGAGGCGG
>JBFHMM010000131.1:0-10895 GCA_041594355.1 Paracoccaceae bacterium | reverse complement strand
GCCGACTGCTGGAACCCATCGGAAACATCCCACTCGCAGAGGCCGAAGCAAACTACCACGCGGCTCTGGAAACTCAGACCATGGCCGCGTAACTTAAATCAACCAGCCTCCGGTGAAACCGGGGCGGTTCAGTTTGACTCTTAAAAGGCGTCCGGTGTTGCTAGGTTACGTCCATCAACTTCATCAAGTCGCTGAAAGCTCGCGGTGATCCAGATCCGCATGCACGGCAAAGGCGCGTGGCGGGACAACGTTTTCGTGGAACGATTTTGGCCGGACGATCAAATCCGAGGCGGTTTGTCTGCGCGCCTACGGCAGCGTCTCGGCCGCACGTGAAAGCCTCGGCCGGTATCTGGCATTCGACACCTCAAGGAGATCGCATGCATCGCTGGAAGGGCAAACACCCGATCAGACATATCTCAACCAGTCACGACCAGTCCCGGTCGCGGCATTACTGAGCGGGAAGTCCACTTCAGAAACGGCGCAACACTGTTGAAACGTACTGAACCATCTCTCTCCAGCAGACACTCCCGATGCGCTGCAAGTGTGCCGAACCGGCCAGCCGGGCGACCCTGCGGCCGGTGGATCGCCTCACCATAATCACGATGCTCTGCAGCAAATCGCACCGCCGTCGCGGCGCTCACCCCGAAAAGCCGCCCTGCCGGCCGGGGCCGTATGGCCGTCCGCCACACGGGCGCAAATCCGGTCCCGAAGGTCCAATGAAAAGGGTTGCCCATTTTGTCCACCTCACACAACAGCAGTGAAACAGACAAAGACCTTGGTGTGAATCTCCTTCGCTTCACATCAAACGCAAACCGCTTTAGCTTTTGGCCAGTTCGACAAACCCGTCGATCATTGGTTCGGTAATCGACCAGTCGCAAACAAAACGTGCCCCGATCATTTCGTCCGCGTCGTCGCCGTCCAGTGACCCGTCCCACAAATGATAGACCGCGCCGGCGTCATGTAGCACCCGATGGGTGCGGCGGGGCAGGGCGGCAAAGATCATGTTGGCATCGGGTTCATACATGAACTGCGCTCCGGCCTCGCGCAGACCGGCGGCTAAACGGGCACAATTGGCGTTTGCCTGACGCGCGGTGTCGATCCACAGTTCATTGCGCAGGTAGCCCGCCATCTGGGCCGACAGGTAGCGGTGTTTGGAAAACAGATGCGCGCCGCGTTTGCGGCGCAGCTCGAATTCCCACGCCTTTTCGGGGTCAAAGAAAATAACCGCCTCGGCGCCCATCAGGCCGTTCTTGGTGCCGCCAAAAGACAACACGTCGACCCCCGCTTTCCAGCTCATCTCGGCCGGGGTGCAGCCCAGCGTCACCATGGCATTGGCAAAGCGTGCGCCGTCCAAATGCACCTTGAGACCGAATTTCCGCGCAGTGGCGGTCAGGGCCGACAATTCATCCAGCGAATAGACCGAGCCGCGCTCGGTGACCTGCGTGACCGACACCGGACCCCGCTGGGGTCCGTGCACGCCGCGGGTTTCCTCACCGGCGATGGCGCCGCGCAGCGCATCCGGGGTCATCTTGTCGCTGCCGGGAACCAGCGTCAGTTTTGCTCCGCCCGAGTAGAACTCGGGCGCATTGCATTCATCCTCGTGGATGTGCGCGGTTGGTGAGCAAAAGACCGTGTCATAGGGCTGGCACATGGTGGCCAATGCCAGCGAATTGGCGGCGGTTCCCGTGGCAACCAGATAGATCGCGGCACCCGGGGCCTCGAACACCTCGCGCAGGCGGGCCCGGACCTCGTCCATCAGCGGGTCGGCACCATAGGCCATCGTGAACCCACGATTGGCCTCGTCCAGTGCGTCCATCACCTGTGGATGGACCGGGCCGGAATTGTCGGAGGCAAAGAACATCAGATCGGCTCCTCGATTATGAAATCTTCCCATTCCTCGATCGGTTTGTCGAATTCGCTGACGGTGCGATGCCTGACCGATATCCCGGCGTCATGTACCGTGTCTGGAGTGCCCGAGATCAGCGGGTGCCAGTCGGGCAACGGTTTACCCTCCCAGACCAGCCTGTAAGCGCAGGTCAGGGGCATCCAGTAGGCGTGACTGTCGATGTTGTCGGGGCGCAGCACGATGCAATCCGGAACAAACTGATGCCGGTTCTCGTAATGGGCGCAACGACAGGTTTCGTCGTCCAGCAACCGACAGGCGACGCAGGTCAGTGCGACCTCTCCGGTTTCTTCGTCCTCAAGCTTGTTGAGGCAGCATTTACCACAGCCGTCGCACAGGGCCTCCCATTCCCGCTCGCTCAACTTTTGCATGGGTTTGCGCTCCCAGAACCGGGATTTGAGCTCGCTGCGGTCGATCACATCCGTCATCTGCCGGTCATTCCGACGCCAAAATCGTGCGGGCCTTGTCGCAGTCGGCATCCATCTGGGCGATCAGCGCGTCCAGCCCGTCGAATTTCAACTCGTGGCGCAGAAATTCCACCAGCCCTACGGACAGCGTGGCACCGTAGAGGTCGCCGGAGAAATCAAAGATGAACGTTTCGAGGTTGGGAACTTCTCCGTTGAACATCGGGCGCACCCCAAGCGAGGCGGCGCCGTGATAGCTGCCCTTGTGGGGGCCATCCAGAACATCGACCAGCACGGCGTAGACGCCAAAGGCGGGCAGGTGCAGACCCTCTATCGACATGTTGGCTGTCGGGTAGCCCAATTGGCGCCCCCGCTGTTCGCCGCCGATAACCTCGCCTTCGATCCGGTGCCAGTGGCCCAGCATCGCTGCCGCGTCACGGGGGCGTCCTTTGCTGAGAGCCGCCCGGATCGCCGTGGAGGACACGATATTCGCCGACTCTTCCAACAGTGTGGCAATGGTAACCCCGAACCCCATGTCGCGGCCGAAGTCGAGCAGATCCTGCGCCGATCCGGCCCGGCCCTTGCCGAAACAGAAATCCGACCCGACGATGACATGGCTCAGCCCGAGCCCGTCCGCCAGTACGGTGCGAGCAAAAGCCTCCGGGCTCATTCCGGCCAGAGCGGCGTTGAAATTCAGCTCATACAGGGTTTCAACGCCCAGTTTTTCTAGCCGGTGCGCGCGTGCGGTGCGGCGCATCAGCCGAAACGGAGGGGACTTTGGCGCGAAATACTCGCGCGGATGGGGTTCAAAAGTCAGCACACCCAGCGGAGCCCCGGGCACCGCCTGACGGGCCAGGTCAATGACTGATCGGTGGCCAAGATGGACACCGTCAAAATTGCCGATTGCGACGCTGGCGCCGCGATCTTGAGGTTCGATGAAGTGATAATCCCGGATGATCCGCATGGGGCAGAGGTACCGCCCCGCCGCGCCATGTTCAAGCGTTGCTTGCGCTGTGCCGACGCAAGCGCAAAATCGTACGCACGCGATGACGGGATGGTCGGTCCTCGGTGGGGAGGTGAGCGCAATTCAACAGCTGTTTTAACTACCTGCCGTGGTGTCGGCGCTGATATTCGTGATGGCGACGTTGGCGCTGGCCTTGTCCGCCTACGGGGCGGCCCGTTTGGCCCTGTGCCGAAATGGCGACAGCTAGAACGATCTGGCGGGGCCCATCTTCACGCGGGTTGGGGCGTTGCATGCGCTGATTCTTGCGCTGGTCTTTGCACAGGAGCTGATTAAAGCGCCCGGCCTTAAACTTGAGACACGAACACCCTGCCACGCCTTCGGCGTTCTCGAGATATTCGTGTCACGATATGCTTCAGGTGAAGGCCGGACGCTGTACCGTGCGCGACATCAGCACGGCCAGCTCGCGCGAGGCGGTGCTGGTCGGTGACGCGTTTTTCGAACTGTCGCGCTACGATGCCGCAGCGACGCTGCCGATGCACCGGGAACTGGCGACTTATGTGCATCGCATTCTGTCCGAGGAATGGGCGTTACTGTCCGAACACGACAGATTGCACCACAAGCATGGGCGGCTTGGGAAAGGGCCTTCCGGGCGATATTGGACCTGACGCCGGCCACCGAACGGCAGGCGTTTATGAGGGATATCATTCTGCTAGACACTCGCGAGGTCTCGGGGGTGCGGCGGGCGCGCGAGAATGCCGCGATCGCGAATATTCGCGCGCTGTTTTATAATGGCCGCAATCGCCGGGTTGGCGCTGACGGCGGTCGGGTTGTTCACGCACACACCGACATTGCGGAGCATGGTGCTCTTGGCGATTTTCTCCACCTACACCGGCCTGATCGTGTTTTTCGTCAGGCCATTCTCGAATCCCCATCACTCCCCGGGCGTCGTGCTGCCGATAGGTGCACGTGGGCACGGTCGCGGCGCTGAGCCCCTGAGCCGCGTTCTAAAAAAACGCGGCAGGCTGGGCCCGCCGCGCGTTTTTTCCGGTCATTGCCAGGGTCAGTCGAATTTGCGGCTGGGCGCCAGAACCATGGCTTCGCCGATCAGCACCTTCTTGTCATCGACCGAACAATGGCAATCCAGTTTCACCCGGCGTTTCGCCATGTCGATGTCTGCCACTTTGACCTCAGCATAGACGGTATCGCCGGGGCGGACCGGGGCAAGGAATTTCAACGATTGGCCCATGTAGACGGTGCCGTGCCCTGGCAGCTGTTCGCCGATTACGGCAGAAATCAGCCCTGCCGTCAGCATTCCGTGCGCGATGCGGCCTTCGAAAATGGTATCGCGGGCATACTCGTCGTCCAGATGGACCGGGTTCCGGTCGGTCGACACCTGGGCGAACATCTCGATATCTTCGTCGGTGACGACTTTGCGCAGGTACCGGGACATGCCCATTTCGATATCTTCGATGCAGATCGTGCCGCGGGGCAGATTGTCCAACATGTCGTCCTCATTCCTCATCGACAGGGTAATTTTTGTTCGCCACTTGGTTGCGCTCGGGAACTTTATTACTTTGCGGGTGCAGAAAATCAATCCCTTTTTGCGTCATCTAAGCTGACCTATTGTGAAGTTGGGGTCTAAATTTTCCCTTGAAAGGTAGGTATTTAGCGCCTCAGAGTCAGGATTCCGATTTGTCCTTGTTTCTGTCGCAGCCAATCCGCCCGAAATAAACAGAGAATCGTAGTCCTCTCCGATCGCCCCGGAAATGTCCGTATTGATCCCGTCGCCGATCGCCAGAATCGACATCTGGGCCGGGTCCTTGCCCACTTCCAACAGGCGGCGGCGGGCCAGGTCATAGATTGGCGGGTGGGGTTTGCCAAAATACAGGCTCTCGCCGCCCATTTCAGTATAAAGTCGGGCCAATGCGCCGGCGCACCACTCCCGCACCTCGCCTCGGTCAACCACGATGTCAGGGTTGGCACAGAGCAGTTTCATGCCCTTCTGCTTGGCGTAGAGAAACGCGGGACGGTTGGTGTCGGGGTCTGCCTGAGGATCGTCCGGGCCGCAGCATACAATGCCCTCGGCCTCGTCCAGCGGTACGATCTGGATGTCGGAGGGAGCGTCGAGCATCTTCAGCGGCTCGAAGAACCCTTCGTCACGGGACCATTCCCCCATGAAATGCACCTTGTTGCCCACCGCGCCCTGAAACATCGCCGAGCGGGCGCTGTCGCCGCTTGTCGCGATGGTGTCATAGGCATCTGCGGGCACACCAAACTCCGCGATCTGCTCGGCAACACCGGCGCGTGGTTTGGGAGAGTTGGTCAGCAAAACGACCGTGCCGCCACCGGCGCGATAGGCCTGCAGTGCGGCGACGGCCTCGGGGTAGGCGGTCACGCCATTGTGGACGCAACCCCAAAGATCGACGAGCAGCGCATCGTATCGGTCGGAAATCTCGGCAAGGGATTGTATGATCCGGGTCATGTTCGGGCCTCTGGCAGTGCTGGCTGACGTGACATGGGTCAGCTGTGGGCTGAATGCAGCTTTCTAGATCATCGCGTGGAATGAATGACAACCGTTTTCAAGTGTGCAACGGTCAGTCGCGGACCCCGCCTGGCCACTGAACCGACCAACCGGAAAGGACATGATTTGGACAAGCCAACTCTTTATCACATTCCCGTTTGCCCGTTTTCACAACGGCTGGAAATTCTTTTGGCATTGAAGAGCATGACAGATAGCGTGCGATTCAGCGTCGTCGACATTACCAAACCGCGGGACCCCAAGCTGCTGGCAAAGACCCGTGGCACTACGGCATTGCCGGTGCTGGAATTGCTGGACGGCCGCATTCTCAAGGAAAGCCTGGTCATCCTGAATTACTTTGACGAAGTGCTGGGCGAACCGGTGGCGCGCTCCGAACCCTACGAACGCGCAGTGGAACGTATGCTGATCCAGAAGGAAGACCCGTTTACCATGGCGGGCTACATCATGGTGATGAACCAGGACCCCGAACAGACCGGCCCCCTGCGCGACAAGCTGCTGGCGCTCTACGCCGACCTCGACGATTTCCTGCGCTGGCAGAACCCCGACGGTACCTTCCTCTTTGATCGCTTCGGCCTGGCAGAGGCGGTGTTCACTCCGATGTTTAAAAGGTTCTGGTTTCTCGACTACTACGAAGACTTCGCGCTGCCCGACACCGCCGACTATGCCCGCGTGAAACGCTGGCACGACGCCTGCATGGCGCATGAGGCGACCCAGCAGGTCAGCAAGGAAGAAATCGTCAAACTCTACTACGACTACGCGCTCGGCGCCGGCAACGGTGCCCTTCCACCAGGGCGCAGCGTCTCCAGCTTCGCCTTCACCCCGGACTGGCGCAATCGCCCCTGGCCGCCGCGTGACAAATACGGCCCGGCGGCCAGCGACATCGACCTTGGGCTGGCCCCGGCGTGAAACAGGGGCGCCCGACAGGGCGCCCTGATGCACCGCTTAGCGCATCTGGAACAGCTCCTGGTGAAAGTCGCGGCGCGGCGGGCAACCGGCCGCACCGAAATCCGCGCGCAGCGCGTCGCCGAGCCCGGTCGGGCAGCAGAACCAGATTCTAGCGTCGCGCCATTCCGGCACCGCCTCGCGGATGCGCGCACCGTTCAGCAGGCAATCGCGGGCGTCAATCAGAAAATGCAACGTGACCCTGGCCTCGGCCGCCATTTCCTTTAGAGGAGTCAGCGCGTCCTCGTCCACGTCGGCCGTGCTGTGGAACAAGTGCGCCGGGCGCGTCTCGTTATGCTGCAAGCGGTGCTCCATGCGGGCAATGAACGGTGTGATCGCGCTTCCGCCACCGATCCAGATCTGCACCGGTTCGTCGCAATCGAAAGTAAAACAGCCGTAAGGCCCCTCGATGGTGAGCTGGCCGCTGACCTTAGGGGTCTTCAACAGCCGGGTGGTATGGCCTCATCGGGCAAGGGTCACGAAAGTGATCCGCCGGGTGTTCGGGGCCCAGGCCGACGCGATGGTATAGGGGCGCGACCCTTCTTTCGGGTCAGAGGCGGCAAAAGCGAACTACCCAGGCACATACCGCTGCCATAGGGGCTCAACAATTGCCGTGCCATGGACCGACCGCACCCTGAGAAAATGCTCTACCTCAACCAGTCCGCCGGCGGTCTTGCGTTAAGCTCCGATTCGGCGGAACAGCGACAGCACCGCACCACAACTCCAACCGATCATCAGCACGATCAGCACCACGCCCAACGGTGTCGTCCAATGGCTAAACCGTGTCAGCACCACGGTGTGAAACACCCGCGCCAGATAGCCCAGCGGGAACAGCCGATGCGGGTTCAGGAAACTGCCATAGGGAATGCGTTTCGCCAGAGAGACGACAATCAGCAGGATGACGCCATATAACGCCCATTCGCCCACGGTTTCGGCCAACCCGTGGTAGTCCGACAACGCCGCCTCCACCGGATTGCTGATCGCACCGCGCGGCCCGCGTTCGGGCCGGGCCTCCAACCCGGCCTGCACCGCCCATTTTCGGGACTTCGACAATCAACCCCAGTGAGAAACCGAAATGATCAGCTCCGAGATGCCCAGCCATTTGTGCAGTCGGTACATCTTGTCCAGGCCGCTCAGCCAGCGCTCCGGCCATTTTTGGCCGGGCGGCAAGGACCATCGCCACACTGAAACAGGCTGTGCCAGAACGCCGCTGTATTGCAGCAGCAGGCCGCGCCACTGGAAAAGCCCGTTGGACTGCAGCACATGGGGCGTTGCTGCGGCCCACACCAGGCTTGCCCCGATTAACACCCCTCATAATGCATGTTGAATCCGCTCCATCGTCAGCTCCCATTCGCCTGGTGTCGTCGGATCGAAATCGACACAGGCCCGGCCGCGGGGGCTTCGTGGGCAGCGGGACAACGGCGTTGGCTCCCGGGTGCAATACCCCGGCGGACGGGTGTGAAGACCGGGCTTCCGATCCTGGCTCCACCATAATGTTCTGGCAGGCTATTTTCACCCAAACAGCAGGGCTGACCGAATGTCATTCCACGCAAAAAGGGGCGCCCGATCGGCGCCCCCACAAACCGTCATCCGGTCCCGGATCAGACCTTCAGGTTCGGGATGATCTGCTTTTTCCGGCTGACCACACCGGGCAGAACAACGCTGTCACCATCCGCGTCCGCGTCGAACGATTTCTTGGCGACCGTTTTCACCAGATCGTTGGGCACCAGCAGCGTCGATTCCTCGTTCAGGATGTCGACTACGAACAGCAAAACCTGCTCCACGCCATCTTCGGCCGCGACGGTGGTCATGGTTTCCATCAGCGACGCCTTGCGGTTGAGCACCGTCGAGGGCGATGTGGTTTCCAGAACCGACACACGGAACTTGGTGCCGTCAACCGCGTATTCCTTGGAGTCCATCCGAAGCAGTTCCGCGTCCGAGAACGACGAGACATCGGATTTGGCGGCGAACATCTCGGCGGCATAGCCGGGGATCTCGATACCCAGATCAGCGGCCAGTTTCTCGGCCACGGCCTTGTCGTGGTCGGTGGTCGTGGGCGACCGGAATTCCAGCGTGTCCGACAAGATGCAGGTCAGCATTGTGCCCTTGACCCAGTCGGGCATGTCAACGTCGCCGATCAGGTCGTACATGATGGTTGCGGTACAGGCGACTGGGCGGATGGTGATGTCGATCGGGCCCTTGGTTTCCAGGCCACCTACCAGCTTGTGGTGGTCGATGATGGCCTGAACGTTGGCGCCGTTGATGTTGGCGGGCAGCTCGGCGGGGTTGTTGGTGTCGACAATCACGACCGGGGCGTCATCTTCGACGTCCGAGATGATGGCGGGCTTGGGCAGGTCCCAGCGGTTCAGCAACCAGGCGGCTTCGGTGTTGGGCTCGCCCAGAAGCTTAGCCTCGGCAGGGGTACCATTGACCTCGTTCAGGTACCAGGCCCATATGATCGGAGAGCCGGTGGAATCGGTATCGGGAGATTTGTGGCCAAAGACTTGAATTGTCATTGATGCGTCCTGTTCAAACGGGGGATTTTCGCGCGTTATATGCGCGCGCGCGGGGCTTGTCACGGGGGGTGGTGTCAAATGGACGCGACTGGTTTCCTGTCTTACAGTGCCGCTCATGCTGTTGGAAAACGATCTATATCCGCCGGTCAAGACTCTGCTGGAAGCTCAGGGCTATGACGTCAAGGGCGAGGTTGGCGCCGCGGACGTGGTTGCCGTGCGCGGCGAAGAGGACCCGGTGATCGTGGAACTGAAACTGCGGTTCACGCTTTCGCTTTTCCATCAGGCGATGACACGGCAAAAGGTTTCCGACCTGGTCTATATCGCAGTGCCAAAACCAACCGGACGAACCGCGCGTCGTGCGTTGAAGGATAACCGTAACATGTGTCGGCGTTTGGGTCTGGGGCTGATCACCGTCATGCCGGATGGCCGGACCGAAGTGCATTGCGATCCGGGCCCCTACGCGCCGCGCAAATCTAAGCAGAGTAAGGCGGTGTTGCTGCGCGAGTTCGCCAGGCGAGAAGGTGATCCGAACCGGGGTGGGACTCGCGGAGGTATTGTCACCGCCTATCGGCAGGACGCCATTCGCTGCGCCGAATACCTGTCCACACATGGTGCAACGAAGGGTGCAGTGGTCGCCAAAGAAGCCGGTGTGGCCCGTGCGACGCGCATCATGGCCGACAACCACTATGGCTGGTTTACGCGGGTGTCGACGGGCATCTACGATCTGGCAGAACCCGGGCGTCTCGCGATCGGCCACGCCTGATTTTCCTTGCCCCGCACGACCGCCGGCTGGCAATATTCAAACGTTCAGGAGGGAGCCCATGTGTTTCTCGGCCGAGGCGAGCTTTGTACTGGGGGCCGGATTGCTTGCCTGCGGTGGCGCAACGCTGCGCTACGCACAAGCGGGCGACCGGCGATACACCGCGCTGGCTGGGCTGCCGTTGTGCTTTGGCATACAGCAGATTTCCGAAGGCGTGTTGTGGCTGCGGCTCAATGCGGGCTCGGCGGGTACCACAGAACTGCCGATGCTGGTGTTCCTGTTCTTTGCTTATTGGTTCTGGCCGGTCTGGGTGCCGTTGTCTGCTGCGCTGGTCGAACCGCGGCGGCGGCAACGGGCCTTTGCGCTCTGTTCCATGGCGGGCGCGATCCTAGGCGGGGCGCTGTTCCTGCCGGTTCTTTTGCACCCCGAGGTGCTGAGCATCAGTATCGTCCGCCATTCCATCCAATACTCGAACCCCGAGATGTTACCGTTTGAAGGGGCAAAACTGCTCGCGCGGGCCATCTATGCGGCGATCATCTGCATACCCCTGCTGCTGTCTTCGGTGGCTCAGGTTCGGGTGTTTGGCTGGCTTATCCTTGGGTCGGTGGTCTTTGGTTTTCTGTTTCTGTCTTACGCGTTCACATCGGTCTGGTGCTTTCTCGCAGCCGTGCTTTCGGCCTATATCTACGTCGTTTTGCGCAGGACTCCGCGCCCTGCAAACTAGGGCCTGTTAACGCTGAAGCATATCGACGATGAGGGCGAAGTTCAGGAATGCTCGGTACCATAGATTGAGTTTTTCGACCCTCGAAAAGATACGGCGGTATCCTTTCAGCCCGCGAAATAGCCGTTCGACCTCGTCGCGCCTCT
>JBFHMM010000130.1:0-10919 GCA_041594355.1 Paracoccaceae bacterium | reverse complement strand
GGCGACTGTCGGCCCAGCGGGGCAGGGCTGTGTGGCTGGCCGCGTCATAGATCTGGCCGGGGTTGAGGTGATCGGACTTGACCGCCAGACCGACCTCTCCGGCGGCCAGCGACGGCAGCGGCGTCTTGGCGTCCAGCGCCGTCAGGCTGCCGACCGACGCGCCGCCCAGCTGATCGTGCGCCTTGATCCCATCGCCCAGAGCCCGCAGCACGACCAGCTTGCCGATGTGTTTCTTCACGTCGGCGAACCCGCTCAGCGCCAATGCGCCGTGCCCGGCGCCGGCCCGCTCCGCCGCCACCTCGACGCCCGGCGCCTCGTGGCGCAGCGCCTTCATCAGCCGGGTCACGCCATTGCCATGGCTGGCTGACCCCAAATAAGCCGGGATCAGCGCATGGTTCTGCAGAACCTGCGCGGCCAGCTCGTAAATCTCGTCGCTGGGGGGCTGCTTGTCCTCGATCAGCTGTTCCAGCAGGTGGTCGTCGTAATCCGACAGCTCCTCAAGCAGTTCGGCGCGCGCCTCCTGTTCGCGGTCCTCGGCGGCCTTGGGCAGTTCGATCAGCACCGAATGCTTGCCTTCCTGATACTTCCACGCCCGTTCCGAGATCAGGTCGACCGCACCGACCACCTGGCCGCCCTCGCGGATCGGCACCTGCCGCAAGGTGATGTGGTGGCGGCAGTATCCCTGTAGCCCGGAGATGATGTCACGGACGCGGCCATCGGCGCTGTCCATGCGGTTGATGAACAGGATGCAGGGCACGCCGGCCTCTTCCACCAGGCGCAGGTAGGGCGCCGCCAGCACGGCGGCATCCGGGTCGGGCGGCACACAGACCACCGCGACATCCGATATCGCCAGCGCCGGCCCGGCATAGGCCAGCGTATCCGCGCCACCATCGACGTCGATGGCCAGCCAGGGTTCGCCGATGTAACCGAAGGACTGCAACGTGACCACGCCACCGACATCGAACCGGGTCGGGCGGCCGTCCAGCGCGGCGAGCGCGTCGATCAGTGTGGATTTGCCGGAATGGGTGGGGCCGAGGACGGAAAAAACGCGCATGGAGGACTCCCTTTCGTCTGCGTCACGTATCACAATGTTCGCTACACGACGGCGACCTCGCGCTGTCCCAAAGGGCGTGCGCTTGGGGTCCTTGTTGCGGTCTGCCTGCCTCCATCCGGCAAGACGGGCGCGGAATTCACTGCGAGACTCACCCCCGCCCGTACCTGCCGTCCGGTCAGTTTCGGTAACTCGACCCCGATGCGTCAAGGGGGCCGAGCGGTTTTAGATGGCCGAACTGTGGCCTGCCTTGCTCAGGTCATAGGTGTCAAAGCTACGGGCGATCATCCGGGTCAGGGGGCGCGCCTCTGGCGGAATGAACAGCCCCTCCGGCGTGATCTGCAGCAGACCGGGAAAGGCGCGGCCAGCCTCGGCGAACATCGCGTCCAGCTTCGACTGGCGGGTGCCAAAGCGATTTCGGATCTCGCCCGCGTCAATGCGGAAATCGCACATCAGCGCCTCGATCAGCCGCGCGCGCAGGGTGTCTTCGCCCCTGAACATGTGGCCCCGCGCGATCGAAAACTGGCCATCACGGATCGCCTTGGTGTGCTGCGATGTGGCGGATGCGTTCTGGGCGAACCCCTGCGGGAACTTTGAAATCGACGAGGCGCCGATGCCAATCAGCACATCGGCCTGGTCATCGGTATAGCCCTGGAAATTGCGTTTCAGGCGCCGGGATTTCAGCGCCCGGGTCAGACCGTCCTCGGGGCGGGCGAAATGGTCGATGCCGATCTCGGCATAGCCGTCCCACAGGAACAGCCGACGCGCGGTTTCGTCCAGTTCCAGCCGCTGTTCCGGCGTGGGCAGGGCCTCTGACGGGATCAGTTGCTGCCGTTTTGCCATCCACGGCACATGGGCATAGCCATAAAGCGCGACCCGGTCAGGGTTCAGCGCCAGCAGTTTCTGCACGCTTTCCGTCATCCGCTCCTTGGTCTGGAACGGCAGCCCGTAGAGGATGTCGGCATTCAGGCTTTGAATGCCGCGGGCGCGGATCATGTCGGCAGCATCGCGGGTGACGTCATAGCTCTGGATCCGGCCGATCGTCTGCTGGATCTTGTCGTCGAAATCCTGCACCCCGATCGAGGCGCGATTCATGCCCGAGCGCGCCAGCGCGTCCAGCCGCGCCGCGTCGATCTCGTTGGGGTCGATTTCGACCGAGAATTCGGCGTCGGGCCCCATCGGGGCGATGTCAAAGATGGCACCGGCCAGATCTTCCATCATGGCGGGGCTCAGCAGCGTCGGCGTGCCGCCGCCCCAGTGCAGCCGTGACAGTGTGACACCCTCGGGCAACCGGTCGCCCAGCAGGGTGATTTCAGCCTTGAGCGTCTCAAGGTAGGCCGCCACCGGACCGTCCGTCTGTGTGCCTTGGGTGCGACAGGCGCAGAACCAGCACAGGCGGCGGCAGAAGGGGATATGGACATACAGCGATATTGCGGAGCCGGGCGCGACGCCTGAAATCCAGTCGCCAAAAAGCCCTGCCCCCACGTCGTTGCTGAAGTGGGGGGCCGTCGGGTAGCTGGTATAACGCGGGACTTTTGCGTCAAATAAACCCAGACTCGCCAATTGAGATTTCATATTCATGACTTTAAGGTAGACTTTAGTGTCAAAAGACATCTTTGACTCAGATCAATTGGTACAGCCAATGAACGCGCCAGGACCGACAATTTCCGTGACTTGTTCCGATTGCCCGATCCGGCACCGGGCTGTTTGTGCACAATGCGAAACCGACGAGTTGGAGCAGCTGGAAGAGATCAAGTACTACCGAAGTTTCGAGGCCGGACAGACGATCATCTGGTCGGGCGACAAGATGGGCTTTGTAGGGTCGGTCGTGTCCGGCATCGCGACGCTGACGCAGACGATGGAAGACGGGCGCACCCAGATGGTCGGCCTGCTGTTGCCGTCGGATTTCGTCGGCCGTCCGGGTCGCGAAGGGGCCGCCTATGACGTTGTTGCGACAACAGATATCGTCATGTGCTGTTTCCGCAAAAAGCCGTTCGAAGAGCTGATGGTCAAGACGCCGCGCATCGCGCACCGGCTGTTGGAAATGACACTGGACGAGCTGGATGCCGCCCGTGAATGGATGCTGGTGCTGGGCCGCAAGACCGCGCGCGAGAAAATCGCCAGCCTGCTGTCGATTATCGCGCGTCGGGATGCCTCGCTGAATACCGGTGGCCCCTCCGGGCAGATGGTGTTCGATCTGCCCCTGACCCGCGAGGCCATGGCCGATTACCTTGGTCTGACGCTGGAGACGGTCAGCCGCCAAATGTCGGCTTTGAAAAAGGACGGCGTGATTCGCCTTGAGGGCAAGCGCCACGTGACCATTCCCGACATGGGCCGCCTGATGGAAGAGGCGGGCGACGACAGCGACGGCGGCTTGCTGGTCTGACCGCCGCCATCTGACCGCCGCCATCTGATCCGCGACATCTGATTCCCGGCAGCGGTGCCGGGTTTCCAAGCGGGTTTGAGAGGCCGTGCGCGCCTGTTCGACTATTTCTCCTCAGCCATCGGTGCCGAGCCACTGGCAGACCCGGGCGACCGGAGTTCCCGGGCGGATAGGGCGGGGGCTCCACATACGCAGGCTCTGTTTCGACGGCACCGTCTCGGCGAACGGGGCGACCAGGCTTCCCTCTGCAAGGTGCCGGGCAAGCAGCGCCTCATGCCCCATCAACACACCGGCCCCGTTGACGGTTTCCTCGACCGCCAGCGTGTAGAGCGAGTAGACCGGCCCGCGTGGAACAAACCCGCGACCGGGCATCGCCGTGGCCGCCCAGGTTTGCCAGTCCCGCCGCCATGTCGTATCGCTCAGGCAGGGTACGTCGCGCAGATTCTCCGGTGTGGACAGGCTTTCCGCCACGGCCGGGGAACAGACTGGAAAGATCCGGTCTTTGGCCACAACGGTGCCGCCTTCAGTGCCAAAGAAAAGGCATAGATCGTAGGGCGTTCGCTTGAGGTTCGGCGGCGCCTCCGTCGCGGTTATCGAAATCCGGATCTCCGGCGCCCCGGCCCTCAGCCGCGGCAATCGCGGCGAAAGCCACAGCTGCGCCACCGATGGCAGTGCTGCGATATGCACCCGTTGCGGCGCCGCCTCGGACTGCAGCGTCTGCATCGCACGCCCCAGCGCGTCAAAGGCCGCCGTGAGTTCCGGCAGAACCCGTGCGCCTATTTCGGTCAGCTCCACCTGCCGTGCGGACCGGGTGAAAAGCTGGGCCTGCAATGCGGTCTCGATGGACTTTACATGCGCCGATATTGCGCCGGGTGTGACACCCAGTTCGCCCGCCGCATCGGCAAATCCGCCAAGCCGTGCCGCCGCCTCGAAGGCGCGCAGCGCGTTCAGCGGCAATTGTTTCGGGCGGGGCGGGTCAATGGCCATGCATAAGCCTTATTTTTTCTAAGGGTAATTTTTCGCAAAACTGGTTTGCGGGCAAGCCCCGGCTTGCCGCATCCTGTGACCAACACAGGAGATGACCATGCCGCAGCTTGCCCCCCGGCCCTGGGTGCCCGCCCCGTGCGAAACCTACATCCAGTCCATCGCCGCGCGCACCGCCGCGCAGGAACCGGCCGAAATCGCGGCGCGGATCGGCACGCTCATCGACCGCAACCGGGCGATCCACGACGCGGAATGCTTTAACCTCAACCCCGCCACCAACGTGATGAACCCCCGGGCCGAGGCCGCGCTGGGCGCCGGGCTCGGCTCGCGCCCGTCGCTGGGATATCCCGGCGACAAATACGAAATGGGGCTGGAAGCGATCGAGGAGATTGAGGTCATCGCCGCCGAACTGGCCGCGCAGGTGTTTTCCGCCCGCTATGCCGAGATCCGGGTGGGCTCGGGCGCTCTGGCCAACCTCTATGGGTTCATGGCACTGGCCCGGCCGGGAGACGCGATCATCGCGCCGCCCGCCGCCATCGGTGGGCATGTGACCCATCATTCGGACGGCTGCGCGGGGCTGTACGGGCTACAGACGCATGCCGCGCCGCTGCGCGCCGACGGCTACAGCGTCGATGTCGCGGCGCTGCGGGAACAGGCGCAGCGGGTGAAGCCCCGGATCATCACCATCGGCGGCAGCCTGAACCTCGTGCCGCACCCCGTGCGTGACATCCGCGCCATCGCTGACGAGGTGGGGGCGCATCTGCTCTTTGACGCCGCGCACCAGTGCGGCATCGTCGCCGGCGGGGTCTGGGCCAATCCGCTGGACGAGGGCGCGCACCTGATGACGATGAGCACCTACAAGAGCCTCGGTGGCCCGGCGGGCGGCCTGATTGTCACCAATGACACCGATATTGCCGAGCGGCTCGATGCCATTGCTTTTCCCGGCATGACCGCGAACTTCGATGCCGCAAAATCGGCGGCGCTGGCGATCTCCCTGCTCGACTGGATCGAATTCGGCGCGGCCTATGCCGGCGCCATGGTGGATCTGGCTCAGGCGCTCGCCGAGGCATTGGCCGCAGAGGGTCTGCCGGTGTTCCGGGCCGGCGATCAGGCGACCCGGTCGCATCAGTTCGCGCTCGAGGCGGCGGCCTTTGGCGGTGGGCAGACCGCTTCCAGGATACTGCGACGGGCCGGGTTCCTCGCCTGCGGGATCGGTTTGCCTATCGACCCTGTCGAAGGCGACATGAACGGTCTCAGGATCGGGACGCCGGAACTGGTGCGCAGGGGGGTGACGCCGGCGCATGCACCCCGGCTGGCGACGCTGATCGCCGAGGCGCTGCGTGCGAATGACCCTGATCAGATCGCGCCGCGCACCGCAAAGATGCGGGCGGAGTTCACCGGGTTGCATTTCGTGCGGTAGCGCGGTGATCCGTCCGGGGTTGATCCAGACGCGATGCGCTGTCAGCGTGGTTCTTACATCTTGAAAGGAAGCGCGATGGGACTCGAAAGTTTGATTGTCATGCTGATTGTCGGCGCCCTGGCGGGCTGGCTGGCCGGCCGGATCATGAAGGGACGCGGCTTTGGCCTGCTGGGAAATATTATCGTCGGGATTGTCGGTGCCTTTGTGGCCGGGCTGGTCCTGCCAACTATCGGGCTGTCCGTCGGGGGCGGCTTCTGGTCCGCGCTGTTGCATTCGACCATCGGCGCGGTGATCCTGCTGTTCGTGATCGGGTTGATCAAGAAAGCCTGATCGCAAAAAGGAGGGGCCGCCGGCGCCCCTCTTTCCCATCCCCGTGAGCCTGCATGGCCCTAGTGGGCCATGAAAACCGGGACTTTCGCCTGTTCCAGCATGTTGCGCGTCGCACCGCCCAGGATCGCCTCGCGGAACCGCGAGTGCCCATAGGCGCCCATCACGATCATTTCCGACCCGGTATCGGTGGCGTGTCGGTTCAGTACGTCGGACACACGGCTCATCGTCTTGGACAGGACGTCGATCTCGCAGGTGACCCCGTGGCGCGCCAGCATCTGGCTGAGCAACCCGCCGGGGTCTGACCGTTCCGGACCGTGCTGGGGCGGGTCGATGATCACGACCCGAACCAGGTCGGCGGACATCAGGAAGGGCAGCGCCATCCGCATCGCCGTCAGCGCCTCGACGCTTTCGTTCCAGGCCGCCATCACCGTCTTGGGCTGACCCGAAAGGGTGACGTCGTCGGGCACCACCAGCACCGGCGCGCGGCCTTCGAACATCGCCGCCTCAACAATCGGCTCGACCTCGGCGCCACGGTTTTCACCGTAGGGCTTGGGCAGAACGACCAGGTCGGAGAACCGGGCGCGATGGGCGACATGGCGGCCCAGATCGGCGATCTGGGCGACGCCGTCCTCGGCCGACCAGCGAACCCCGCTCTTGCGCAGCACCTCGCTGGCATATTTCAGGATCTCGCCCGCCTCGGCGTTGGCGCGCGTCAGGGTTTCCTGCAGGATCATTGCGTTGGCGCCGGCGTAGTAGTAGCCGGTCTGGGTTCGGTCGACCCCCAGGCACAGGGCCTCGGCGTGGGCGTCATGGCTTTCGGCCAGGGCAACGATCTGCGCAAGCGGAGCCGCCGCGATTTCCTTGTCCGTCAAAACGGTCAGCAGCGATTTGTAAGACATCAATACCTCGTGTGCTGGAGTCTCCGGATTGAACTGGTCCGAAGTTTTCCGATGTGCGTCGTCAATGAACGATGCGTGTCACAGAAACCGGGCTGTTGTCTTGATACAGATCAAAGCAGTTACCTTCGTGTTTTTGCATCTAACGCTCGGTACACATCCGTCTTGCGCGGCGAAAGAATCGCGCTGGACAAGCCAAAGGGACGCAAAATGTCTAATATTATCAAGCTTATCGTGCTTGGTTTGATCGCAGTGTTTTCAGTGATGGCGATCAACTACGCACGGGATGCGGCCTACATGGTCCACGCAATTCTCATATTGCTGGTATCTGTCGGGCTGTTTTTTTTCACAGTGCGTGGCACCGGTGGCCCGGCCAAAGCCGGTTCACCGCAAAATGAATACTTCGACAGCGTGGTGCGCGCCGGGGTCATCGCAACCGCCCTTTGGGGCGTCGTTGGGTTTCTCGTCGGTGTCGTCATAGCCTTTCAGCTGGCGTTTCCCGGCTTGAACTTCGAATGGGCGCAAGGCTATGCCAATTTCGGCCGTCTGCGGCCCTTGCACACCTCGGCCGTGATCTTTGCCTTTGGCGGCAACGCCCTGATCGCGACGTCCTTTTACGTGGTACAGCGGACTTCGGCCGCGCGCCTGTGGGGCGGCAACCTGGCCTGGTTCGTGTTCTGGGGCTACCAGTTCTTTGTCGTTCTGGCGGCGACCGGCTATCTGCTGGGCGGCACCCAGTCGAAAGAATACGCCGAACCCGAATGGTACGTCGATCTGTGGCTGACCATCGTCTGGGTCGCCTACCTGGCCGTTTTCCTTGGTACCATAATCAAGCGGAAAGAGCCGCATATCTACGTGGCCAACTGGTTCTACCTGTCGTTCATCGTCACCGTGGCGATGCTGCACGTAGTCAACAACCTGTCGATCCCGGTCTCGATCTGGGGCTCGCGCTCGGTTCAGGTCATGAGCGGTGTGCAGGATGCCATGACCCAGTGGTGGTACGGCCACAACGCGGTGGGTTTCTTCCTGACCGCCGGCTTCCTCGGCATGATGTACTATTTCATCCCTAAACAGGCCGAACGGCCGGTGTTCTCCTACAAGCTGTCGATCATTCACTTCTGGGCGCTGATCTTTATCTACATTTGGGCCGGTCCGCACCACCTGCACTATACCGCGCTGCCTGACTGGGCCTCGACGCTGGGCATGGTGTTCTCGGTCGTGCTGTGGATGCCCTCCTGGGGCGGCATGATCAACGGCCTGATGACGCTGTCGGGCGCCTGGGACAAGCTGCGCACAGACCCGATCATCCGCATGATGGTGATCTCGGTCGGCTTCTACGGGATGTCCACCTTCGAAGGCCCGATGATGTCGATCCGTGCGGTCAACTCGCTGAGCCACTACACCGACTGGACCATCGGCCACGTGCACTCCGGTGCCCTGGGCTGGAACGGCATGATCACCTTTGGCGCGCTGTACTTCCTGGTGCCGGTGCTGTGGAAGCGCCAGCGTCTCTACTCGCTGTCGCTGGTCAGCTGGCACTTCTGGCTCGCCACCATCGGCATTGTGCTCTACGCCGCGTCGATGTGGGTGACCGGTATCATGGAAGGCCTGATGTGGCGCGAAGTGGATGCCAACGGCTTCCTGGTGAATTCCTTCGCCGATACCGTGGCCGCCAAGTTCCCGATGTATGTGGTGCGTGGTCTGGGGGGGGTCCTGTTCCTCTCCGGTGCCGTCATCATGTGCTACAACCTGTGGATGACCGTTCGTCGGGCGCCGGCCAAAGAGGTCAGCCTGTCGGTCGCGGTCCCGGCTGAATAAGGAGGGCTGGACAGATGTCTATTCTCGACAAGCATAAAATCCTCGAGACCAACGCGACCCTCCTGCTGATCTTCAGCTTCCTGGTCGTCACCATCGGCGGGATCGTTCAGATCGCACCCCTGTTCTATCTTGAGAACACCATCGAGAAGGTGGAGGGCATGCGCCCTTACACCCCTCTCGAACTGGCGGGGCGCGAGATCTACATCCGCGAAGGCTGCTATGTCTGCCACAGCCAGATGATCCGCCCGATGCGGGATGAGGTCGAACGCTATGGTCACTATTCGCTGGCGGCTGAGTCGATGTACGACCACCCGTTCCAGTGGGGGTCCAAGCGGACCGGGCCTGACCTGGCCCGTGTCGGCGGCCGCTACTCGGACGAGTGGCATGTCGATCACCTGCGCGACCCGCAGGCGGTGGTGCCTGAATCGGTGATGCCGAAATACGGGTTCCTTGAGAACAAGATGATCGACGGCAAGTACATGCGGGACCTGATGAGCACCCATGCGTTTGTCGGCGTGCCCTATTCGGACGAGATGCTGCACAACGCTCAGATCGACTTCCTGGCGCAGGCAGACCCGGACAGCGACTATGACGGTCTGCTGGAACGCTATGGCGAAGACAGCGTGAACGTGCGTAACTTCGACGGGCAGCCCGGTGTGTCGGAAGCGGACGCGCTGATCGCCTACCTGCAGATGTTGGGCACGCTGGTCGATTTCTCGACCTTCACGCCGGATGCGAGCCGCTAGGGGGAGTGTGATGGAAAACTACACGATCCTGAGACAGTTCGCGGACAGCTGGATGCTGCTGGTGCTGTTTGCCTTCTTCATCGGAGTGATCCTCTGGGTCTTCCGGCCGGGCAGCAGCAAGACCTACCGCGATACCGCGGACATCCCGTTCCGCCACACTGATGCCCCCGCACCCGCGCGGGGCGATGAAATCGGCGCGCCCCTGGGGGGCGACAATCCCGCCATCAAGGAGGCGCGGTCATGAGCAAGAAACCTGTCCAGAAACAGGATCCCGAAACCACCGGCCATAGCTGGGACGGTATCGAGGAATTCAACAACCCGCTGCCCAAATGGTGGGTCTGGGTCTTTTATATCTGCATCGTCTGGGGGATCTGGTACTCGATCGCCTATCCGGCCTGGCCGGGGCTGACCGGCGCCACCGCGGGCTACAAAGGGTTCTCGACCCGCGCCAACGTTGCCGCTGACATCGCGGCGGTCGAGGAATCGAATGCCGCGATCAACGAACGGCTGGCCAGCGCGGAGCTGACCGAAATCAGCGCCGATCCCGAACTGAACGGCTATGCCATCTCGGCCGGGTCGGCGGTGTTCAAGACCTGGTGTGCCCAATGCCACGGTTCGGGCGCGGCGGGGGCCAAGGGTTACCCGAACCTGCTGGATGACAGCTGGCTCTGGGGCGGAACCATCGAGGACATCCATACAACGGTGTCGCACGGGATCCGTAACGAGGAAGACGACGATGCGCGTTACTCGGAGATGCCCGCATTCGGTCGCGACGAACTGCTGGAAACGGCGCAGATCGACGAGGTCGTGAACTATGTGATGTCGCTCTCGGGCGACCCGCAGGACGCCTCCAAGGTTGAAGCGGGCGCCGTGGTTTTCGAAGAGAACTGCGCCGCATGCCATGCCGAGGACGGTACGGGCGACATCTATCAGGGCGCACCGAACCTGACGGATGCGATCTGGCTCTATGGCGGCGACTACGCCACCCTGACCGAGACGGTCACCAACAGCCGCTATGGCGTGATGCCACCCTGGAGCGGACGCCTGAGCGAAGCGCAGGTCCGCGCGGTCAGCATCTATGTCCACCAGCTGGGCGGCGGCGAATAACACCCGCCGACCAGAGGTATCGAGATCAAAACGGGCCGGAGCGGATGCTCCGGCCCGTTTGCCGTTGCCACGGGCGCAACGCAAAAATCTGTGAAAGATTTTTGACAAGAATTTTCGAAAAATTCTTGGTGGTCAGACCTCACCCCATCGACCCGTTCGATCCGCGCGCCCATGCGCGCGGATC
>JBFHMM010000129.1:0-10988 GCA_041594355.1 Paracoccaceae bacterium | reverse complement strand
GCCGGCGCGGCAATCAATGGCGGCTTGGTGTTGCCATTCCATCGCCATGCGGCACTGACGCGGCTGATCATTTACGCCGCAACGCCGGCGGTTCTGTTTGCCGTGTCCGTTCCTGTCAGCGGCGGACCGGGCGTTTTGGCTGCAATGGATGCGGCGGGAGCGGCCTTGCTGGCCTACATGGTGTTCACCTTTCTGAAGTTCGTGAGCAGCGGTTTTCGGCTGCATCGGGGAAACACGCTGGCCCTGGTTGAAAAGGGTCGGGAACTGGCCGCGATCAATACCAAGTTGGTACAGCGCCAGAAAGAGACGCAACAGTTGTCCCTGGTCGCACGCAATGCCAACGACAATGTGGTTCTGTCGGATGCCGGGGGACGTATCACGTGGGTCAACGACGCGTTCACGCGAACAACCGGGTATGCTCAGGACGAGGTAATCGGTCGTACGCCCGGCGATCTGTTGAATGGTCCGGATACCGATCCGGAAACGATTGACGCCATTGCAGAGGCCATTCGTGACGGGCGGCCATTTCGCGGCGAGATCCTGAACATGACACGCGATGGACGCAGGATCTGGATCGAGACCAACCTTGTTCCGGTACTGGATGCGGACGGGCAGGTAGAGATGACGGTGGCGATCGAACGGGATGTCACGGCCGCGCGGGCCTATGCCCGGAAAATGGCCGAAGCGCGCCGGGCCGCGGAAGATGCCGCACAGGCCACGACCGATTTTCTGGCCTCGATGAGCCACGAAATCCGCACACCGATGAACGGGGTCATCGGCATGTCGGATATGCTGGCCGATACCGATCTGTCACCGGACCAGCAATTGTATAACGACACGATCCGCAGTTCCGCCCAGCTGTTGCTGAAGATCATCAACGATATTCTTGACTTGTCCAAGCTGGATGCCGGCAAGATGCAGCTGAGCCCTGTCGTGTTCCACCTGCGCGCCTGTCTGGATGACATCAGGCGCCTTCTTGAACCACAAGCACTGGCCAAGGGGCTGAAGCTGGTTCTTGAATTCGACCCGTCGGTGCCGGTGCTTGTCCGCCTGGATGATGGGCGGTTGCGGCAGATCCTGATCAACCTCATCGGAAATGCGATCAAGTTCACCGAAAAGGGGGGCGTGACGGTCGCGGTAGAGCTCACGTCCTCGGCAGAGGGCCGGATGCTGCAGGTTGAGGTGCGCGACACCGGGATCGGGATAGCACCTGACAAGCTGGATCGCGTGTTCGAACGGTTCTCGCAAGCCGATGCCGTAACCACGCGCAGGTTTGGCGGCACCGGGCTGGGACTGACCATTTCACGCATGATGATCGAAGCGATGGGAGGTACTATCGCGGTGGCGTCCTGTCCCGGGGAGGGCAGCCGCTTTACGGTGGCCTTGCCGGTGGAACCGGTCAGCTCGCAGGAGACCGGGGCGCTGCGGCGAGATCCTGACGCGCCTGTCGGGACGACAGACGTGTTGGCGAGAAAACGGGTGCTGGTGGCCGAGGACAACAAGGTCAACCGGCTGCTGATCCGTAAATATCTCGGGGATCTGCCGCTGCGTCTGGAATTTGCCCACGACGGGCAGCAAGCGGTGGAAATGGTACGGGCGTCCTGCCCGGATCTGGTTTTCATGGATATGTCGATGCCGGGCATGAACGGGTTGGATGCAACACGCCACATTCGCGAATTTGGCACGCAACAACCGGCGATTGTGGCGCTGACCGCCAATGCCATGGACAGCGATCAGGCCGCCTGCCTGGACGCGGGAATCGACGATTTTCTGGCCAAACCGGTGCGCCGGAGCGATTTGCTGACCTGCATGATTCAACATTGCAGGGGGGCTGTCGGCACTGGCCCGACAGCGGCACAGCCCTAGACAAGGCTAGGAACGCTTGGTTAAACCGTTGGGCCGAAAGCCTGCGGAGCCTGAAATGGTCGATATTGCCACCCGAGTCTACAATCACAAGTGGAAGATCGACCCGATTGTCCGGTCCTTGATCGACACGGATTTCTACAAGTTGCTGATGTGCCAGTCGGTGTTTCGCAACAAGCCCGACACACAGGTCACGTTTTCTCTGATCAACCGGTCCAAGGACGTTCCCCTGGCCAAGCTCATCGATGAAGGCGAACTGCGCGAACAGCTGGATCATATCCGTTCGCTTTCGTTGAGCCGCGGGGAGAGCACTTGGCTGCGTGGCAACACCTTTTATGGCAAACGCCAGATGTTCCGCCCTGATTTCATGGAATGGTTCGAGAACCTGCGGCTGCCGCCCTATTTCCTGGAACGCAAGGGCGACCAGTATGAATTGACGTTTGAGGGCAACTGGTCGGAAGTCATGTTGTGGGAAATCCCGGCGCTGGCTGTGCTGATGGAACTGCGCAGCCGCGCGGTCCTGAACGATCTGCGCCGTTTCGAGTTGAAGGTTCTCTACGCTCGGGCGATGACGCGGGTCTGGGAAAAAATCGAGAAACTGCGTGACATCGACGGGCTGGGGATTGCAGATTTCGGGACCCGCAGGCGGCATTCCTTTCTGTGGCAGGATTGGTGCGTGCAGGCGATGATCGAAGGGCTGGGCCCGAAATTCACCGGCACGTCCAACTGCTTGATCGCGATGCGTCGCGAAGTCGAGGCGATCGGGACCAATGCCCATGAGTTGCCGATGGTTTATTCCGCACTGGCGGAAACGGACGAGGCGCTGGCGCAGGCGCCCTACGACGTTCTGTCGGACTGGCATGACGAACACGAGGGCAATCTGCGGATCATCCTGCCCGATACCTATGGCTCCAAGGGGTTCCTGGAACATGCGCCCGATTGGCTGGCGGGGTGGACCGGGATCCGTATCGACAGCGGCGATCCCGCCAAGGCCGCCGAGATCGCTATCGACTGGTGGCGCTCGCGCGGGGAGGATCCGACGCAGAAGCGGGTGATTTTCTCGGACGGTCTGGACGTGGACAAGATCGCCGAGCTGCACACGCAGTTCCAGGGGCGGGTCAAGGCGTCTTTTGGTTGGGGTACGCTGCTGACCAATGATTTTCGCGGGCTGGTGCCGAATGATGCGCTGGCACCGTTTTCGCTGGTGTGCAAGGCGGTGTCGGCCAACGGGCGCCCAACGGTGAAGCTGTCGGACAATCCCGAGAAGGCGATGGGCCCCGCCGATGAAATCGAGCGATACAAACGGGTGTTTGGCGTGGGCGAACAGCAGCGGATGGAAGTGATCGTCTGAGGTTGGGGCGCTGCCCCTGGCACCGGTGCCAGGAGCCTCCCTCCAGGATCCTTTGGATCAGAAAAAGCCGGGAGTCAGCCGTGCAGGGCGGCGACGGTTTTGAGCTGGGAAAAACCGTAGAGGGCCTCGAAGCCTTTTTCGCGGCCGTGTCCGGATTTGCCGATGCCGCCGAAAGGCAGTTCGACGCCGCCGCCCGCGCCGTAGTTGTTGATGAAGATCTGACCAGCGTGCAGTCGTTTTGCCAGCCGCATTTGCCGCGCGCCGTTGGCGGTCCAGATGCTGGCCACCAGCCCGTAGTCGGTGCCGTTGGCGATCTGCACCGCCTCCTCTTCGGTATCGAAGGGGATCAGCACCTGTACGGGGCCGAAGATTTCGTCGCGGGCAAGCGGGTGGTCGGAGGGCACGTCTGCAAAGAGCGTGGGCCGGACGTAGGCACCGGTGGCCGGGGCATGATCGGCGATCACGCCCTGGGCCGCAATGTCTAGGTCGGCGCCGCGGGCGAGAAATCCCGTGACGATGTCCTTTTGCCGGGCCGAGATCAGCGGGCCGACGCGCAGATCCTGGGTGGCGGGCCCGACGGTGAGATCGGCGTAGGCCGCGGCCATGCGGCTGCGGACCTGATTGTATACGCCGCGCTGGACGAGAATGCGGGAAGAAGCGGAACAGGTCTGCCCGGCGTTCTGGCAGCCGGCATTGACGAGAAACGGCAGTGCGGCGTCGAGATCGGCATCGTCGAACACCAGTTGCGGGGATTTTCCGCCCAGTTCCAGCGTCACCGGCACTACATTTTTCGCGGCGGCGGCCTGCACCAGCGCGCCGGTGGCGACCGATCCGGTAAAGCTGATGTGGTGGATGCCGGGGTGCGAGGTCAGCGCTGCGCCGGCCTCGGCCCCTAGCCCCGGCACCACGTTCAAAGCGCCCGCGGGCAGGCCGGCCTGTTGTGCCAGGTGGGCGAAGGCGAGCGCGGTCAGGCAGGCTTCTTCGGCGGGTTTCAGGACGCAGGCGTTGCCCATTGTCAGCGCCGCACCGACCGAGCGGCCGATGATTTGCATCGGATAGTTCCATGGAACGACATGGCCTGTCACCCCATGCGGTTCGCGCAGGGTGTAGACGGTGTAGCCGTCGAGATAGGGAATGGTTTCGCCCATCACCTTGTCGGCTGCGCCGCCGTAGAATTCGCAGTAGCGCGCCAGCGCTACCGCATCGGCGCGGGCCTGCGTCAGCGGCTTGCCCACGTCGGCGGCCTCGATCATGGCCAGGGCGTCGAGGTGGTCCAGCACCAGTTGGCCCAGCCGGGTCAGGATGCGCCCGCGTTCAAAGGCGGGCATGGCGCCCCAGTCGCCGTCCAGCGCGACCTGGGCGGCGTAAACCGCCGCGTCGATGTCCGGGCCGGTGCCGCGCGCGATGCCGCACAGGGTGCTGCCGTCGGAGGGGTTGATCAGTGGCAGGGTTTCGCCAGTGGCGGGCGCAATCCAATCCCCGCCGATCAGGCAGAGCGCGGGGTCGAACCAAAGGGCATCAGACATGATGTTCGGCTTTCTTCAGGGCAGCGGGATCGGGCAGTCGGGGGGCGGCGGCAATCAGGCTGCGGGTGTAGGAGTGTTGCGGGGTAGAGAACACTGTTTCGGTCTCTCCCTGTTCGACGATTTCGCCAGCCTGCATGACGAGAACCCGGTCGGTCACGGTACGCACGACGCTGAGGTCATGGGAGATGAACAGGTAGGTCAGGTTGTAGGCACGGCAGAGATCGGCCAGCAGGTCGAGAATCTGCGCGCGGACCGAGACGTCGAGCGCGCTGACCGCCTCGTCGAAGAGGATCAGTTCGGGGCGGATGATCAGGGCGCGGGCGATGGCGATGCGCTGTCGCTGTCCGCCCGAGAACTGGTGAATGTATTTGCCTGCATCTTCGGGTTTCAGGCCCACGGCGGTCAGCGCCTCGGCGATCGCTTCGGTGCGGGCGGCTCCGGTCGGCGGGTCTTCGAGCAGATGAAACGGTTCGGTGATCAGCCGGTCGACCGGGTGGCGGGGATTAAAGGATCCGAACGGATCCTGGAACACGACCTACATCTTGCGGCGCACGGCCAGGTTCGGGCGGGTTCCGGAAAACACCGGTTCGCCGTCCAGCGTGATGGAGCCCTGTTGCAGTGGCTCCAGCCCCAGAATGGCCCGTGTCAGGGTCGATTTTCCGCAACCGGATTCGCCGACCAGTCCCAGCCGCTCACCTCGGTTCAGGGTAAAGCTGACGCCCTTGACCGCGCGAAAATGCCCGGCTGGGCGGAACAGTTGCGTGCGTGGCAGGCGATAGTCACGCACGGCGCCCTGCACCTGAAGCAGCGGATCGGGCGCGGGGGCATCGGGCAGGGCGACCTGATGCGCCGAGGCGGCGAAGAGCATCCGCGTATAAGGGTGTTTCATGTCGGCCAGCAGTTCAACGGTGGGACCGGTTTCGATCACCTCGCCGTGGCGCATGACGACGATACGGTCGGCCATATCCGCGACCACCGCCAGGTCATGGGTGATCATCAGCAGTCCCATGCCATAGTCCGCCACCAGTCCCTTGAGCAGGTCGAGGATCTGCGCCTGCGTGGTGACATCCAGCGCGGTTGTTGGCTCATCCGCGATCAGCAGCCTGGGTTGCAGTGCGATGGCCATTGCGATGACGACGCGCTGGCGCTGGCCTCCGCTGAGTTCATGCGGATAGCGCGACATCGGAAAACGGTCGGCGGGCAGGCCGACGCGGGTCAGCACGTCCCGGGCGCGCTGGCGGGCATCGGCGGGCGACATCGCCCTGTGGACGAGGATGGTCTCCATGACCTGGTCGCCAATGGTCTTGACCGGGTTCAAGGCGGTCATCGGTTCCTGAAAAACCATCCCCACGGAGTGGCCGCGAAGGGCGCACATTTCGGCTTCGCTGCTGGCCAGCAGGTCGGTGCCGTCGAGCGTCAGCTGGCCAGAGGTAAGGCTGTGCTCCGGCAGCAATTGCATCACCGCCAGCGCGGTCATCGACTTTCCCGATCCGCTTTCGCCGGTGACGGCGACGATTTCGCCCGACGCGACGGACAGCGACACGCCCTTGAGCACCTCGAAGTCGCGGATTGACAGGGACAGGTTACGGATCTCTAGCAGGCTCATGTGCGGGCCACCCTGAGCTTGGGGTCGAGCCAGTCGCGCAGGCCGTCGCCCATCAGGTTCAGCCCCAGCACGGTCACGATGATCGCGCAACCGGGGATCAGCGCGAGGTGCGGCGCAAAGCTGACCATGGTCTGGCTGTCGGCCAGCATCCGGCCCCAGCTGGGCGTTGGCGGCTGTGCGCCCAAGCCGACGTAGGACAGTGCTGCCTCGGCCAGGATACCCAGTGAAAACTGGATGGTACCCTGCACGATCAGCAGGTTCATGACGTTGGGCAGGATGTGTTCAAAGGAGATCCGGGTGGCGGATTTCCCGGCAACGCGGGCCGCCATGATGAACTCGCGCTCCCACAGCGACAGCGCGGCCCCTCGGGTGATCCGGGCAAAGACGGGGATATTGAAAATGCCGATGGCGATGATCGCGTTGATCGCCCCCGCGCCAAACACGGCGGTGATCAGGATGGCGATCACCAGCGACGGGAAGGCAAAGACCAGGTCGTTGCCGCGCATGATCAGTTCGTCTAGCCAGCTGCCCTTGCGGGCGGCGGCGGCCAGCCCCAGTGGCACGCCCAGCCCCATGCCGATGCCCACGGCTACCAGCGCTACCGCGATCGATGTGCGCGCGCCAACAATGATCATCGAGAACATGTCGCGACCGAAATGATCGGTGCCCAGCCAATGGGTGGCGTTGGGTGTCTGCAGTTTGGCCGGGATGTTCATCGCGGTGTAGTCGAACGGCGTCCAGACAAAAGACACCAGCGCTGCCAGCACCACCAGCGAGGACAGCATTGCGCCAAGGATCAGATTGCGGCTCATGTGCGGGACCTCAGCCGGGGGTCGACTGCGGCATAGGCTAGATCGACCAGGAAATTGACGGTGATCACCGCAAAGACCAGCAGCATCACCACAGATTCCACCACGATCAGGTCGCGCGAGGAAATCGCCTGAAACACCAGCCGGCCCAAGCCGGGCAGGTAGAAGACCTGCTCGATGATGATCGATCCCGCCAGAAGGAAGGAAAACTGCAGCCCGATGATCGTCAGCACCGGGATCAGCGCGTTGCGAACGCCATGCCGCCACAGGGCCTGCCGTCGGCTTAGCCCCTTGGCGCGCGCCGTGCGCATGAAATCCTCGCCCAGGATATCCAGCAGGGCGGATCGCATAACCCGCGCCAGAATCGCCGCCTGCGGCAGCGCCAGAGCGATTGCGGGCAGGGTCAGCGCGTGGATACCGCCCCAAACGCCCTTGTCCCAGCCCGGAAAACCGCCCGCCCCGAACCAGCGTAGATTAATTGCGAAAATCAGCACCAGCATCATCGCGAACCAGAAATTCGGCACCGCGACACCCAGTTGCGTCGCCCCCATCACCGCCATGTCGCCCGGTTTGCCCCGGCGCGCGGCGGCATAGATCCCGGCGGGAAAGGCGATCAGCGTCGACAGCGCCAACGCATATATCGCCAACGGCAGCGACACCCAAAGGCGATCCGCGACCATGGTGGAGACGGACGTGCGGTAGGTATAGGAGGTGCCGAAATCGCCCTGTAGCATCCCACCGACCCAGTTCAGGTAGCGCTGCATCTTGCCGACATCCAACCCCAGTTCGGTTCTTAGGGCGGCAATGGTATCGGGCTGGGCGTTGATGCCCAGCATGAAAGAGGCGGGGTCGCCCGGTGCCACTTCGATCACAAAGAAGATCACCAGACTTGCGACAGCCAAGCTGACGACCAGCGACAGCAGACGTTTGAGAGAATAGCGCAGCATTGGCGTCAGGTTAGGTGCGCGCTCCAGGCGGGTCCAGAGGATTACGCAGCCGCAACCGCTCTGGCTGACATAAAAAAACGCACGTTGGCAAAGGAGGCGGTCGCAATATAACCCAACGAGTAGATCAATTGACCGCATATTTATCAAGGGTGCGCGTCGCGGCTTCGCGGCCGTCGATCCTCGTCCAGCGCAGGCCGACGTCGAAGACGATGATCGCGCCGGTGACCACGAACATCAGCTGTAAGATGAAATCCAGAAACGTCAGGTACTCCAGTTTTGGCGGGCTGTCCCAAAATCATCCAGTTAAAGCCGACAAAGCCCAGCAGGTTGGCCCTCGCGACCTCGATCCGCTTGCGGTATTCTTCGAAAAAAACGCGGCCCAGGAAACCAGGATCAGTACCAGGGGATAAAGATCCGCGTGCCGTAATACATGATGTGGCGACGCCCCTCGAACCCCAGTCGGACCATGCTGCTGGGCTTGCCGGCTAAGCCCACCGCGTTGGTTACTTCCATTACCGGGTTCTCAAGAATCCATTCTTCTTCGCCGAGCAGGTCCCCCAGGCTGGACGACTCTTCGATGACCGAATAGGTCAACAGATCTTCGTGAAAGGCAGACACGCTTTCAAAGAAGAGCTTTTCCGGTCAAAGGGGAAACGATGCAATTGAAATACGGTGTCTGCGGTGTCAGCGATGATTTGTCCAGATAGTGGATTTTACCATGAGGGTGACCAACGATCACCGGCTGCTGGATCCATCGTTTCGACTGCTGGTTTTGGATCACGAAAAGAGGTGCGATGCTATCGGCGTCCCGGACGCGGTTCACAACTGGGTCGGGCTGGTAGACTTGGTAGTCGCGCTTGTTTTCCACCGGATTGAACGCAAGCGCCGGATCCTTCCATTACATCCGTAGGGTGGCCACGATGCCGTAGTTTTCCGATTTCTGGTCGGCGCCCGTAATCTGGTCAATCTTGATCCCGATCTGAATGTCCAGCGGGTTGCCAAAAGTCGCGACGTTCAGCGAGACGGTGTTCTGGTCCAGCCCCCTCGGCTGCCGCGAGCAGGGTCATCAGCCATGAAAGACACAGGATCAGAATGCTGGTCAGGATGTGCCCGACCCGGTTGCGATGCAAAAAGGCAAGTCGCTGGCGCAGGTCAGGTGCATAAAAAGAGGCTTTGCGGCAAAGGAGGGGGAGGTCCGTACGCCCCCTGTCCCGGTAATCGGGGCAGGGGGCAGTTGCATCAGGCGCCGTGAGTTATTCCGCCCAGCTGACGCCGGTCAGATCGGTGGCCTGTGTCGGTGCGTTTTCCCACAGGCCCTGGACCTTGGCGTTGGCCACGGTTGGGAAGGCCAGCTGGAACAGGTAGCCGTTGACATAGTCCTCGGAAATCATGGTCTGCGCCGTGGTCAACAGCTCGGACCGCTTGGCCGGATCGGTGGTTCCGTTCAGCGTTTCCATCAGCGCCTGGAAGTCAGGGTTGTCATACTGGAAGTAATAGTCGGGACGGGCGTAAATGCCGATGTCGAAGGGTTCCGTATGGCTGACGATGGTCAGGCCGAAATCCTTGCCCTTGAACACCTGCTCCAGCCACTGCGCCCATTCCAGGTTCGAGATTTCTGCCTTGATTCCGACCTGAGCGAGCTGCGCGGCGATGATTTCGCCGCCGCGCCGCGCGTAGGAGGGCGGCGGCAGTTTCAGCGTGGTCTCGAACCCGTCGGAGAAACCGGCCTCGGCCAGCAGCGCCTTGGACATTTCGGGATCATAGGTGGAGTTGCCAGTCAGGTCGACGTAGTCCGGGTTGTGCGGTGCAAAATGGGTGCCAATCGGCGTTCCGAGACCGAACATCGCGCCGTCGATGATCGCCTGGCGGTCGATCGCATGAGCCAGGGCTTTACGCACTTTGACGTTGTCGAACGGCGGCATCTTGTTGTTGGTCGACAGAATGGTTTCGCCCTCGGACGAGCCGCGCAGCACCTGGAATCGGGGGTCGGCATCGAACTGCGGCAGGTTCTCCGGCGCCGGGAAGCCCGCGAAAACGTCCACGTCCTCGGCCATCACGGCGGCGAATGCGGCGGTCGGGTCCGAGATGAACTTGAACGTCGCGGCGTCCAGAGTGGCCGGGGTGCCCCAGTAATCGGGGTTCTTCACCAGATCGATCCTGTCGCCCTGTACCCAGCCCGCGAATTTGAAGGCGCCGGTGCCGACTGGCATCTGCTTGATGTTCTCGATGCTCTCGGGTGCGACGATCACCGCATCGCCCCATGCCAGGTTGAACAGCAGGCTGCCGTTTTGTTTGGACAGTGTGACCTTGACCGTGGTCGGGTCGATCACGGTGACATCGGCGATGTCGGCGAACAGGGCCTTTTGCGCATTCACGCTGTCTTCGGCGCGGGCGCGGTCGAGGCTGAATTTCACATCCTCGGCGTCCATCGTTGTGCCATCGTGGAAGGTCACGCCGCTGTGCAGTTTGAAGGTGTACTCCAGCCCGTCTTCGGAGATCTCCCAGCTTTCGGCGAGACCGGGAATGATGGCCCCGTCGCTGGCAAAGCGGGTCAGCCCTTCGAAAACATTGGAGTAGAGCACCGAATCAATGGCCCCGGCGGCGGCGCTGGTCGGATCCAGATGCGGCGGCTCAAGCTGCAGGGCCACGGTGATGTCGCCCTGCGCCATGACCTGGGTGGCGAATAGCCCGGCCGAAAGGGCCAGCGCCGAGGCAATGCCCCGCTTGAAAGGTAGAGATTGCATGGTGTTATCCCCCGTATTGATTCCTGCCCCTCACGGGGCCCGTTGCGACCGAGTGTCCCTGCATTGAGGACTTCGATCAAGTAGATGTTGGCGCAACCGGGGTAGATTGGGGCGGGCAGGGTTGCTATCAGCCTGAAACCTC
>JBFHMM010000128.1:0-11004 GCA_041594355.1 Paracoccaceae bacterium | reverse complement strand
CCGTCCTCACCTGGCGCGCCCAACGCGCGCCCGTCGCGGGCGACAGCTGCAAACGCAACGCTGCCGCGCGCCCGCTTAAACCTTCTTCAATGCATCTCTGAAATCGCGTCCTGAGTGTCGATGGCAAAGGTGCTGACATGATCCATCCTCCCAACAAGGATGAATCACATCTGATGCATCAAGGGAACCCCCCGCGATTCAGGTTCACGCCGAAATGCTTTAAAGCGCCCCGCCTTAAACTTGAGACACGAACACCCTGCCACGCCTTCGGCGTTCTCGGGATATTCGTGTCACGATATGCTTCAGGTAAAAGGCCGGACGCTCTTTGTCGCGATTCATGTGAACGAGAAGGATCCGGCGAGGATGAACATGGCGCTGAACAACGCGCAGAATGTGCACAACGACTATACCGCGCAGGGGGACGAGGTGCTGATCGAGATGGCCGCCGATCGCCCCGGTTCTGACCATGTTGGTTCCGGGCCAGTCGCCGGAGGATCAGCGGGTGTCGTCGATGTCGCGTGAAATGCCGAACCTCAACTTTGCCGCCTGCGGCAATACCCACTGCAGGATGAGTGCGAAGGCGGCAGGTAAATCCCGCTGATGTCGGGGACGACGGTGGTGCCATCGGGCGTTGTGCGGCTGGTGGAGTTGCAAGAGGGCGGATACGCCTACGTGCGGCCCCAAGCCAGCCGCGCCGCAAAAAAAGGGCGTGCCGGTGTTGCGCGCCCCGTGGCCTTCCGGGCCTGATCGGATCAGGCCGCGTAGCTGGCCGAGATCTGCGACAGACAGTGGTCGGTGTCGCCCAGCTGGTGATCGATCATGATCAGCCGCTTGGCGTAATGCGAAACGGCGTATTCCCATGTCATCGCGATGCCGCCATGCATCTGGATCGATTCCTCGGCGACCTGTCGGGCGGCGCGGCCGATCAGGTTTTTCGCCATTGCGACCTTGATTGTGGCGTCGTCGTCATTCAGGCTGGCGGCCGCGCTGACGACGATGGAGCGGGACTGCTCGATCTCGGTCAGCAGGTCGACGGTGCGGTGCTGCAGCGCCTGGAACGACCCGATGGCCACGCCGAACTGCTTGCGAGTTTTCAGATAGTCCAGCAGCATCGCATAGGTGGCGTCCATCGCGCCCACCGCCTCGGCGCAGAGCGCCAGACGACCGGCGTTGATCGCGTCCTCGATCGCGGCTTTGGCATCGTCCAAAACCAGCGTGGCGGGGGTATTGTCCAGCACCACCTCGGCGCCGCTGCCGCCGTCGATCATCGGGTAGGCGAGGACATTGGCGTCGGCTGCGTTCACCGAGAACACCGCCAGCGCCCCGTCTAGTTTCGCCACGACGAGGAAGACGTCGGCGTCCGCACCGCCATAGACCGCGCATTTGCGGCCCTGCAGGGTGTGGGCGTCGCCCGCGGAGGTCGCCGTGGTTTCGGTGAAGTCGACGTTATAGGGCGCGTCGATTTCACTGACGCCGACGGCGTATTTGGTGGAGCCATCGACCAGCGTTTCCTGATTGGCCCCGGCAGCGGCCAGCAGGCGCGAAGCCATTAGCGTGCCGAGGAAGGGTTCGGGGCACAGCGTGCCGCCGATGGCCTGGAACACCACCGAAATGTCAAAGCCCGCGCCGCCAAAGCCGCCGGCCTCTTCGGTTACCAGGGCGCCACAGATGCCCAGTTCGGTCATCTCGGACCATTTATCGGGGCTGTGGCAGGGCAGATCATAGGCAACCTTATTGCGGGTTTCGATGTCGTATTGCTCGGCCAGATAGCGCTTGAGCGTATCCGCCAGCATCTGGCGGTCTTCGGTCAGATCAAAGTTCATCTCACAGCTCCAGCATGGTCTTGGTCAGAATGTTGCGTTGGATCTCGTTCGATCCGCCAAAGATCGAGGTCTTGCGGTTGTTGAAATACCGCGCCGCGTTGGCGGCGGCGTCGGGCGGGGTCAGCGCCAGGTTCCCGTCAGTCACATAGCCCGGGAAGGGGGCCGCCGAAGCGCCGAGCGCGCGCCGCGCCAAATCGCGCAGTTCCTGGTTGATCTGGGTGCCCTTGATCTTGAGGATTGAGGTTTCGGGGCCGGGGTGACCCTGTTTCTGAGCCTGGAACAGCATCCGCAGGTTGGTGATTTTCATCGCCTCCAGATCGGTTTCGACCCGCGCGATACGGGCGGCGAACAGCGGATCCTCGATCAGCCGCTTGCCGTCGCGCTTGACGGTGCGGGCCAGAGCCTTGAGTTCTTCAACGGCCTGCACCGAGTTGCCGACGCCGGCGATGCCGGTGCGTTCGTGGGTCAGCAGGAACTTGGCGATGGTCCAGCCCTTGTTCTCTTCACCAACCAGGTTTTCAACCGGCACCTTGACGTCGGTAAAAAAGACCTCGTTCACCTCGTGGCCGCCTTCAATCAGGCGGATCGGGCGCATTTCGATGCCGGGCATGTCGATGTCCATCAGCAGGAACGAGATGCCTTGCTGCGGCCTGCCGTCGAACTTGGTGCGGACAAGGCAGAAGATCTTGTTGGCGTATTGGCCAAGGGTGGTCCAGGTTTTCTGGCCGTTGACGATGTAGTAATCGCCATCACGATCCGCGCGGGTCTTCAGCGAGGCAAGGTCCGAACCGGCGCCGGGCTCGGAATAGCCCTGGCACCACCAGTCCTCGGCCGAAAGAATTCCGGGCAGCACCTCTTTCTTCTGGCGGTCGTTGCCGAAGTTCTGGATCACCGGACCCAGCATGGCGAGGCCGAAGGGCACGATGCGCGGGGCGTTGTAGCGGTTGCTTTCGACGTCAAAGATGTGACGTTCCACCGGGGTCCAGCCGGGGCCGCCGAATTCCCTGGGCCATGTTGTGGCCAACCAGCCCTTGGCGGACAGGATCTTGTGGTATTCCTGCATGATTTCGCCGGTCAGCTCGGTTCCCGAGCGGACGGCGGCCGAGATGTGCTCGGGCAGGTTGGCTTCGAAAAAGTCCCGGACTTCCTGCTGAAAAGCAAGCTCCTCGGGCGTGTAAGACAGATCCATCTCAGGCCTCCTTGTTGATGTCAGCAAAGCTGCGGCCGCTCGCCGCCATTTCGCGCAGCAGGTCGGGGACCTGCCAGTAATGTGCATCCAGGGATGCGTAGGTTTCGATACGTTTCACCAGTTCGGCGGCGCCGATGGTGTCGGCATAATGCAGCGGGCCGCCGCGGAAGCGGGGGAAACCGTAACCAGACAGGAACACCACATCGACAGGGCGCAGGGCGCAGGGCGATACCGCCTTCGACGACGCGGGTTGCCTCAACGATCATCACGGTCATGTAGCGGTCGACAATGTCCTGATCGGTAAAGTCGCGCGGGGTGATCCCGGCTTTTTCCCGTTCGGCGGCGATGATCTTTTCCATCTCGGGGTTGGGGCGCATGTCGCGGCCTTCGTAGACGTAATAGCCCTGCCCGGTCTTGCGCCCGAACCAGCCGTTTTCACAGATCCGGTCGGCGACGTTGCCGACGTAACGCTCGCTCGACGGCATGTCGGCTACCTTGCGCTGGCGGGTCATCCAGCCGATGTCGAGCGCGAAAACGGTGGCGGTGACCTCGGGCGCGGTTTTGTCTGCGGCCACGATTTCCAGCAGTTTCATCACGTGGGCGGGCGAGAGGAAGTGCAGGCCGATCACGTCCTCGGGCCGGTCGGTGGCCGTAGCGATTTCGTTGATATCGAGATAAGAGGTGTTCGAAGCGTGGATCGCGCCGGGTTTGCAGATCGTGTCGAGATTGCCAAAGAACTCCTTCTTGATCTCCATCTTTTCGAACACCGCCTCGATCACCAGATCGACCTCGGCCAGCGATTGCAGGTCATTAGAGGCCGACAGCATTGCCAGCGTGGCGTCCCGCTTTTCGGCGCTGAGCTTGCCGCGTTTGACCGCACCGTCGAGACTGCCGGTGATGGTGGCGACGCCCTTGTCCAGCGCCTCCTGCTTCACCTCGATCAGGGTGACCGGGATGCCCGCCAGCAACGCCGAGGTGGCGATGCCCGATCCCATGGTGCCGCCGCCGATAACGCCGATGGCGTTCACGTCGCGCGGCTGGGCCTTTTTCTCGGGCACGTCGGCCACGGTGGACTGGATACCGGCACGGGCGTGGACGCTGAGCGGGTTGTCGATGCGCACTAGCGCGACATCTCCCACGATTTCGGTGGTGACGGAAATGATCGGCTGATCTTCCATGTCATATCGTCCTTTGATCGGCTCAGCAAATCAACTCGCCGCCGTCAGCTATGATGGTTTGACCAGTCACATAGGCCGAGGCATCGGTGGCCAGGAACAACGCGGTTCCGGCGATGTCCTTTGGGTCGCCGATGCGGCGCAGCGGGGTCTGGTTTTCGGCACGCGCCAGGCGTTCGGGATCTTCCCACAATGCCTTGGCGAAATCGGTTTTCACAAGTCCCGGCGCCAGGGCGTTGACGCGGATGTTCTTGGGGCCCCATTCGACCGCCAGGTTCCGCGCCAGCGCCGCCTCGGCGGCCTTGGACATGCCATAGGCGCCGATCACCGCGTTGCCGCGAATACCGGCGATGGAGGACAGCAGCACAACCGCGCCGCCACCGTTCTCGGCCATGCCGGGCAGCACCATTTCACACAGCTGCCATGTGGAGCGGACGTTGGTTCCCATGATCTTGTCAAAGGCTTCGTCGGTTAGTTCTGACATCGAGCCATAGACCGGGTTGATCGCCGCATTGCCGATCAGCACGTCGATCTTGCCATAGGCTTCGATCGTCTGGTCGACGAGGTTCCGCAGCTGCTCTTTCTTGCCGATGTGGCAGGGCACCACAAGCGCCTCGCCGCCCGCCGCGCGGATCGCCTCGGCGGCCGGTTCGCAGGCCTCCGCCGTGCGCGAGGAGACCACGACCTTGGCGCCAGCCTCGGCGAACAATTCGGCGATCGCGCGACCGATCCCGCGGCTGGAGCCGGTGACGATGGCTACTTTGTCTTTCAGATCAAACATCGGTTCTTGTGTCCTGTTGGTGTGGGGCGGTCGCAGTTCGTCGTTTGCCGTGTCGGCGCGTCAAACGCGCGGCCGGCCGTCGCGTGTGCCGGGAATCGAAGGCGGATCGGCGCGCCAAGTTGCAAGCGTGTCGGAAACTGGGGCTATATCCATCAATTCGGCTCCTTTCAGGCGTGCTTTCTGTTGCACCAATCTAAAAGTTAGTCAATATTGTGGAAAGAATTTTTGCTAAGCGGAAATAGACCGCTGCGATGTATCAACTCGCGGCGGCGGTAGGAGACTGGGCATGAATGAAACAGCGGCGCGGCTGCGTGCGCCGGAGTCTGCGGACTATCCGTTCCTGGACTTTGGCACTGGTTTTTTCGAGGCGGCAGAGGCACATCCGGACAAAGCGGCAATCATCGACGAGACTGGCAACCGTAGCTGGGCGATGTTCTCGGGGTTGGCGCGGCGGGTGGCCGCACGGCTGGTGGCCGAGGACATCGGACCGGGGCAACGGGTCGCAGGGCTGGCCGACAACTCGGCCGATTACCTTGCGTTATATGCCGGCGCCCTGCTGGCGGGGGCCTGCATGGTGCCGCTGCCGACCAGCGGCAGCGACGGCGCGCTGGTCAAGATGGTGTCCGACTGCGAGGCGCGATTCCTCTTTACCAGCGCCCGCCACATGGACGCGGCACAAGGGCTTTGCGCGGCGGAACTGATCGCGCTGGATGGGCTGGACGACTGGGCGGGCGATACGCCCATCGCCGCGCCGGTGACGGTGCAACCGGGCGATTATTTCGACCTGATCTATAGTTCCGGCACCACCGGCACGCCCAAGGGGATCATCCATGACCACCGATTCCGGGGCCGGCAGCTGGAACGCATGCCGCGGTTTGGTCTGGACGGTCAGGCGCGGCTGATGATGTCGACGCCGCTTTACTCAAACACCACGCTGGTGGCGGCGCTGCCGGTTATGGTCAAGGGCGGCACCATCATCAGCATGGCGAAATTCGATGTCACCCGGTTCCTCGAGCTATCGCAGGAACACGCCGCCACCCACGCGATGCTGGTGCCGGTGCAATATATGCGGCTGATGAACGCGCCGGAGTTCGACCAATACGACCTGTCGGCCTATCGGGCCAAGATGTCGACCTCAGCGGCGCTGCCCGGCCCGCTGATCCGCGATATCGTGGCGCGCTGGCCCGGTAACCTGTTCGAGGTCTACGGCATGACCGAGGGCGGCATTTCCACAGTGCTGGATTGTGTCGCCTATCCCGACAAGCTGGACACCGTCGGCAAACCGGCCGAGGGTTGCGACGCGCGGATCATCGACGAGACGGGCAATCAGCTTGCCCCCGGCGAATACGGCGAGATCGTCGGGCGCTCCGGCTCGATGATGCCGGGGTACCTGCACGCCGACGACAAGACCCGCGAAATCCTCTGGCGCAGCCCCGAGGGACTGGATTTCATCCGCACCGGCGACATGGGTCTGATAGACGGGGACGGATTCATTCACCTGCTGGACCGCAAGAAGGACATGATCATTTCGGGCGGATTCAACATCTATGCCGCCGATTTGGAGAAGGTGCTGCGCGATCATCCCGATGTCGCCGATGTCGCGGTGATCGCCATTCCCAGCACCGACTGGGGTGAAACCCCGCTGGGGCTGCTGGTGCTGAAACCCGGCGCCGGGACGCCGGCAGAGGAGATCCGCACCTGGGCGAATGCCCAGCTGGGCAAGACTCAGCGCCTGTCCGCCATCGAGATCCGCGATGACCTGCCCCGCAGCGCAATCGGCAAGATCCAGAAGAAAGAACTGCGCGCGCCCTATTGGGCCGAGGTCCGGGAACAGGTCCGCGCCTGATCCTGCCAGATTGCGCCCGATTGCACCAGGCTGCGCTAGACAAGGAAACGAGAAGACATCCAAGTGACCACCACGCCGCATTCCCACAGCTATTGGCCCAGCGACATCCCCCGCAGGATGGTGCTGCCCGACCGCTGCGTCGACGCCAATCTCGATGCCACCGCCGAACGGTTCGGCACGCGCGACGCGATCATCTTTCAGGGGCGGTGCATCCGCTTTGCCGAACTGCACGGTCATGTGCAGGCGATGGCGGGCTACCTGCAGAACCGCTGTGGCCTGACCAAGGGCGACCGGGTGCTGCTGTATATGCAAAACAGTCCGCAATGCGTCATCAGCTACTACGCAATCCTGCGCGCCGGCGGCGTGGTGGTACCGGTGAACCCGATGAACAAACACGGCGAGTTGGAATACCTGCTGCAAGACACCGGCGCGCGGATCATGATGATCGGGGTCGAGATGGCGGATAACGTGCGTCAGCTGATCGCCGACGACGCGATCCCGCATGTCATCGGCGCCAGTTATATCGAGATGGGTGATCCCGGTGACGACCTGCCCCTGCCCGATCCTCTGCCGGGGTTGCGCGAGGCGGATTTCACCGGCCCGGCCACCCATCGGTTCAACGAGGCGCTGGCAGCCGGAGAGCAGCCGCGTCCGCGCGACACCACGCCGGACGACATGGCGGTGATCCCCTACAGCTCGGGCACCACGGGTCAGCCCAAGGGCTGCGTGCATACCCATCGCACGGTGATGGCAACGCTGGTGGGCGGAGCGCTGTGGAACCCGTCGGACGAAAACGACATCCACCTGGCCACCCTGCCCTATTTCCACGTCACCGGTATGCAGAACTCGATGAACACGCCGATCTATGTCGGGGGGTGCGTGGTGATCCTGACCCGGTGGAACGCGCTTTATGCGGCCAAGCTGATCGAACGTCACCGGATCACCCGCTGGCGGTCGATCACCACTATGGCGATCGACCTGCTGAACCATCCCGGCTTTGACAGTTTCAACCTGTCCTCGCTGACCGGAATCGGCGGCGGCGGCGCGGCGATGCCCGACGCCGTGGCGCGCAAGATGAAAGTCCGCATCGGGCTGGACTATATCGAGGGCTACGGGCTGTCGGAAACCATGGCGGCCACCCATATCAACCCGCTCGACGCGCCCAAGAACCAATGCCTCGGCGTGCCGCTGTTCGAGGTGGACGCGCGGATCCTCGAACCCGGCGGCACCCGCGAGTTGGAGATCGGCGAGCCGGGTGAGATCGTGATGAACGCGCCGCAGGTGTTCAAGGGCTACTGGAACAACCCGCAGGCCACCGAGGCGGCGTTCATCGAGATCGACGGCAAGCGGTTTTTCCGCACTGGTGACATCGCCTACCGCGACGCGGAGGGCTATTTCTTTATGGTCGACCGGGTCAAACGGATGGTGAACGTGTCCGGCTTCAAGGTCTGGCCAGCGGAGGTGGAGGCGCTGATGCACCACCACCCGGCGATTGTCGAGGCCTGCGTCGTGGGCAGCTATGACGACCGGCGCGGCGAGATCGTCAAGGCCTATGTGGTTCCAAATGCCGCAGCCGGAAATACCCCGGATGCGGATGACATCATCGCGTGGTGCCGCCAGGAAATGGCAGCATACAAGTGCCCGCGCACCATTGAATTCGTTGACGCGTTGCCGAAATCAGCCAGCGGAAAAGTTCTCTGGAAGGAGCTTTCTTGACTCGGTAATTTCGGCTAATTCCCCCAGCGCGGAAAACAATGGCACCCGGGCTTCCAACCGGGACACTTCAAGGACGAGACTGATGAGAAAACGCACACCTCCTGTCGACGACAGCGAACAGGCCGCCGGTTCAGGCAACGACCGGCAGTTCATCACGTCGCTGCACCGCGGGCTGGAAGTGCTGCGCGCCTTTCGTCCCGAAGACCGCGCCGGGCTGTCGAACGGCGATCTGGCCGAACGCACGGGGCTGCCGAATTCCACCGTGTCGCGGCTGACCTTCACGCTCCTGAAAACCGGGTATCTGCTCTACGACAACGACACCGGGCGGTACCGTATGGGGGTGCCCGTGCTCAGCCTTGGCTACGCCTGCCTCAGCGGGTTACCGGTGCGCGAAACCGCGCAGACCTATATGCAGGAACTGGCAGATGCCTGCGGCGAGGGCGTGCTGGTGGCGCTTGGCGGCCGTGTCGATTTGACCATGATCTATCTCGCCGCCGCCCGATCGCGCAGCGTGATCTCGCTGCAACTGGGAGTGGGATCGCGGATTTCGCTGGCCCGCTCGGCGATGGGGCGCGCCTATCTCGCGGGCTGCAAGGACGAGGAAAGAGCCGAGCTAATGGAGGCCATCGAAGTACGCACCGGGCCAGAGGACTGGCCCAAGATGCATGACGGTATCCTGGATGCGGAACAGCAGATCGCCGAAAACGGATTTTACGCCAATATCGGCGAATGGCAGCCCGGTGTGCATTCCGTTGCGGTTCCGTTCCGCAGCATGCGGAACAATTCGCCCTTGCTGGCCTTCAACCTTGGCGGCCCCGCCAACTATTTGCCCAAGGATCGGCTGATCAACGACTTCGGTCCGAAACTGGCGGAAATGGTCGGAACCCTAAGCCAGAGCGCGATCTGATCCAGCCATGACGCTGGGTAACTACAATTTTTGTATTCACTTCCCGATGAAGTTGAGTAGCGTTCACGGGACATGCGCGGGGTTTGCCCCGACGCAGCCCGTGTAGGAGGACCACACCCTTGACCATGCCGCCCGTATTCGACCACCTGCGCCTGCCGCTGATCGGCAGCCCGCTCTTCATTATCTCGAACCCCGACCTGGTGATTGCCCAGTGCAAGGCCGGTATCGTCGGCTCCTTTCCGGCGCTGAACGCGCGCGAGGCCGAGGGCGAGCCGGTCGAGCTGGAACGCTGGCTGACCCGCATCACCGAAGAACTGGACCGCCACAACCAGGCCAACCCCGACACCCCCGCCGCGCCCTATGCAGTGAACCAGATCGTCCACAAGTCGAACGGGCGGCTGGAGCGTGATGTCGAAATCTGCGCCAAGTTTAACGTGCCGGTCTGGATCACCTCGCTGGGCGCGCAGACATGGGTCAACGACGCGGCGCATTCCTCGGGCGGCATCACCCTGCATGATGTGATCAACAATCGCTTTGCCAAGAAGGCCATCGAAAAGGGCGCCGACGGACTGATCGCGGTTGCGGCCGGGGCCGGCGGCCATGCCGGGGCGCTGTCGCCCCTGGCGCTGGTACAGGAGATTCGCAGCTGGTTCGACGGGCCGTTGTTCCTGTCGGGTGCGATTTCGCGCGGCGATAGTATCCTGGCGGCGCAGGCGATGGGCGCCGACGGCGGCTATGCCGGCTCAGCCTTTATCGCCACCGAAGAGGCGAATGCGGTCGAGGCTTACAAGCGGATGATCGTGGAAAGCAGCGCCAATGACATTGTCTATTCCAACCTCTTTACCGGGGTCTGGGGCAACTACCTGAAACCGTCGGTTGCCGCCGCCGGCATGGACCCGGAGAACCTGGAGCGGTCGGACCCGACCAAGATGGACTTCAGTTCCGGCCGGTCCAAACCGAAAAGATGGAAAGAGATCTGGGGCTCGGGCCAGGGCATCGGCGCGGTGGACAAGGTCGTTCCCGCGACCGAGCTGGTGGACCGTTTCGCAGCGGAATACGAGGCGGCAAAGAAACGTCTGGCGGCGACGGTGGGGCTGTAGGGGGGTCAGCCTTTGTCTGACAACAACCTCAGCATAATCCGCGCATCGTGGTTCTGCCCGCCAAAGAAAACCGCCAGCACCCGAAGACGCTGGCGCCTGTCGTCCGTTTCGAAATAAATGATCGCCCGCTCGCGGGTCACGTGGCGAACATTGTTGCCCAGTCGCGGGTCGCGTGTGCCCTTGTGGGGCACGCGGCCAAGGGCGTTTATCGCCGCGTCAATCTGGCGGAGCCGCGATTCCGAACGCTCAAAGGCCACGTCCGGCGGGTCGCCGAAATCTTCTGACGATTGAACCAGAAAGTCAAAGATCAACTCCAGATCACGCGCCACGGCAGCCGCGCGGTGCACCTCATAGGCCACGTTCGGCCCGTTTTCGCGCGATCATGCCTTCTGTGCTCTGGCGGGCCGTCTCTTGGGAAACGAACGGTCCGGCGCGCCGCTGTTCCAGCAGCGCGCGCAGGGCGTCGG
>JBFHMM010000127.1:0-11061 GCA_041594355.1 Paracoccaceae bacterium | reverse complement strand
CGGGGCCATCAGCAGCCAGAACATGGTGGTGTAATGCGGCCCCGATTTCAGGATGTCGATGCGGTTATAGCCGGTCAGGATACTGACCAGCACCCAGGACGCGGCGACCACGCCAATGGCGAAACAGGGGTAGGCGCGGGCGGCGCGGACGTCGGATTCGGTGCGGTCGGGGTCCGATCCCATCATCATCTGGGTCAGCCCCTCGCGTGCGGTCCAGGCGACCAGGGCGATGTAGAGGTGCACGGCGGTGTCGAACCAGAAGCCGATGCGGGATTCAACCAGCGAGATACCGTTGTTGATGTTGAAGCTGACGATGAACACGGTCAGCCCCGACAGCAACACCAGACCGATGATGTTGCGATAGAGGTAGCTGGCCCATTTGTCGTTTACATTGACCATGCGCAGGGACGGCTTTTGCGGTGCGAGGACAAAGCGCGCGGCAGCGGCGGCCAGGCGCGGGGCCCAGATCAAAAGGCCCACGGCGGGCCCGGCAAAGGCCAACTCCTGCGGCGTGAGCAGGGCGCGCCCCACGGTGCGCAGCACGATGTAGAAAGCCACGAGACCGAGCAATTCCCGCCAGAAACGGGCAAAGAGGTAGTTCAGGGCGTCCTTGAGCGAGGCCTCGCCTTCGGGCACATCGGGCTTCTGCCAGCGGCGCGAGAGTTTGTTGACCGCGAATTCGGCCGCGAAACCGGCCGCCAGAGCGACGAGGATGAAGCCGAACATCTGCAGGATCTCGCCCTTTTCGAAAGTCGAGGCGAAATTCGAGATCGCCTTGGACTGAACGGAGGGCAGCACAGGCAGTTGCTGGAAGGCCTGAATGGTGGGGGTCAGGAAGGCGGTCCAGGTATTGTGCAGCCGGGTGATCAGGCTTTCGGGGGTCTCCTGTTGCGCGGCCTCGGCGGCGGCGACGGCGTCGAGCCGGTCCAGAAGCATACCGCGCACCTGATCGTCGGACATCCGGGCGACCATTTCGCGGATCGCCTCGTGGGTCAGGGGCACGTCGGGTTTCGCCGCAGTGGCGCTGTCGCCGGAGGCGGATCCGCCGGGGGACATGCCGGGAACCTGTGCGGCCACCGGGCCGGCGGCCAGGCTGAACAGCACGGCAAACAGCAGGAGAACACGCGAATACAAATGCATTCTGGAACCTTTTTCAATCATGAAAACCGCGTGGAATTGCCGCGACTTTAGCTATTTTGGGCAAGGGTGCCTAGCGGTTAGCCGGAAAAAAGGAGTGATGGGAACGCCCGTGGCGCCTGTACGGCAACATGATGCTGCCCGAGGCGCGGTTCCGGTTCGGATTGACGGTTCGGGTTGACGGCGGGCCAAAAAAAAGGCCGAGCACTAAGCTCGGCCGAAGTCCAACAGGGAGGTATGAAGGTGATGCGCAGTTGAGCGCGCCCACCTTCGATTGATGATTTAAGCATCACAAGTTAAACGATCAAGAACCTAAATGTCGCATTTGCAGCATTTCCGCCATGCGGTCAGGGCATAGCTTAGATTTTTCCTAACTGCCTCAATTGCTTGCGATGTGAAATAATCTCGTCCTGGACGAAGTCGCGGAACGCGGCGATGCGTTGCGAGTGCCGCAATTCTTCCGGGTAAGCCAGAAAAACGGGCACATCGGCCGATTCGATCTCAGGCAGGACACGGACCAGATCGGGGAAGTCCTCGGTCACGTAGTCGGGCAGAACCCCGATTCCGAGGTTGTAGATGACGCCCTGAAGGACCCCGAAGTAGTTGTTGATGTTCAGCAGCGACTGCGGGTTGTGGGACATCAGATGCTGCACCAGCAAAGCGCCGGCGCCGACCTGTGCGGAGCTGGGGTTCTGGCAGATCAGCCGGTGATCGGCGATATCGCGGATTTCTGTCGGGGTGCCGTTGCGGTCGAGGTACTCGCGCGAGGCGTAGAGCCGCATCTGGACCGTCATCAGCCGTTTGCGGATCAGGTCGGCTTGGCTGGGTTCCTTCATCCGGATGGCGACGTCGGCCTCGCGCATGGGCAGGTCGAGCACCTTTTCCTCGAGCATGAGGTCGATTTTCAGGTTCGGGTAGGTCTCGTAGAGCTTGGGCAGGCGCGGCGCCAGCCAGAGCGTGCCGAAACCCAGCGTAGTGGTCACCTTGAGTTCGCCAAACACCTCCTCCTCGCTGTCGCGGATGCGGGCGGAGGCGGCCTCCAGCCGTTTGGACATGGCGGCGGTGGCATCGAACAGCAATTCGCCCTGTTCGGTGAGAATCAGCCCGCGGGCGTGGCGGTGAAACAGGGTGGTGTTGAGCGAATCCTCGAGTGCGCGGATCTGTCGGCTGACCGCCGATTGCGACAGATTCAGCTTTTCTCCGGCGTGTGTGAGGCTGCCCGCATCGGCCACCGCGTGAAAGATTCTGAGTTTATCCCAATCCATGTCCGTCACTTTCGATCTGTATGGGGCGCTCTATATGAAAAGTATCGTCCTTTGGAGAGACAACTGCGGTTTCCTTGCGGAATCGATAAAAAATTTCCTATACAGGTCAACAATTGCGACCTAAAATGAGGCAATCGCACGCACGCTAGTCAGACGTTGGGAGGTGCCGGATGAGTGAGCAAAAGATTTCCCTGAATGATCGTTTCGATTTAACCAAGAGCCCCGTTTTGTTGAACGGCACACAGGCGCTGGTGCGTCTGATGCTGATGCAGAAGGAACGCGACCGCGCCGCGGGGCTGAATACCGCCGGGCTGGTGACGGGGTATCGCGGGTCGCCGCTGGGCGCGGTGGACGTCCAGATGAACCGCGCGGCCAAGCAGCTGGCGGCAAACGACGTGCTGTTCCAGTACGGGCTGAACGAAGACCTGGCGGCCACCGCGATCTGGGGCAGTCAGCAGGCCGAGATGCGCGGCGAAGGCAAGTTCGATGGCGTTTTTGGGCTGTGGTACGGCAAGGGGCCGGGGGTGGACCGCACCGGCGACGTGGTCCGCCATGCCAACATGGCGGGCACCAGCGCCCATGGCGGCGTTCTGATGGCGATGGGTGACGACCACACCGGCGAAAGCTCGACCGTGCTACACCAGTCGGAATGGGCGCTGATGGATGCGTACCTGCCGATCGTGAACCCGGCGGGGGTGCAGGAGATCCTCGATTACGGGATCTACGGCTTTGCGCTGTCGCGGTTTTCCGGCCTGTGGGTCGGGCTGAAGACGATGAAGGACACCATTGAGGTGACCTCGGTCGTGGATGGCCGGCCGGACCGGATGTCACTTGTGATCCCACCGTTCGGAATGCCGCCGGGCGGGCTGAACATCCGGCTGGGGGACGAGCGCGTCGCGCAGGAGGCGCGGATCATCGACTACAAACGCTATGCGGCCGAAGCCTTTGCTCATGTCAACGGCATCGACAAGCGGGTCTGGGGCAAGCCGGGGGCCAAGATCGGGCTGGTCGCGGCGGGCAAGAACTGGCTGGATCTTGAACATGCGATGCGGCTGTTGAACATCGACGAGACCGAGGCGGAGCGGCTGGGCATCACCACCTACAAGATCGGGCAGGTGTTCCCGTTGGACATGAAAGGGTTCCACGACTGGGCCGAGGATCTGGACCTGATCGTGATCGTCGAGGAAAAGCGAAAGCTGATCGAGGTGCAGGTCAAGGAAGCGATTTTCGACGACCGGCGGGGCCGCCGGGTCTATGGCTGGTACAAGGGCGGCGCAGGGGGCATGCACCGAGAGGAACTGTTCCCGACCCGTTGGGCGCTGGACCCGATCATGATTGCCGAGAAGCTGGGCAACATCCTGATCGAGGAGGGGCGCGAGACCGATGGCATCCGCGCCGGTCTGGCGGCGCTGGACGATGCGCGCCGGGCCGACAACGCCGAGGAACTGGCAACAAGGTTGCCCTATTTCTGCTCGGGCTGTCCGCACAATACGGGGACCAAACTGCCCGACGGCAGCCGGGCTTATGCCGGGATCGGCTGCCATTTCATGGTGCAGTGGATGGACCGGGAAACAGTCGGTTTCACCCATATGGGAGGCGAGGGCGCGAACTGGATCGGCGAGGCGCCGTTTTCCAAGACCAACCACGTGTTCCAGAACCTGGGCGATGGCACCTACAACCACTCGGGCGTGCAGGCGATCCGGGCCGCCTTGGCGGCGGGCACCAACATCACCTACAAGATCCTGTTCAACGATGCGGTGGCGATGACCGGCGGGCAGGGCAACGAGGGCGGGCTGAGCGCCGACCGGATCGTGCGCGAGGTCAAGGCGATGGGCGTCGAGCATGTGGCAGTTGTCTATGACGAGAAGGAAGACGTGGATTTCAAAGCGCTGCCAGGCGGGGTTGAGACCCACGAGCGCGCCGAATTGATGAATGTGCAGAAGCGGTATCGGGAAATTCCCGGCGTTTCGGTCATCGTCTACATCCAGACCTGCGCCGCCGAGAAGCGCCGTCGCCGCAAGCGGGGCCAGTTCCCGGACCCGGACAAGCGAGTGTTCATCAACACCGACGTCTGCGAGGGCTGCGGCGATTGCGGGGTGCAGTCGAACTGTGTCTCGATCGTGCCGGCGGAGACCGAACTGGGCCGCAAGCGGGCCATTGACCAGTCGTCGTGCAACAAGGATTTCTCTTGTCTCAAGGGGTTTTGCCCGTCGTTTGTAACCTTGAAAGGGGCCAAGATCCGCAAGGATCCGACTTCGGAACTGGTGCTGCCGGATCTGCCGCAGCCGGAGCTGCCCGCCATTGACGGTACCCACAACGTGGTGATCACCGGCGTTGGCGGTACCGGCGTGGTGACCATCGGCGCGGTGCTGGCGCAGGCGGCGCAGATCGACGGCAAGGGCGCGGGCATGATGGAGATGGCCGGGCTGGCGCAAAAGGGCGGCGCGGTGCATATCCATTGCCGCCTGGCCGAGCGCCCTGAGGACATTAGCGCCATCCGCGTGGCCACCGGCGAATGCGACGCGCTGATCGGCGGCGATCTGGTGGTCAGCGCCGGGGCCAAGACGCTGGGGCTGACGCGGACCGGCAAGACCGGCGCGGTGGTCAATAGCCACGAGATCATCACCGGCGAATTCACCCGCGATACCGAGTTCTCGATCCCCACCGACCGGCTGGCGCTGGCGCTGGAGGCGCGGCTGAAGGAGGGGCTGTCGCTGTTCGATGCCTCGGAGCTGGCCAAGGCGACGCTGGGCGACTCGATCTATTCCAACATGATGGTGTTCGGGGGCGCGTGGCAGCGCGGGCTGTTGCCGTTGAGCCTGGAGGCGATCCGGCAGGCGATCGAACTGAACGGGGCGGCGGTGGAGCGCAATCTGCACGCCTTCGAGATCGGTCGCTGGGCGGTGATGTACCCTGATGACGCGCAGGCGCTGTTGACGCCCAAGGTGATGGAATTGCCGAAGTCGCTGGACGAAAAGATCGCCTATCGCGCCGATCAGTTGGTGGCCTATCAAGGAAAGCGACTGGCGAAACGCTATCGCAGGCTGGTGGACGGAATCGAGGATGCCGGGCTGCGTGAGGCGGTCGCCAAGGGATATCATAAGCTCTTGGCTTACAAGGACGAATACGAGGTCGCGCGGTTGCTGCTTTCGAGCGAGGAGAAGGCCCGCGCCGAGTTCGATGGCGAGCTGAAGATGACCTATCATCTGGCGCCGCCCGTTCTGGGCGGCAAGGGGCCTGATGGGCGGCCGAAAAAGCGCGAGTTCGGCGAATGGATGAGCGGGCCGCTGAAGTTGCTGGCGCGGATGAAGGGGCTGCGCGGCACGCCGTTCGATCCCTTTGGCTATACCGCCGAGCGCCGGATGGAGCGGGCTCTGATCCGGCAATACGAGAAAGATCTCAAGGAGATACTGCCCAATGTTAAACCCGAGACGCGGGATATCGCGGTGGCGCTGGCGGCGCTGCCGCTCGACATTCGGGGTTTTGGCCCGGTGAAGCTGGCCAATGAGGCCAAGGCGGCAAAGCGGCGTGAGGAACTGCTGGCGGCGTTCCGCGACGGCGGGTCGGGGGTGAAAAAGGCGGCTGAATAAATCTGTCACGGAACTGTAACGCGGGCTATGCAAAACTCTGGGCCGGTCCTATCTAGCGGCTGAACGACCGGAGACCCCTCATGTCCCAGCGCAAGCATGTCGCCCGTGACATATCCTATGCCTATTCCGCCGAGACTCGGAGCGGACGAGCGGTGATTCGCCTGATGGAGAACACCACCGGGCGGCTGCGGCTGATCCGCCGCGCCGACGGGTACGAGCACGAGGTTGCACAGGGGCGCGATTTCTGGGCGGTGATGGTGGACCGCTATGGGCTGACGCTGGAGGTTGTGGGCGGGGCGCTGGAGATGATCCCGCGCGCGGGACCGCTGATCCTGATCGCCAACCACCCCTATGGCATTCTGGACGGGCTGATGATGGGGCACATCCTGCGCCAGACGCGCGGCGATTTCCGCATCCTGGCGCATCGGGTGTTCCGCAAGGCCGAGGACATAAATCGGATCATTCTGCCGATTTCCTTTGACGCGACCAAGGAGGCGATGCAGCAGAACCTGGAAACGCGCAAGGCGGCGCTGGACTATCTGGGGCAGGGCGGCGCCATCGGCATATTTCCTGGCGGTACGGTCAGCACCGGAGCGCGGTTGTTTTCGCACCCGATGGATCCCGGCTGGCGCGGGTTCACGGCGCGGATGGTGGCGAAATCGAATGCCACGGTGGTGCCGCTGTTCTTTGAGGGGCACACGTCCCGCCTGTTCCAGATCGCCAGCCATCTGCACAGCACACTGCGGATGGGGTTGCTGATCAAGGAGTTCAAAAAGCGGGTGGATACGCCGGTGCGTGTGGTGGTGGGCCAGCCCATCGGGCGCGACATTCTGGACCCACTCGCAAAGGATTCCAGACAGATGATGGATTTCCTCCGCAAAGCGACGTATGAGCTGTCTCCGACGCCGTTGAAGTCTTATGACTACGGCTATGAATTCGAGGAACGGCATCGCGCCTGACGACACATGGCAGTTGGCATTTTTGATTCCGGTCTGGGCGGCCTGACCGTCCTGAACGCGGCGCAGCAGCGGCTGCCCGACGTCGATTTCCTGTATTTTGCCGACAGCGCCCATGCGCCCTATGGAGTACGCGATGCGCAAAACATTTATGAGCTGACCAAGCGGGCGGTGACGCAACTGTGGGACAGCGGCTGCAACCTGGTGATTCTGGCCTGCAACACGGCGAGCGCCGCGGCGCTGCGGCGGATTCAGGAGGAGGGCGTTCCGCCGGGCAAGCGGGTGCTGGGTGTCTTTGTGCCGCTGATTGAGGCGCTGACCGAACGTCAGTGGGGTGACAACAGCCCGCCGCGCGAGGTCGAGGTGAAGCATGTGGCGCTGTTCGCGACGCCAGCGACGGTGGCAAGCCGGGCTTTTCAACGCGAGCTGGCGTTCCGTGCGATCGGTGTGGATGTGGAAGCGCAGGCCTGTGGCGGGGTGGTGGATGCCATCGAGGATGGCGATCTGATCCTTGCCGAGGCGCTGGTGCGGTCCCATGTCGACGCGTTGAAGCGCAAAATGCCGGATCCGCAGGCGGCGATCCTGGGTTGCACCCATTACCCGCTGATGGAACAGACGTTTCAGGATGCACTGGGGGCGGATGTGCAGGTGTATAGTCAGGGCGCATTGGTGGCCGAGAGCCTTGCCGATTACCTGCAACGCCACCCCGACATGATCGGCGAGGGTGCGGGCGGCTATCTGACCACCGGCAACCCGGCCCGTGTCAGTGATCGGGCGACGCAGTTCCTGCGACGACAAATCCGGTTCGACGCGGCCTGAGGGCCGGAGCAATTTGCCGGTGTCGCGGATTTGACGGAGGTCAAGGAAGGGACACGGCGCGTTTACTAGAGATACTTCGAAGGAAAGAGGTCTGACATGACCCATAACGTCGCAATTCTTGGGGCCAGCGGATACACCGGCGCGGAACTGGTGCGGTTGATCGCGGAACATCCCAATATGGCCATCGCCGCGCTGTCGGCGGACCGGAAGGCCGGGCAGAGCATGGCGGAGGTGTTCCCGCACCTGCGCCACATGGACCTGCCGGACCTGTGCAAGATCGACGAGATCGACTTTTCCGGCATTGACCTGTGTTTCTGTGCCTTGCCGCACAAGACCAGCCAGCAGGTGATCCTGGGTTTGCCGCGGGACCTGAAGATCGTCGATCTGTCGGCGGATTTCCGGCTGCGCGATCCGGCGGCCTACAAGGCGTGGTATGGCAACGATCACGCCGCGCTGGAGATTCAGCAGGAGGCGGTTTACGGGCTGACCGAGTTCTACCGGGACGAGATCCGGGGCGCGCGGCTGGTGGCGGGCACAGGGTGCAACGCGGCGACCGGGCAATTCGCGCTGCGGCCACTGATCGCGGCGGGGCTGATTGATCTGGACCAAATCATTCTGGATCTCAAATGCGCGGTCTCGGGCGCGGGCCGGAGCCTGAAGGAAAACCTGCTGCATGCGGAGCTGAGCGAGGGCTATAACGCCTATGCCATTGGCGGCACCCACCGGCACCTGGGCGAGTTCGACCAGGAGTTCTCGGCGATCGCGGGTCGGCCCGTGCAGGTGCAATTCACTCCGCATCTGATGCCTGCCAACCGGGGGATCCTGGCGACCGCCTATGTGCAGGGCGATCCGGGGCGGATCTATGATGCGCTGGCGGGGGCCTATCTGAATGAGCCGTTCCTGGAGGTGCTGCCCTTTGGCGAGGCGCCGAGCACGCATCACGTGCGGGGTTCGAACTTTTGCCATATCGGGGTGACGGCGGACCGGATAGAGGGCCGGGCCATCGTGATCGCGGCGCTGGATAACCTGACCAAGGGGTCGAGTGGGCAGGCCTTGCAGAATGCCAATCTGATGTTAGGTGAGGAGGAGACGGCGGGATTGATGATGGCGCCGCTGTTCCCGTGAGCCTGAACTAGTCGTGAGGATGAAATGAAAAGCCTTAAGAAACAACGCCGTATTCAGGTCATCATCGTGGCCGCGCTGGCGCTGGTGGTGGCGACCGGGCTGATCGGTTATGCGATGCGAGACGGCATCAACTTTTTCCGCGCACCGAGCCAGGTGGCGGGGGAGCCGCCGGCGGCGACCGAGGTGTTTCGCATGGGCGGGCTGGTCGAGGAAGGCACGCTGGTGCGCGGCCAAGGCGAGACGGTGTCGTTTTCCGTGACCGACGGGGGCGCCAGTATACCGGTGCAATATACCGGCGTGCTGCCCGATCTGTTTGGCGAGAACCAGGGGATGATCGGCACCGGGAGCTATGTGAACGGTGTCTTTCAGGCCACTGAAATCCTTGCCAAACACGATGAGACCTACATGCCGAAAGAGGTGGTGGACGCGCTCAAGGATCAGGGCGTCTACCAGGAACCCGGAGAGGGCTGAACGCGCCTGGCGGCGCGTGGCCGCCGGTGGGAGTATTTGACAAGAGATGAAACAGGGGCGTGCGGTCGGGTGAGGCCGCGTTAACCTTGTGTTGGCATCGTGTTGCACGAACCTGTTGGGGGTATGTGCGATGCAGACGGTGCGTCAGATTGCGGAAGAGATCGTGGCCCGCGAGGGCGGCTATGTGAATGACCCGGACGATCCGGGCGGAGCGACGAAATACGGCGTCACCATTCACACCATGCGGCGGCTGGGGCTGGACCTGACCGGGGATGGGGTCATCGAGGTGGCGGATGTTCGGACGCTGAGCCGCGCGCAGGCGGTGGATATCTTTATCCGGCATTTTTTCGAGCGGCCGCGAATCGCGGAGATGCCGACGGTGCTGCAGCCGTCTATGTTCGACATGTATGTCAACGCGGGCGGCAACGCGGTGAAGATCCTGCAGCGGATGCTGCGCGACATGGGTTACGCGGTGTCGGTGGACGGGGCGATCGGGCCGCAGACGCTGGGCGCGGCGCGGGACGCGGCGGAGCCGGACGGGCTGGCATTGCGCGATGCCTATGGCGTGGCGCGGCGCAATTATTACCTGCGGTTGGCGGACGGGCGTCCGGCGAGCCGGAAGTATGCGCGCACGCGGGCGGGCGACAAGGGCGGCTGGATCCGCCGGGCGGAGGAATTCCTGTCGCCGCAGTATCATCTGAGCCCGGCGCAGTTTCAGGAAAGGATCGCGGCATGGGGGTGATCGCGGATTTGTTGAGGCTGGTTTTGGGCGGCGGCCGAAACGTCGTGCGAGAAACCGCGGAGGTGTTCCGGGAGAATGCCGAAGCGAGCGCGGCGCGTTCGGCGGGCGTGCAGGGACAGGCGATGGCGCAGTTTGGTGCTGAGTTCGCGGCGCCCCGGACGGGGGTATTCGACCGGGTGATGGATGCGGTGAACCGGCTGCCGCGCCCGGCGCTTGCGTTGGGAACGCTGGGGCTGTTCGCCGCGGCGATGGTGGACCCGCTGTGGTTCGCCGCGCGGATGCAGGGGATCGCGCTGGTGCCGGAGCCGCTGTGGTGGCTGCTGGGCGTGATCGTTTCGTTCTATTTCGGGGCCCGGCATCAGGTGAAGGCGCAATCGTTCCAGCGCGAGATCGCGGCGACGATGGCGCGTGTGCCGGAGGTGACACAAAACATCGTGACGCTGGAGGCGTTGCGGGCGGACAGCCCCGGCGCCGCCGATCCGGGCGTCGATGCGCAGCTGGCGGTTGCTGTTGTGCGACCTTCGGCCAATCCGGCATTGGAGGATTGGAAGGCGTTGCGGCAGGTGTGACAATGTGATCGCACGCGGGGTCGAAAACCATTGGCCCCGCCGCGCCGCGGTCCTATACATCACCCCATGATTACAGAACTCGGCCATTTTTGTCTGATCCTCGCCTTTGTCGTTGCCATCGTCCAGATGGTGGTTCCGATGATTGGCGCTTCGAAACGCTGGCCTGGCTGGATGGCCGTTGCCGAACCGGCGGCGAGCGCGCAGCTGCTGCTGACGGCGGCGGCCTTTGGCGCGCTGACCTGGGCCTTTGTCAGCTCGGATTTCTCATTGCGGCTGGTGGCGCTGAACAGTCATTCGGCCAAGCCGATGCTGTACAAGATCAGCGGCGTCTGGGGGAACCACGAGGGATCGATGCTGCTGTGGGTTCTGATCGTCACGATCTTCGGG
>JBFHMM010000126.1:0-11216 GCA_041594355.1 Paracoccaceae bacterium | reverse complement strand
GCGCCGGCACTGCGGCGCGACCCCAAGTCGATCCTGTGGTCGCTGGCCGTGGGGGTCGCCATCGTCTCGGGCTGGGCTGGCACGCAATGGGTCAACGCCAATGGTTTTGAGGCGCTGCCGGTGGTCTCGCATAGTTTCTCTGCACCGGTGGGCGAAACCATCCTGTGGACCATGACCGGCAGCCTGCGCCCGGTTTCCTTTGCGGTCGGTTCGGTCGCGGGTATCTGGCTGGGCGCCTTCATCGGTTCGCTGATCAAGGGGCATTTCCGCTGGGAGGCCTGCGAGGACCCGCGCGAGCTGCGCCGCCAGATCGTCGGCGCGGCGATCATGGGCGCCGGCGCGGTGATCGCCATGGGCTGCACCGTAGGCCAGGGCATGACTGCTTTCAGCCTGCTTGCGATCAGCGCGCCAGTCACCTTTCTGGCGACCTTTGCCGGCGCGGCGCTTGGCCTGCGCCAGCTGATCGAGGGCTTCCGCCCCGCCGAGTGACCCTCAGCCGCCGCAGGCGGCAAAGCCGTCGGCCATGTTCGTCAGGATGGTTTCGTAGAGCGCCGGACCGGGCGTGAGACTGGCCCCTATTGGATCCAGCACCAGCACTGGCACCCCCAGCCCTTCGATCACGGTCTCCATCAACCGTGTGTTCAGCTGCGGCTCGGTAAAGGCGCAGGCGATGTCCCGTTGCCCCAGCAGGTCGCGCAACGCGGCCAGCCGCGCCGGTCCCGGATCGGCGGCATCGCCACGGGCCACCGTACCCGCTAGCGTCAAACCAAAGCGGCGCTCGAAATACTGGTACGCGTCGTGAAAGGCGACAAAGGGCCGCCCGCGCATGCCGTCGAGCCGGGTGTCGATATCGGCCTGCAAAGCCGCGATCCGCTCGGCGCCGCGCGCCGCGTTTTCCGCGTAAAGCGCCGCGTTGTCGGGATCAAGCGCCGCCAGTTCCGCCGCGATCATATGCAACCAGACCTGCGCGTTTTCCGGGTCCAGCCAGGCATGAGGATCGACCCCGTCCTGCGCATGGCCGTGATCATCCTCGTGATCGTCATGATCGTCGCCGTGATCGTTGCCGTGATCGTCCTCAGGGTCCGCGTCGCGATAGCTCAGCCGCTGTGTCGGTTCCATGTCCAACAAGGCCAGATGCTCGGCTGAGGCGGCCAATGTCTCCAACGGCTTGGCCAGCCACGGTGTCAGCTCCTCACCGATCCAGACCACCAGATCGGCGGACTGCAGCGCCCGCGCCTGGCTAGGGCGCAGGCTGTAGCCATGTGGCGAGATACCGGGCTGCAGGATCAGCTCGGGCGTGCCGACCCCCTGCATGACCTGCGTCGCCAGCGCATGTACCGGTGCGATATCGGCCACCACCCGAGGCGCGTCCGCCCGCGCCGGCGCTGCCACTGCCGCCCATGCGGCGAGAAGAATTGAAGTTCGGATCATGTTCACCTAAGAGTGTTACGTTATAACAGTTCAGACCACTTGATAGATGCCCCGCCAATCCATATCAAGTGCCAATCCGCCCGCTTTGCCAGAGGTGCCCCATGCCATCCGCCATCGGCTTTGACCCGCACGACCACAGCCATTGCATCGAGGACGCGCTGCAAGCGGCGCAGGACTGCTGCACCGCGCAAAAGCTGCAGTTCACCCCGGTGCGGCGACGGGTGCTGGAGATCCTGCTGGCCGAGCACCGTGCGCTGGGGGCCTATGACATCCTGGACCTGCTGGCCGCCGACGGGCTGGGCTCGCAGCCGCCGGTGGTCTACCGGGCGCTGGATTTCCTGGTCCGCAACGGGCTGGCGCACCGGATCGAACGGATGAACGCCTATACCGCCTGCGTCCATCCCGGGCAGGAGCACGTCCCCGCCTTTCTGATCTGCCGCGCCTGCAAGGCGGTGGCCGAAATCGAGACCGAGCTGGAACGCGGACGACTGGGCGAGGCCGCGCGGACCGCCGGGTTCACCATCGAACGGGTGGTGGTCGAGGCCGAGGGGCTGTGCCCCGCCTGCGCCGGGGCCGGCAAATGACGGCGCCGCTGATCTCGGTCGCCGGGCTGACCATCGAACTGGGCCGCCACGTGATCCTGCAAAACGTCAGCGTCGATATCGCGCCGGGCGAGATCGTCACCATCGTCGGGCCGAACGGATCTGGCAAGTCGACCTTTCTGCGCGCCCTGATCGGCGCGGTAAGACCAACGGCGGGCAAGGTCAGCCACGCGCCGGGGCTGCGGATCGGCTATGTGCCGCAGAAACTGGCGATCGACGCCTCGCTGCCGATGACGGTGCAGCGGTTCCTCGGCCTGCCGCGCCGGATCGGCAAACAGGCCGCAGCCGAGGCCCTGCACCGCGCCGGGGCGCCCGGACTGGCCGGGCGCCAGATGACCGACCTTTCGGGCGGTCAGTTCCAGCGCGTGCTACTGGCCCGCGCGCTGCTGGAAAACCCGCAGATCCTGCTGCTGGACGAGGCAACGCAGGGGCTGGACCAGCCCGGATCGGCGGCCTTCTACCAGCAGATCGAAGAGGTCCGCCGCACGATGGGCTGCGCTGTGGTGATGGTCAGCCACGATCTGCACGTGGTGATGGCCGCCTCGGACCGGGTGCTGTGCATCAACGGCCATATCTGCTGCGAGGGCACGCCCGAGATCGTCGCCGACGCACCCGAATACCGCGCCCTGTTCGGCACCGGCACCAAGGGGGCGCTGGCGCTCTACCGGCACGAACATTCCCATAGCCACGACCATGATCACGCGGGCCACGATCATTCAGGACACGATCATTCAGGACACGGGCACTGATGCTGGACGACTTCCTGATCCGCGCCGCGCTGGCTGGGCTGGCGGTGGCGCTGGCCGCCGCGCCGCTCGGCTGTTTCGTGGTCTGGCGCCGGATGGCCTACTTCGGCGAGGCCACGGCGCATGCCGCGATCCTCGGCGTGGCGCTGTCGCTGGCGCTGTCGCTGCCGGTGCTGCCGGCGGTGCTGGCTGCGGCGCTGGCGATGGCGGTGGCGGTCTCGGCGCTGACCGGGCGCGGCTATGCAATGGACACGGTGCTGGGCGTAATGGCGCATAGCGCGCTGGCGCTGGGGCTGGTGGCGGTAAGCCTGTTCACCGACGCCCGGCTCGACCTGATGGCGTTTCTCTTCGGAGACATCCTGGCGGTCTCCCGCGCCGATCTGGCGGTGACATGGGCCGGCGCGGCGCTGGTGCTGGCGCTGACGATCTGGCGCTGGTCGCCGCTCCTGATGGCCACGCTGAACCCCGATCTGGCCCGCGCCAGCGGCATCGATCCCCGGCGCGAGGAAATTGGCATGACTCTGGCGCTGGCGGTGGTGGTGGCGGTGGCGATCAAGGTGGTCGGCGTCCTGCTGATCGCGGCGCTGCTGGTGATCCCCCCCGCCGCCGCCCGTCCGCTCGCCCGCACCCCCGAGGCGATGGCGCTGGGCGCTGCCTTGATCGGTGCCGCAGCGGCGATATCAGGGCTCTGGGGCGCCTTCCTGCTCGACACACCCGCCGGGCCCAGTATCGTATGCGCAGCGGCGGGCCTGTTCCTCGCGACCACCCTGATCGGTGCCGCCACCCGGAACTGAACCCGTCCGAACCGGCCCCCGTGATCCGCGATTTCCTGCAAGGGACGGGCAGACATGGCGATCAAGGACCTGAAATCCACCCTGATCGACGTGCGGAAATGTGCGTCGTCAGAGTTTTTCGGACTTCGCGGGCCGTTTTGAAACGGAGGCTCTGGTTCGGTTTCTGTTTGAGTACAAAGCGCCCGGCCATAAACTTGAGACACGAACGCCCTGCCACGCCTTCGGCGCCGCGGATTCCGACCGCAGTTCCTTGGTCAAGCCAAGCTGTCCGGCCGAAATGGGGCCGGTTCAGTCTCAACATCGGCCACCGCCGCGTTGGTCGGCTGATGCGAGACACCGGCATACGGGTCGAGAGATCAAAGAAATACAAGGTGACGACCGACAGCACCCATACTTTCAATATCGCACCGAACCTGCTGAACCGGGATGTCCGTGCAGATGCGCCCAATCAGAAATGGGCCGGTGACATCAGCTATGTGCGGGCCCGAGAAGAATGGCGCTTTCTTGCGGTGACCCTTGATCCGTATTCCCTGCGGGTGACCGGCCGGGCCGTTGCCAATCGCATGAAACGCGACCCGGCGTTCAGGGCGTTGAAGATGGCGGTCGCGTGCGACAGCCGCCCGGAGGCTGCATCCATCATACGGATCGTGCAGGCCAAGACGGATTCAACCGGTCGTCGCAACACCCCTTTTATGGAGGTGTAGATGACAAAACAGGCAGACGAAAATCCGCACCTTCGACCGGCTCTGTTGCGCTAATCAACCAAAAACCAAGTTTATCGAAATACGGTGAAGGTGACGTAGACGCCCAGCCAGAAGCCGGAAAAGCCGGGGACGTGAGAAGGTCGAAGGAGAGTAAGGAACAACGGTCAAATGACGGGATTGGGGAAACCAGCTAGAAGCCAAGAGCCTCGTGCTCGCATCAACGATTTTGACCCAATCCACGGACACCATACAGGCCAGCGGCGCGTGAAAAGCCGCAATCAAAGGCCGGACACACGACTGCACCTGATCACATGTTCCGAAACGCTCTGGAAAACTGCTTGCATCATGCGGTGCATCCACACATGGCTTCTTCAATCCGCGACGTCGGCACTCAGCCTAAGGTTGGAAAAGCCGGGTCGCATTCGAACGGAAGCGGCTTGAACGAGCACTCGAGGCGGCACAAAACCGGGACAGTTCCAGGCCGGATCGTAGCCGATGGCCCGCCGGCCGAGGTGATCACGCCCGCGCTGCTGGGCGCGTCTTTGGCACCGATACGCGGATAACGGTCATCGGCGGCCGCCCGGTGGTGGTGGTCTGAGCGGGCGCGCCAGAATGCTTGACTATTTTACTCAAAAAATCTAGGCGGAGCCTGTCAGCAACCGATCGGGCCCCGCGCGCCCGATCAGCCAGCCAATCCAAGAAAAACCTGAACAAGGGAAACGGGACAGATGTTTCGAACTGGACAAGCTGTGCTGAAGGCCACCGTGGCCATGTCGGCGGGCGCGCCGCTGGCGGCACGGGACGTCTTTGACCTCGATCCGATCCGGGTCGCGGCGAAAGAAGCGCAGGCGACGCTGGGCAACCGGGTCATCGGCACAGGACAGATCGGGGAGCGCAATACGGAGACGATGGCCGGTGTGTTCAACGGCGAACCGGCGATCATTACCAGCGGCGGTACGTCGATACCGCAGAAGATCATGGTGCAGGGGATTGAGGAAAGCCTGCTGTCGGTGACCATAGACGGCGCGCGGCAGAACAAGTCGGCCTTCCACCGCACCGGCCACGTGCTGATGGATCCGACGCTGCTGAAGCAGGCCGAGGTGACCTCTGGTCTGGCACCGGCGGATACGGGTCCTGGCGCGCTGGCAGGCTCGATCGCCTACGAGATCAAGGACGCGCGCGATTTCCTGGAGCCCGGCGACCCGTTCGGCGGACAGGCGGCGCTGAGCTATGGCGACAACGCCCAGGATTTCCGCCGCAGCCTGACGCTGGCGGGGCAATCGGGCGGCTTTGAATGGCTGCTGAGCGGCACCCGGTTGACCGGTGACGATTACGCCGATGGCGACGGCAACGTGGTGCGCGGCACCGGCGCCGACCTGACCTCGGTCCTGGCCAAGATCGTCTATACCACCGAAACCGGCAAACGGTTCCAGTCCTCGGCCGAGGAAGTGCGCGACGAGGGCGTGCGGGCAATGCAGATGAGCCCCGGCAGGCTTGGTTACGCGCGGCCCGCTTTTGAGGGCGTGGTCGGCCGGCCCAGCGTCTACCGCGAGGCGCCGTCGGGGCGGCGGTCCTACAACTTTTTTTATACCGACGAGGCGCCGCAGGGCATCTTTGCCCCCACCGTACAGCTGAGCTATAAGGAGCATCATGTCGAGACGGGCGCGACGGTGGGCACCAACGCCAGCCTGTCGGGCAAGGTCGAGAACGTTTTCGACATAGGCAAGGGTGCGCTGACGGCGGGGATCGACTTTTTCCACGACACCGCCACCGGCAAAGGCGTGCTGAACACCGGCAGTCCGGAGGAGACGCTGGACAACATCGGCATCTGTGCGCAGATACGGCAGGACGTGACAGAGCAGGCGCCGCTGTCTTATGGCGCGCGGATCGTCAGCCAGCGGTTCGAACCGGCGGGCAGCCAGTCGTTCCGCGAGACCGGAGTCAGCCTGAGCGGCCAGGCCGACGGGATCCTGAGCGATGCCTGGACGCTGAACATCGGGCTGCCGTCGAGCCGGGGCGGCTACGAGTTGAGCGAGGCCTCGCTGGTCAACCTCGGGGGGCCTTGGTTTTATGGCACGCCGGAGCCGTCGCGGGCCAATAACGCGCGGATCGGTCTACGCTATGACAGCGGGCCCTGGGCGGTGCGCGGGGCGCTGTTCTACACCGAGATCAAGAATGTGAACGACCTGCTGAGCGCCGCGCGCAGTCTTGCGATGCCGACTTCCAAGGGGTTTGACGGCTCGGTCGCCTATTTCGCCACCAATGGCTATATGCGCATGAACCATACCTATGCGGACGTAACGCTGGACGGGACGCCGATCGGCTCAACCGCCTATATCCATGGCCGCCCGGTCGGGCATATGATCGCGCTGGAGCGCGCCTATGCCCTGTCACCGCAACGGGTGGTGGGCGGCAACGCCGAAATCTCGCTGGAAAACAACGACACCGCTGCCGCTCTGCCCGGCTATGAGGTCGTGAACCTCTTTGCAGCCTATAGCCCGCCGGGCTATGAGCTGGTGGAACTCCGGCTGGATGCGCGCAATATCTTTGACGAGACCTATGCGGCGCGAGGGTCGGACGGGATCGACCTGCCGTCGCGGATCGTTGCGTTGAACGAGCCGGGGCGGACGGTTTCGCTGACGGCCTCGCACAAATATTGAGGCACGATGCCGGGTCCGGCCATGCGGCTGGTCGCGGTGCTGACAAGGAGGCCTGCGATGGCTTGGACATTGGCGGAGATGGGCGGACGTGCCCGAATGCTGGGGCTGGTTGCGGCGCTGGTTGCGGGGCCGGTTGCGGCGCAGACGGCGGCGCCGGCAGCCGCACCAACATTGGCCGCGCCCGAGGCGGCCGTGGCACCGCAGACGCAGGACAGCGCGGCCGCGCCGGATGCGGGATCCGCACCGGAAGCACCGGTGGCCACGGCGGATCTGGCAACTGATCCGGCAACCGGGATTCCGGTGGCTGAGATCGCCGCCGCCGCGCCGGCGGAACCGGTGTCGATGCTGGGCGGGGCCAGTGCGCGGGCGCAGAAGTTCCTGCTGGACGGCGGCCCGTCGGTCTGGGCGATTGCCGCGCTTTCGGTGATAACTGTGGCGCTTATCCTATGGAAAACATGGCGTTTCTCTCTGTCCGGGGCCTGGTCGCGGGCGATGTCGCGGCGGGCGATCGAGCTGTGGGAGGCCGGTGACAGCGCCGGGGCGCTGGCGCTGGTCGAGGCCCGGCGCGGGCTGCGCAGCCGGATGACAGCGGCGGCCATGCGCGCCCGGCTGACGCTGGAGGATGGCGCCGCGCGCGAGGAAACCACCCGCGTCGCCAAGCGGCTGCTGGCGGGTCAGGGCGGCGGGTTGCGGGCGCTGGAACTGATCGCCACCATCGCGCCGCTGCTGGGCCTGCTGGGCACGGTTCTGGGCATGATCGCGGCGTTTCAGGCGCTGCAGACGGCGGGCAGCCGCGCCGACCCGGCGCTGTTGGCCGGCGGCATCTGGGAGGCGCTGCTGACCACGGCGGCGGGCATGGCGGTGGCGATTCCCGCCTCGGCGGCGCTGACCTGGTTCGAGGCGGTGATCGACAATGTCCGCACCGATATGGAGGACCTCGCGGCGCGTGTCTTTATCGCGCCGCTGGTCCCGACCGACGCGCAAGCCCGGCTTGCCGCGCAATGAGTTTCGTGCCCGATATCCCCCGGCGCAGACGCAAGCCCAGCCTGACGCCGATGATCGACGTCGTGTTTCTGCTGCTGGTATTCTTCATGCTGGCCTCGCGGTTCGGGCTCGATTCGGTGATTCCGCTGCCGCTGGCCTCGGGCGGCGGCAGCTATGAAGGGCCGCCCCGGATCGTCGATATCCTGCCCGAAGGGGTGCGGCTGAACGGCGCGCCGCTGGCCGATGCAGCGCTGGCCGCGGCAATTGCGCCGCTGACCAGCCAGCCCGGCGACCTGATCGTGCTGCGCGGCGCCGAGAGCGCCGATCTGCAGCGGGTGGTCACGGTGGGCACCATGTTGCGGACGGCGGGGTTCAACCGGCTGGTGCTGATCGAATGAGCCTCGATTTCTCCCCTCCCCGCCGGCGGCCACGCGGCGAATCCGTTGTTCCGATGATCAACGTGGTGTTCCTGCTGCTGGTCTTCTTCCTGATGACTTCGCGGCTGGCGCCGCCTGAGCCCTTCGAGGTGCGTCTGCCGCAGGCCGAACAGGGCGAGGACGGCGAAACCGCGCCGGTGCTCTATGTCTCGGCCAGCGGCGAGATCGGTTTCGAGGATGCCCGCGGTCCGGCGGCGGTGGCGGCGCTGGCGGAACGGCTGCGGGGCTCGGACGCGGTGCCGCGCCTGCGCGCCGATGCCGGGACCGAGGCCGCCGTGGTGGCCCGGCTGCTGAAGGATCTGACGGCGGCGGGGATTGCGCAGGTGGCGCTGGTGGTGGGGCATCGATGAAGCGTCTGGCGGAACTCGTGGTGTTCGTGGCGCTGGCCGCCGGGGTGCATCTGGCCTTTGCGCTGCAGTGGAGCGACGGCAGCGAATCCGGCGGTGTGGGTGGCACGGGAATGCTGTCGATCGAGGCGGCCTCGGCCAGTGTCGAGACCATGGTGGCCCGCTGGGAACAGCCCCCGCAGGTGGCCGATATCAACCCGGTTGCGGATGCACCGATGCAGGCCGGCGCACCGCCCCCCAACCCCGCGCCGGACCTGCCGGTGTCGCGCACGGCGGCGCTGTCGCTGCCGTCGATCCCGCGCGCCGACAGCCCCAGCCGCCCCGACCTGAGCACGCCTGTGGCGATGCTGCCGCCGCCGGCGGCCCCGCCGCAGCAGATGCGCGCGCCGCCGCCGCCCACCCCGGCCGTGCGCCCCGAGGCGCGCCCGGCCTCGCGTCCCGTGCCCGCCGTGCGGCCCGAGTTGCAGCAGGTGATGCCCGAGGCCGCCCCCACAGCGCAGATGAGCACGCCCGAGCGGCCAAACCCGCCGGACCAGAAGCCAAAGGCCGCGCAGACGCCCGCCAAACCGGCGCAGACCGCGCGCCCGGCCTCGGCCGGTCAGGCCGAGCAGCGCGCCGCCGGCAGCGGCGGGCAGAGCCACGCCGGATCCTCGGGCGCGGCGCAGGTGGCGACGCTGAGCAAGGGGCAGAAAGCGCGGCTTGCCTCGATCTGGGGCGCCAAGGTGCGCGCCCGCATCGAACGGCGCAAGGTGCGCCCCAGCGGGCGGGTGTCGGGCACGGTGCATCTGAAGCTGACAATCACCCGTGACGGCCACGTGCTGGGGGTAACGGTAATCAGATCCTCGGGCGTGGCGGCGATCGACAAGGCGGCGTTGTCGTCGGTCACCCGCGCCGGGCGGATGCCCAGGGCGCCCAAGGGGCTGAACGATCCGAGCTACGGCTTCCGGGTGCCCATCGAGTACAACTGACCGCTCAGGCCAGCATCGCGGGCAAGGTGGCGTAACCCCGGAACCGGATCCGCCCGCCGGGCACGCGCGGACCGGTGACCTGGTAATCCGGGAACCGCGCTAGCAGGCGCGAGATGGCGATCCGCCCCTCCATTCGCGCCAGCGTCAGCCCGACGCAGACATGCGGCCCGCCGGCAAAGGCAAGGTGCCGGTTCGGTTTGCGGGTGATGTCGAAATCTGTCGGATTGTCAAAGACCTGCGGGTCGCGGTTGGCAGCGCCGATGCACAGGTGAAGGTTGGTGCCCGGCGCGATGTCCAGCCCGTCGATGGTGACGGTCGCGGTGGTTTCGCGGTTGCCGAACTGGTTGGGCGAGCGGAACCGCAGCATTTCCTCGACCGCCGGGTTGATAAGCGCCGGATCGGCCAGCAGGCGCGCCTTTTGCTCAGGGTGGTCGTGCAGCAGCGCCAGCCCGTTGCCGATCAGGTTGGTGGTGGTCTCGTGGCCCGCGTTGAGAATGAAGATACAGTTCTGGATCAGCTCGATTTCCGACAGCTGCGCGTCCGCGCCCTCGCCCCGGATCAGCCGGGTCAGCACATCGGTCTCGATATCGCCGGGATTGGCGCGGCGGCGGGCGATCAGGTCGGTGAGATAGTCGTGGAAATCCTCGACCGCGCGGTGGCCGCGCGCCAGCTGGTCTTCGCTGAGCACCGGCTCCAGAGCGCCCAGGATCGCCAGCGACCAGTCGCGCAGCGGCCCGCGCTCGTCCATCGGCACGTCCAGCAGGTTGCCGATGATCTGGATCGGGATGGAGGAAGCGAAATCCTCGATCAGGTCAACCGGACCGCAGCGCGCGCCCATCGTGTCCAGCAGGTGATCGACGGTTGCGATCAGCCCCGGTTCCATCCGTGCGATGGCGCGCGGGGTCAGCGCCGAGGTCATGATCTTGCGCACCCGCGTGTGCAGCGGCGGGTCGCTGAACACAAGCGAGGTGGTGTGATGTTCAAAAAGCGGGCTGCCCACGCCGAATTTCGGGCCAAAGGCCGCTTTCTTGTCCGAGGAATAGAGCGTGGTGTCGCGATAGATCCGGTCGAGGTCGGCGTGCCGGCAGAGCAGGACGGAACCGTCGGGCTGACGCAGCACCGGGGCCTGCGCGAGGAGCGCGTCATAGACCGGGAACGGATCGCGGACAAAGCCGTCAGGCGGTTTGGCAAGGTCAAAGCCAGTCACCTGCGGCGCGCTCATCGGGCACCACCACGGTCGGCCCCGGCGCCCGGGCCGCGCTCACGCGGGGTGCCGCACGATCCTTTGTTCCCATGAAACAGATGACGCAGCCGGCCCATTCCGCTCTCCCTCCGTGGTCCTCGGACCCAGAGGTAACGCCTCTGCGTGCAGGGGACAAGGCGTCAGGCCCCGATTGCACCGCAGCCGGTCCGGCCAGGCCTTGACCCATGCGGCAGACGCCCGCAGGGGGGACATGGCCCGAAGGGCCAGGAGGGGGACAGCGTCCCCCTGCCCTGTCGGATCGCGTCAGCGATCCGAAGTATATCAACCGGTCGGATCGCG
>JBFHMM010000125.1:0-11273 GCA_041594355.1 Paracoccaceae bacterium | reverse complement strand
TGACAGTGCCGTGGTACCCCTGCCCGATCAGCGAGACCAGAACCTGGTTTTTCGCCGCGGTCTTGCGCATGTGGTAAAGCAGTTCGCGCTCCGACTTTGGCTTGCCAAAGTTCAACGGTTCCGCCTGCCGGATCGCCCTTGGCACCGTCTGGTCAATCAACTCGTCAAGGCTGTCCACCCCGACGTGTCTCAGCATCTCCGCCATCTCCACCGGAGACGGACCGATGTGACGGCGGTTGGCAAAATCATACGGCAGATAGTCGGTTGGCGTGAACGTCATGTCTTGTCCTCTGGCAAACCCAAACGGTCCGGAGCCTGGTCCGGTGTTTTATCTCTTGGTCAAATACTCCCGCCGGAGGCTTCCCCGGCCGGCCCCGGACGTTACCCGATGAAATCCTTGTAGGCCGCTTCATCCATGTAATCGTCCATCGGCGAAAGGTCGCTGGGCCGGATCTTGAAGAACCAGGCATCGCCCATCGCGTCTTCGTTCACTTTGCCCGGATTTTCGGCCAGCGCCTCGTTGACCTCGACGATCTCGCCGTCCAGCGGCGCCAGGATATCCGAGGCCGCCTTGACGCTTTCGATTACCACGATCTCTTCGTCCTTGGTGACTTCGGTGCCGACTTCGGGCAGTTCCACAAAGACCACATCGCCCAGTTGCTCGGCGGCATATTCGGTAATGCCGACGACAATCAGATCGCCCTCGGGCAGCAGCCATTCATGTTCTTCGGTGTATTTCATTTCCCTCGTATCCCCTTGGACTATCGTTTGAAATTTGCCGCCACGAAGGGCAGTTTGGTGATTGTCGCGGGCAGACGCTTGCCGCGCAGCGCGCCATATACGGTGGTGCCCGGCACGGCCAGTTCCGCGGGCACATAGCCCATCGCCACCGGGCCGCCAACCGTCGGACCAAAGCCGCCCGAGGTGATCCGCCCGATCGGCGCGTCCGCCTCGGCATCGGCGAACAGTTCCACACCCTCGCGCATCGGCGCCCGGCCTTCGGGGCGCAGCCCGACGCGCACCCGCGCCGGGCCCCTGGCGATCTGCGCCAGCACCGGGTCCGCGCCGGGAAAGCCGCCCTCGCGCTCGCCGCCCGTACGGCGCAGCTTCTGGATTGCCCAGGTCAGCCCGGCCTCGGCCGGCAATGTCGCCGCGTCGATGTCGTGGCCATAGAGGCAAAGCCCGGCCTCCAGCCGCAGGGAATCGCGCGCGCCCAGACCGATGGGCATCACGTCGTCATGAGCCAGCAGGGTCCGCGCCAGCCGCGTTGCCTGATCTGCGGGGACCGAAATCTCGTAGCCGTCCTCGCCGGTATAACCAGAGCGCGACACCCAGCACTTGGCGCCTTCCAGCTCCAGCGTCCGCACGTCCATGAACCGCATTTGCGCTGCCTCGGGCACCAGATCCGCAAGCACCGCCTCGGCCCGGGGGCCCTGCAAGGCCAGCAGCGCGCGGTCCGTAACCGGCGTGACGCTGACCGCCGGCTCGAGCGCGGCTTTCATATGGGCGATGTCGGCCTCCTTGCAGGCGGCATTGACCACCACGACCAGGTGATCACCCCGGTTGGCGAACATCAGGTCGTCCAGAATGCCGCCCTGCTCGTTCAGAAACAGCCCGTAGCGCTGCCGCCCCTCGCCCAGTCCCGCGACATCCATCGGCACCAGCGTCTCAAAAGCGCTGGCCACATCCGGTCCGCGCAGGATCACCTGGCCCATGTGGCTGACATCGAACAGGCCGGCCCTGGCGCGGGTGTGATTATGTTCGGCCATGATGCCGGCCGGGAACTGAACCGGCATGTCATAGCCGGCAAAGGGCACCATCTTGCCACCCAGTTCCACATGCAGATCGTATAGCGGTGTCTTTGACAATTCCGTCATCGGCCCATCCTGTCCCCACCGGCCCGATTCTCGGAAATCTCCCGGCATCCCATATTACGGCACGCAGTCGCGCGCCATGCGATGCCCCCTCTGTCCTTTCGCCTGAGATCGTTATCCCTTCGGCGGACGCCCATCGCGCCTCTCTCCAGAGTGTTCTACAAGCCTGCGGTCCCTTGGGCCTGAGAGTTTCCGGGGCGGTTGCTCCTTCGGCACCGGCGACGCCGGTTCTCCCACATGCTTGGGCGCACATTAGCCGCCGCGCTCGGAGCGGGCAAGACGGGATTTGCCGGAAAAGGGTCGGTTTTGGAGTTTCGCCGCCCCCGCGCGGAGCACCGCCTTCAGAACCGCCCTCAGAACAAGGAGAAATACTCGGCCTGTTCCCATTCCGACAGGGCGGAAATATAGCGCTCCCACTCGAACCGCTTGATCCGGACGAGATAGTCGACGAACTCATCGCCCAGCGCCCGGCGGAACAAGGCCGAATCCTCAAAGGCCTCGATCGCCTCGATCAGGGAGCCGGGCAGCGGGTCCTCTGGACCGTCGTAGGGCGAGTCGGTCGGCGGCGGCGGCATCAAGCCGCTGGAAATTCCGTCCAGCCCGCAGACCAGCTGCGCGGCGAGGGCAAAATAGGGATTGGCGGCGCTTTCGGGCGCGCGGTTCTCAACGCGGCTGGCGGACTCACCTGGCGCCAGCAGGGCGCGCACCATGGCGCCCCGGTTGTCCTGCCCCCACTGGATGCGGTTCGGGGCCAGCTGGTAGGGCTGGTAGCGTTTGTAGCCGTTCACGGTGGGCACATTCAGCAGACTGGCGGCGCGGGCATGTTTCAGCAACCCCGCGATCCAGCCACCGGCCTGCGGCGTCAGCTCGTTCGGCCCATCGGGGGCAAAGAGGTTTTCACCGGTCTCGGGGTCGCTCAGCGATTGATGGATGTGCCAGCCGTTCGCCGCGATGTTGGCCAGCCGCGGCTTGGCCATGAAGCTGGCGTGCAGCCCGCGGGCGGCGCAGATCTCCTTGACCAGCGTGCGGAACATCACGAGGTTGTCGGCCTGCTCCATCGGATCGCCGGGTTCGAAGGTGAACTCGAACTGGCTGGGGCCCATCTCGATCTCGACCGAGCGGACCCGCAGCCCGATGCCCTGCGCAGCGCGGCGCAGTTCGTCCAGGATCGGCTCGGCCTCGGCATAGCGCGTTTCAGTCAGGAACTGATAGCCCTGCGTCAAAGCGCGGGTCTGCGCCGGTGTGCCGGGCATGGTGGTCTGGGCGTGCTCCAGCGCGGCATCGGTGCGCTCGAACACGTGGAATTCAACCTCGAGCCCGATGGTGGCCTGCAATTGTTGCGCCGCCAGCCGGTCTACCGCGCGCTGCAACACACCGCGCGACGAAAACGGGATCGGCGCGCCGTCCCGGAACACCACGTCGCACAGCATCCAAGCCGAATGCGGGGCGTGCGGCAGCTGTCGAAAGGTTCCGGCATCGGGCACCAGCAAGACGTCGTTGGCGCCCTGCATCGGGGCGGCGGCAATGCCGGCATCCGGGGTCCAGACCGGAAAGACGGTGCGATGCGAGGTGTCTTTCAGCAGCAGGGTCGAGGCGACCGCGAGCCCGTTGGCGAAAACCGACGGCAGCGCCCCGGCCACCAGCGTCTTGCCGCGCAGAACGCCATGCTGGTCGGGGAAGAGAATGCGCACGGTTTCCAGATCGCCGTTCGCCACGGCGGCCAGAACCTCTTCGGCGCGGGACCGCTCAGCCCCCGTCGTCAACCCGCGTTGCGCCAGCGCGCCCTGCTCCAGATCGGTCATGCGGTGTACCCTTCGTCAGGCCGGATCGGCGATGGAGGCGTCCCAGGCACATCCGGACCGGCGGGCAGAATCGCTGTTGCGCGTTGCCGCCGCCAGGTCGCTGTCCTCGGCGATGGAATCGTTCGAGACCGGGCCAAAGATCGCCGCCGGATCGGTGCCGTTGCGCAGGGGCAGGTCATCATCGCGCCCGGCCTTGACCGCGTCGATTGCCGCGCGCAGCATGCGGCGATAGCGGATGATACCGACATCTGTCTTGCCCAGATGCTCCTGGGTGCGGTCCTGGATCGCGCCCATGCTCTCAACCGCCCATTGATCGTGCACGTTGATGTCGAGGCCCATGCCCGTATACGTCGTGTTCGCCTGTTCGTCCGGATCATAACCGTAATTGTTAGCGGCGTTTTTCAGCGGCGCATAGTCCGGCAGGCGATGTTCCTTCAGCCGTTGTTCGCGCATCAGCGTCTTGTTCACCGGATCACCGAAACTGGTGAACATGGAGAACCAGTAACAATTGTGGTCATCCACAGGCACATGCCACTGGGTGATGGTCATTTCCCGGCTCATAGGGATGCATATCGCCTCGGGGAAAATCTGGTTGGTGACCCGCACATGTGTGCGCCCGTCGCCAAGGTGGCGCAGCGCGGTCAGCCTCAGACCGAAGTCGGTTTCATCCACGTTGATCTCGGGGCGGGGAAAGTCGCGCAGCAGCTTGGTCATCGGGATTTCGGTGTTCGCCGCCTTGTCGCGGAATTGCTTGCCATAGCTGTCGGCGGGGTCTTCGTCCTGCAGGAAGCGGTGCAGGAAGGAGGCATGGGCCGGGTCGATGCCGACCTCAAGCGCCTGCAGCCAGTTGCACTGCCACAGCCCCTTGAAAGAGAACACATGGGTATCGGGGGCACGGAAACAGTCGAAATTGGGGAAGGCCGGCGGCGTGCCCGGCCCCATATAAGCCCAGACGATGCCGTTCTTTTCGACCACCGGATAGGATGTCGAGCGGATCTGTTCATGCATCCTGCTGCCTTCGGGTTCGCCGGGCTGTTCGACGCATTGGCCGGTCCGGTCGAAATGCCAGCCATGGAACGGGCAACGCAGCCCGTTTTTCTCCAACCGGCCATAGCACATGTCGGCGCCGCGATGCGGGCAATGGCGCCCGATCAGTCCCAGTTCGCCGCTGCTATCGCGGAACAGGACCAGATCCTCTCCCAACAGCCGGACTGGCACCACGGGGCGCCCGGTCATCAGCTCGTCGCTGAGCGCGGCGGGTTGCCAGTAGCGGCGCAACACCTCACCGGCATCGCTGCCGGGACCAACGCGGGTCAGACTGTCGTTCAGTTGCTGGCTGATCATATCGGGCCTCTCGAAATCGCGAATGTGCTTGCGTGATGTTCGTATATCGCGCATACTGGATTATATACGAACACCTTCCCCGCTACCACCCGTCCTGTCAAGTCGGCAGGCAGAAAGCCTGCACGTGCCCGACCGCCAGAACCGCAACATCGCCTCCACCTTTGCCAAGGGCCTGCGCGTGCTCGAAGCCTTTGACGGCCGACCCGCGGCCCTGACCGTGGCGGACATTGCTAGGCGCACCGGACAGGACCGCGCCACCGCGCGGCGCGGCGCGCTGACGCTGGTCGCCACGGGGTACCTGCAGCAGGCCGGGCGGGCGTTTGCCCTGACGCCTCGGGTCCTGACATTGGCTGGTGGCTACCTGCAGGCGAACCAGTTCGGGCGCAGGGTGCAGCCGGTTCTGAACCACCACGCCGCCGCCATCGGTTCGGAAATCACCCTTGCGACACGGGACGGTGACGCCGTGCTGCTACTGGCGCAGTCCACGGTATTGGACGGGCCGGTCTCGCAGGGGTTCACCCCCGGAAGCCGCCTGCCCCTGATGCACACCAGCCTTGGCAGGATGCTGTTGGCCGGGGCCACGCCCGAGCATGCGGAGCGCCTGATCGAAACCGCGCCGATGCCGCGCCATACCGCGCAATCGCTGACCGACCGAGACGCCATCGGGCAGAGGGTTCAGACCATCCGGCAGGATGGATATGCAGTCACCGACAGCGAATTCGAACCCGGCATCGTGGGTCTGGCGGTGCCGGTCAGTGGGCCGGCCGAAACGGTCATCGGGACGTCCGGCGCACGCGGGCGCGGCGACCCGGCGAATATCGACCGGCTGTTGCGCGGGCTGCAGAACTGCGCCGCCGAACTGCGCCAGAGCATGACTGGCAACGATGTCTAGGCGTCAGTTCAGCCGGGCGAGGCCGCTGCCGTTCCAGTAATACTGGAACTCGCAATCGTTGGTGCCAAAGACCTTGCGGCAGGCTGAGAGACCGCCATACATGCCCACCCCCATGTTGCCGTTGGTCAGCGGGAAAAGCCGCGCACCCAGCGCCAGCAGGCCTTCGGGCCGCTGTTTTCGCGGGAACAGGCTGCTGAGGAACACATCAACCGAACAATTCGACGCGCCGCAATAGGGATAGGGGGTCGGCCCGGCACAGCGCACCCCGCGCCAGTCGAGGACCACATCCTCGATGCCGTCGCCGTCGATCTCGCCGAACAGGAACGCATCGCTCTGGTCCAGCACCCCGCCCCCGCAGCCGGCCAGGATATGCGCATGGGCCGCCTGCCGCATTGCGGTCCTGCCAGGCGCCGGCACGCTGCCAGCCCAGGGCAGACCGATGGCGGCGAACATCGACTGGCAATAGGTCGTCAGCTGGCCCAGCGCGTCCGAAAAGCCGCGCGCGGGCACGATGTGGCTGCCCCGATCGGAACGCAGCTCAAAGCTGGTCTGCGCCGCGATGGCGGCAAAGACCGGATCCCGCGCCGGGACATTGGTTTCCCATGTATTGAACAGCTCGTTCCATATAATCGGCGGCAACCGGTACCCGGTGGTTGCGATCACGACCAGAACATCCTGACGCCCCGCCAGTTGCGGCCCGGGTGGGCCGATGTCGGTCTCGCTGAGGTAAAGACGAAAGGCGTTTGGCCCGGTTATGTCGGGTTCGTTGTTGCCGGTCTGGGCACCGGACAACCCTTGTGGCGACCGTTCCCCGCACACCAGCGTGAACCCCGGCCCGTCAATTGGGCTGAGCGCACCGGTGAAATAGGACCCGTCATCGTAGCTATTGGTAATCCAGTCCTGCGCCAGCGCCGCCCCTGCAACCAGCGTCAGCACCACGATGGCCAGACACCGTAGCGCCACCCCTGTCACGGCTGCATCACCCATTTGCCATCCGCGGACTTGCAAGCACGGGTGCGGATTTCGCGGCCCTGTTCGATCCCCTTGGGGTGCACCATATGCACCAGCGAGGCGCAGCCCCGCTGCATCGCGGCCAGCCGTGCAACACCATACGACCCCGACGCCGGGTTGGACCACGATTGCTCGCCGCCGACACGCGGGCTGGTCACGTCATAGAGCTGTCGCCCGGCCTCGCCCATCAGGGAAAAATCCTCGGGGCTGAGATCCGTGTTGGAAAGGATGCGCGACAGGGTCTGCGCGGTGACGGGACCGCTCGCCATCGTCGCGGTCAGCCCGGCGGCCAGAAGAACAGCGGTAACCAGTTTTTTCATCTTGGCGTCCTGAACAAATCTGTGGTTTCCAAATTGTTATACCCTGCATCCTGTCTTGTCCAAAGACCTGTGCCAACTGCCGGAAAACCGGTGGCGATGGGGACCAATTCGTGCAACCGGCTGTTTCGGGCTTCACAGTGCGCGCTGAATTTGGTCAAACAGAGGCGGCGGTTATCCAAGGGAGTACACCGGATGAAGAAAATGGCGCTGATTGGTCTGATGGCCCTGTCCGGCTGCGCCGAACTGACCGCACCGCAGCTGTTTGGCGGCGATGTCGTGGCGAAACAGGTCAATGTCATGGGCCGCACTTGGACGGTCTGGCAGGACGCCAAGGACAGCACCAAGGCCAGGGCGCAGCGCGACAACAACAACCTCAACCCCTATGGCCCGCCCGCCATTCCGCGTGTGGTGCAGGCCTCGCGCGCCATACAGGCGGCGACCGGCTGCACCCCGATCCGCTCGAGCATGTATTCCAACGACATGGGCCAGTTCTATGCCCGGCTCAGCTGCCCCGCCGGAACCGCGCCGCAGGGCTGATCCCGCCGGAAAACGTGATGTCTCGGCGGTGTTGTGAGCGCCCGGAACTCCTGCCATAGCTGTGCCATGAAACTTGCGATCAACGGATTCGGACGGATCGGCCGCACCATCTTGCGCCAGATCCTGACCCAGCCCGACCGGGCCGGTGTCGAGGTGGTGCTGATCAACGATATTGCGCCGCTGGAGAGCTGCGCCTACCTGTTTCAATACGACAGCACCTATGGCCCCTTCCCCGAGCCGGTCACCACGCAGGGCGCGGCGCTGAACGTGGCCGGTCGCCGGATCGCGGTCAGCCACCATGCCGACCTGCGCGAGGCCGACCTTTCGGGCGTAGACGTGGTGCTGGAGTGCACCGGCATCGCGCGCACCTCGGACGTGGCGGCGCGCGGGCTGCAGGCCGGAGCCGCGCGGGTGCTGATCTCGGGTCCGTCGCCCGCCGCCGAAGTGACCGTTGTGCTGGGTGCGAACGAAGACCGGCTGGGCGATGCCCGGATCGTCTCCAATGCCTCGTGCACCACCAATGCGCTGGCGCCCCTGCTGCGCGTGATCGACACGATCGCCGGTATCGACCGGGCGCATATGACCACGATCCATTGTTACACCAACAGCCAGCCGCTGGTGGATGCGCCGCGCGGGGATCTGGCCCGCAGCCGCGCCGGGGCCATGTCGATGGTGCCGACAACCAGCAGTGCCACCCACTTGATAGATTCCGTGCTGCCGCATCTCGCCGGCCGCGTCAGCGGCGCGGCCCTGCGTGTGCCGACAGCCAGCGTGTCGGCCGTGGATCTGGTGGCGCAGCTGGGTCGCGACATGACCCCCGAAGGGTTCGCCACCGCGCTGGCCCAGGCCGTCGACGTCTCGCCGGTGATGGGCCGGACCGACCTGCCGCTGGTGTCCTCGGACCTGCGGTCGCGGCCCGAATCAATCGTGCTGGCGACGCCGGAAACCCGGATGACGGACCCCAGGCAGGTCCGCGTTTTCGGCTGGTATGACAACGAATGGGGATTTTCCGCCCGCAGGTTGGATGTGGCCGCCCGGATGAGCGGCAAAGGCACCACCTGATATACCCAATGAAAGTCGCTTAAATCGCTGGCGATAAACGCTGGCCGGGGCGCTGAAACAACAATCCGCGAAATGCCGGTGGTCACGTCGGCTCTTCCGCGCTACGTGACACAGGTGGGTTGGCGCGAAAACCATTCATTCTCTACCATATGAAGTGGTATTCGGGATGAAAGAGCTAACTTGTTGATGCGCCGGGATGGCTTTCCGGGCGTGCTGTGGTGGTTGAGGAGCAGGTCATGACGTCAAGAAACCGGGTGAAGTCCGCAATGCGGAACACTCTGTTTGGCCTGTTTTTGACAGCTGCGACCACGGCTGCGGACGCCTATGAAACCGCGCTGACCGCCCCCGGCGCGCCAAAGGCGCTGCAGGAGCGTCTGTCGGGGGCCTCGGCGGTGATGGGTGCAGAAGCCAGCGGCCTGACGACGGTGCAGGAACTGCTGTCCGCCGCGCTGTCGGATTACCGAACCATGGTTCAGGTGCTCTATGACGAAGGCTATTTCAGCCCGGTGGTGAACATCCGGCTGGATGGACGGGAGGCCGCCTCGGTCCAGCCGCTGTACCTGCCCGCGCAGGTCGGCAAGATCGAAATCACGGTTCAGACCGGCCCGAAGTTCGTGTTCGGCCGCGCCGATGTCGGACCGCTTGCGCCGGGCACCGAGATACCGGAGACCTACCGGTCAGGCGCTACGGCCACCACGGGTGCGATCCGCGATGCCGCCTCGACCGGGGTGACCGGCTGGCGCTATGCCGGGCACGCCAAGGCCAGGGTCGGCGATCAGAAGATCACTGCAAACCACCTGAAATCCCGGCTGGACTCCGATATCCGCCTGTCCCCCGGCCCGCGCCTGAGGTTCGGCAAGTTGACCCTGACCGGGCAAAGCGACGTCAGACCGGACTCGATCCGCGCGATCGCGGGCTTTCCCACCGGCGAGGTATACGATCCCGACAAGCTGCAGAAGACCGCAACCCGCTTGCGGCGCACCGGTGCGTTTTCGACCGTGGCGCTGCGCGAGGCGGAAACCCCCAACGCCGACGGCACGCTGGACATCGAAGCGACCTTTGAGGATCTGCCTAAAAGGTACCTGTCGTTCGGTGCGGAACTGTCGTCCAGCGAGGGACTGGATCTCAGCGGGATCTGGATGCACCGTAACCTGTTCGGCGGTGCCGACCGATTCCGGTTCGAAGCGCGAATCGGCAACATCGGCGGATCAGAGGACATCGACGGACGCCTTGCCGTGCGTCTCGACCAGCCGGACAAGCTGGGCCCCGATGACAGCCTGTACTACACCTTTGAAATCGAGCGGTTGAGCCGCGAACATTTCAGTTCGTGGCGAACCGTCGCAGGTGTCGGTGTGCGTCGGGTGTTCTCGGATTACCTGTACGGCGAGCTGGCGCTTGCCGCGTCCTACTCCGTGGCCGACGACGTCTTTGGCACGGACCGCAAGTTCAGGTATATCGCCCTTCCGGGCAAGCTGGAGTGGGACCGTCGCGACAACCCCGTCGACGCCCGCAGCGGCTTTTTCCTGAGCGCGCAACTGACGCCCTACGCCGGGATCTCGGGCACCGAATCCGGCGCGCGGGCCTATGTGGACGGGCGCGGGTACATGTCGCTCGGCGGATCGGGGCGGGTCGTTCTGGCCGGTCGGCTGCAGGTCGGCTCCATCGTCGGATCATCGCAGGCCGGCACTTCGCCCGACCTGCTGTTCTTTTCCGGCGGAGCCGGATCCGTGCGCGGGCAACCCTACGAATCCCTCGGTATCCCGGTGCCGCCGACCAGCGGTGCTGCCGGTGGCCGGTCGTTCCTGGGCGCGTCGATGGAACTGCGCGGCCAGATCACCGAGAAAATCTGGCTGGTGGGCTTTTACGACTATGGCTCAGTCGATGCCGACAGTTTCGTCGATACCAATTCGCCCCACCATTCCGGCGCCGGGCTTGGCGTGCGCTACGATCTGAGCGGATTTGGGCCGATCCGGTTCGATCTGGCCTATCCGGTTGACGGAAGCACCGGCGACGGGTTGCAATTCTACATCGGCATAGGACAGGCATTTTGAAACGCGCTCTGGTATATTCCCTGGCGACCGCCGCCTGCCTTTCCGGCCCGGGCGCGGCGCAGGACACCAAGGAGGAAGAATCCGGCGGCATGCTGGTGAACTTCCTGCAGGACACGCTGTCGGGTGACAACCGGCAGATCAGGGTGGTCGGCCTCGAAGGCGCGCTGAGCGCCCGCGCCACCATTAAGGAACTGACCGTGGCCGATGACGACGGCGTCTGGCTGACGATCTCGGGTGCCGTGCTGGACTGGAACCGCCTGGCGCTGGTGCGGGGCCGGTTTTCGGTCAATGCGCTGAGCGCCGAGGAGATCGTCGTCGCCCGCGAGCCCAAGCCGACGCCCGCTCCGGCCGAGCTGCCGGCGGCCGAGGCGCAACCGTTC
>JBFHMM010000124.1:0-11305 GCA_041594355.1 Paracoccaceae bacterium | reverse complement strand
GGCTTCTGTCGAAGCCGCGGGCCGCTGCCGCCACATGTGAGGCTGTTTTAGTGCGGGATCAGAAACAGGGTGATCGCCGGGAACATCACGAGGATTACCACGCGGACCAGGTCGGAACCGACAAAGAACATCACGGCTTTGTAGGTTTCGACCATCGGTGTTTTCCGGTCCATCGCGTTGATGATAAAGAGGTTCATCCCCACCGGCGGCGTGATCAGCCCGACCTCGACCACAATCAGGACGAGAATACCGAACCAGATGGCGACCTGTTCGGTCTCGATCCGGTTGACCATACCTTCGGACACGCGGATGCCCAGCGCCTGCATCTGCTCCTTGGTCAGCTGCACGCCATCGGCGATTGCGGACTGGATCGAGGCCAGCATATCCTGCCCCATACCTTCGGGAATGCCGGCGCTCAGCACCTCCATCGCGCGTTCGGCCTGGATCATCTCGATCGAGACAAGGTCGAAGTCCATGACGCTGATCACCGGGTAAAAGATCGGGATGGTCAGCAGGATCATCGACAGGCTATCCATCAGGCAGCCGAAGATCAGGTAGAAGATCAGGATCAACGCCAGCACCACCCACGGGCTGAGCCGCTGTGCAACCACGTAGTCGGCCAGCGACTGCGGCACCTGGGTCAGCGCGAGGAAGCCGTTATAGAACCCGGCCCCCAGCACGATGAAGAAGATCATTGCGGTGGACCGCGCGGTGACCATGAAGCTTTCGACCAGCGTGGTGCGGGTCAGACCGCCGTTGACCAGCGCGATCAGCCCAGTTCCGGCGGCACCGACGGCGGCGCCTTCGGTCGGGGTGAACCAGCCGAGGTAGATACCGCCGACCACCATGCCAAAGACCAGCAGAACCGGCCAGACCTCCAGCAATGCCGCGAAGCGTTCGGCATAGGGCACCCGGGGACGGGTGCCGGCGGATTCGGGGAACAGCCGCACATAGATGGAGATCGCCAGCACATAGCCCAGCGCCGCCAGGATCCCCGGCACGAAGGCGGCCAGGAACAGCTTGGCGATATTCTGTTCGGTCAGGATAGCATAGATCACCAGAACCACAGAGGGCGGGATCAGGATGCCCAGCGTACCGCCGGCCGCCAGTGTCGCGGTGGAAAAGCCGCCCGCATAGCCGTACTGGCGCAGTTCCGGCAGCGCCACACGGCCCATGGTGGCCGCGGTGGCCAGCGACGAACCGCAGATCGCTCCGAAGCCGGCGCAGGCGCCGATGGCCGCCATGGCAACGCCGCCCCTGCGGTGCCCCAGCCAGCCCTCGGCGGCCTTGAACAGCGCGTTCGACATGCCGCCCAGCGTCGCGAAATGGCCCATAAGCAGGAACATCGGCACGATGGTCAGCGAATAGCTGGAAAAGGTGGTGTAGGTTTCGTTCTTGAGCCGGGAAAAGGCGACGTTGGTGCTGTCCGTGACCAGGGTCAGCCCGACGAGGCCCACCAGGAACATCGCCAGCCCGATCGGGACGCGCAGGAAAATCAGGATCATTAACGCCGGAAACGAGTATATGCCGATCGCCAGATCGCTCATTGTTCTACCTCCACGCCATCCCAGATCAGGATGCGGCCGGTAAAAAACTCATAGACGCGGACGGCGGCCATGTAGACGCCAACCAGGGCTGCGACGACGGCGGCAAACAGGCTGGCGGCATAGGCCCACCAGACCGGGAACTGGAGCAGAAACGAGGTTTCGCCGTAGCTTTGTTTAGAGAGCATCCCGGCGTAGAGCCGCCAGGCGATCAGCACCAGAACGGCGGCGAATGTCACCTCGATCACCATCCGCAGGAACCGGTTGACCCCGCGCGGCAGCGCGTTGACGACGATATCCACGGAGGCGTGGCCCGAGGTGATCTGGCACAGGGGAATGAACGCGAAGATGGCAAAGGCGACGCCGGCCTCGACCAGTTCGAAGTCGCCGTTGACCGGGCCGATGCCAAGGTCGATCAGCCACCGGGCCAGGCCGGGGGCGACGGACATCACGAAATCGCTGTGCAGGATGCCGTTCAGCAAACGGCCCGCGATAGAAATACAGGTCAGCAGAATCAGAAGGCTCAGAACCGCGCCTCCGATCATCGCCATCCCGCGTGCCACGGCCATCATTGTCTTATGCATACGATCCCACCTTTCGCTGCATATGCAAAACCGCGGCGGAAACTCCGCCGCGGTCCGTTTGATCGTCAGGCGATCACTATTCGTACATCGGAGTGTACTTGTCGATCAACATCCGGGCCTCGTCGATCAGCGCCTGGCCGTCGATGCCCTTTTCGCCCATATCGGCGACCCAGGCCGCGTAGATCGGCTGCGAGGCATCGGCCCAGACCTGGGTCTGCGTTTCGTCGAGGGTGACCACGTTGTTGCCCAGATCCAGCGCCACTTCGCGCGCGGGACCATCGGAGTCGGCCTGCGTGCCGCCGGCGAAAACCGAAAACTCAAGACCGGAGTTGTCGTCGATCGCCTTTTTCAGGTCATCGGGCAGGCTTTCGTACTTGTCCTTGTTCATCGCCAGCACGAAGGTCAGCGTGTAGAGCGCCTTGCCGGTGAACTCGGTGTGGTTCGACACCAGTTCCGGCACCTTCAGCGCGGTGGTGACTTCCCACGGGATCGTAGTGCCGTCGATGACGCCCTTGGACAGGCCCTCGGACACCGCCGGAACCGGCATGCCGACCGGGGTTGCGCCCAGTTCCGTCAGCAGCGAGTTGACCGCGCGCGAACCGCCGCGGATCTTCATGCCCTGCAGATCGGACGGCAGGGTCACCGGATCCTTGGTGTGGATCATGCCGGGGCCGTGCACCCAGGTACCGAGGATGTGCACATCCTTGAACTCAGTGTCCTTCCAGTATTTGTCGAACATTTCCCAGTATGCGCGGCTCACGGCGCGCGCGTTGGTCATCATGAACGGCAGTTCGAACACTTCGGTCGACGGGAACCGGCCTGGCGTGTAGCCGACCACTGTCCAGACGATGTCGGCAACGCCGTCCACGGCCTGGTCCATCAGCTCTGGCGGTTTGCCGCCCAGCTGCATCGAGGGGTAGCGGTCGATCTTGATCCGTCCGCCGGACGATTCCTCGACGTTGTCCGCCCAGACGTCGAGAACCAGTTTGGGTACATTGGCCTGCGGCGGCAGGAACTGGTGCATCTTGAGCGTGACGTCCTGCGCCAGCGCCGTGGTTGCGGTCAGGCCCGTTGTCATCGCGGCAAGTGCTGCCCCGCCGACAAAGCCCAGAATGCTTCTCCGTTTGGTCATCTGATTCCTCCCTTTGACCTATAAGGCAATATAATGCCCAAATTCGGCCTGGATGCAATATATTGCCACATGGAAACGTGAGAGACCGCAAACTTTCCCATTCGCAGCCACGTTCCGATGCGCCCTCTCCAATCCTGTGTGTGGCCCCGTATCCCGCGAGGGGCAAGTCAGGATTGCGCATCGTCCGATAATAAAATGTTGTAGGCAATCCCGGTTCCATGCCCCGGTCCACGCCGCGCAAAAGGGGTGGCGAACTCCTGACAAATATCAGCTTGGGTATCTGGGCATATGTGAATTGTCTGGTAATAGTACCGTCAAACAGAAGATCACGGCGGCGATGACGGCCTGCCAATGACAGGAACACGCCCGTATTACGCCTGCCGGACAGAGGATCCCATGACGATTTCCAAGCTCTTGATTGCCAACCGTGGCGAGATCGCCATTCGCATTGCACAGGCCGCCGCTGACATGGAGATCGCAACCGTCGGCATCTATTCGCAGGACGACGCCAGCAGCCTGCATCATGCGGTCTGCGACCAGGCGGTGGCGCTGCCGGGCAGTGGCCCGCGCGCCTATCTCGATAGCGCGGCGGTACTTGATGCTGCAGTGCGGACCGGTTGCGATGCGCTCCACCCCGGCTATGGCTTTCTCAGCGAAAACGCGCGGTTTGCGGATATGGTACAGGCCGCCGGACTGCGGTTCGTCGGCCCCCCGGCCGAGGTGCTGTGGCTGTTTGGCGACAAGGTGCAGGCGCGCGAACTGGCGCAGGCCGAGGGCGTTCCGGTGATCGAGGGGCTGACGCGCATCGACGGCACCGCCGAGGCCGCCGCGTTCATGGCGTCGCTGCCCGAAGGCGCGGCGATCATGATCAAGGCGATGTCGGGCGGCGGCGGGCGCGGCATGCGGGTGGTGCGCGACGCCGGCGCGCTGGAGCAGGCGATCGCGGCCTGCCGGGCCGAGGCGCAGCAGGCCTTTGGCGATCCGGGCCTGTATGCCGAACGGCTGATCACTGACGCCCGCCACGTCGAAGTTCAGGTTCTGGGGGATGGCACCGGGGCGGTGCGCCACTTTGGCGAACGCGAATGCACCCTGCAGCGGCAGCACCAGAAGGTGATCGAGATCGCGCCGAGCCCGTCGCTGCGGCCCGACACCCGCGCGGTGCTGTGCGATGCCGCGCTGAAGCTGGCCCGCGCGGTGAACTACAAGGGGTTGGGCACCTTTGAGTTTCTCGTCGAAGGCGAGGACCAGCGCCCCTGGTTCATCGAGGCCAATCCGCGCCTGCAGGTCGAACACACGGTGACCGAAGAGTTGCTGTGCGTTGATCTGGTCCAGCAACAGGTGGCGGTCGCCGGCGGCGCCTGCCTTGGCGACCGGGAGAGCGGGCCGGAACGGGCCGAGGGCTTTGCGATTCAGTGCCGGGTCACGTTGGAGGAGATGGACGCCGACGGCGCGGCGCGCCCCGCCGCCGGTACCATCAGCCGCTACGAGCCGCCGACCGGACCCGGCATCCGGGTCGATGGCTTTGCCTATGGCGGCTATGCGGTCACCACGCTTTTCGACCCGCTGCTGGCCAAGGTTATCACCCGGTCTGCGGCGCCGGAGTTCGCCAGCGCCGTGGCCAAGGCCGACCGGGCGCTTGACCGGTTCCGCATTGAGGGGGTCGCCACCAACATCCCGGTGCTGCGGGCACTGCTGAACCGCGACGACGTGCGCGCCAACGCGGTGACCACACACACGGTCGAAGACATCCTGCCCGAACTGGCCCAGGCGCAGGAGACCTATCGGCCCGCGCCGATGGCTGCGGTCGCGGTGGCGGTCGCCGAGGACGCGCCGCTGGCCGCCGACGAAACCGCCATCCGCGCGCCGATACAGGCCACCGTGGCCCGGATCCTGGTCGCGGTGGGCGAGCCAGTCGCGGCGGGCACCCCAGTCGCGGTGCTGGAGGCGATGAAGATGGAACATGTGGTCGCCGCCGAGACGCCCGGCACGGTGCGCCGGATCGTGGTCGCGCCGGGCGACACGATGGGCGACGGGCAGGCGATGGTGGTGATGGGCCCCGGCGGGGTGAATGCCGCGACCGAGCAGGCGGGACAGGCGGTGGACCCCGAGGCGATCCGCCCGGAGCTGGCCGAGCTGCGCCAGCGGCTGGCGCACGGGCTAGACGACGCCCGCCCCGCCAAGGTCGCCAAGCGCAAGGGTCGCGGCCAGAGCACGGCGCGCGAGAACCTCGCCCGGTTGTGCGAGCCTGACAGTTTCGAGGAATACGGCGCGCTGGCGTTGGCCGCACAGGCCAACCGGCGGACGCGGGAGGACCTGATCGAGAACACCACCGGCGATGGGGTGATCACCGGCTTTGGCGCGGTCAATGGCGATCTGTTCGGCCCCGACGCCGCGCGCTGCGCTTTGGCGGTCTACGACTATCTCGTGCTGGCCGGAACGCAGGGCAAGCGCACCCACGACAAGCAGGACCGGGTATTTGAACTGGCCCGCAAGTGGAAGCTGCCGGTGATCCTGTTCGCTGAGGGCGGCGGCGGTCGGCCCGGCGACAACGACAGCGGCAAGATCGCCGGACTGGAGGTGCCGACCTTTGCCACTTTCGCGGCCCTGGCGGGCAAGGTGCCGCTGATCGGGGTGGTTTCGGGGCGCTGTTTCGCGGGCAACGCGGCATTGCTGGGGTGCTGCGACGTGATCATCGCCACCGAGGATTCAAACATTGGCATGGCGGGGCCGGCGATGATCGAGGGCGGAGGGCTGGGCCGCTATGCCCCCGAGGAGATCGGACCGATCGACGTGCAGACCCGCAACGGCGTGGTCGATATACGCGTTGCGGACGAGGTCGAGGGTTGTGCCGTGGCCAAGAAATACCTGTCCTATTTCCAGGGGCCGCTACCGGATTTCACCGCCCCGGACCAGCGGCTGCTGCGCCACGCGATCCCGGAGAACCGCAAGCAGGTGCACGATGCGCGCCGGGTGATCGATGGCCTCTGTGACGATGGCTCGGTGCTGGAACTGCGGCCCGACTACGGTATCGGCATCCTGACCGCGCTGGTGCGGATCGAGGGCCGCCCCTTTGGCCTGATGGCCAACAATGCGCATCACCTTGGCGGCGCGATCGACGGGCCCGCCGCGTTGAAGGCGGCGCGGTTCATGGACCAGTGCAACGCGCAGGGGCTGCCCATCCTGTCGCTGTGCGACACCCCCGGTTTCCTGGTCGGACCCGAGGCGGAAAAGACCGGGCTGGTGCGTGACGTCTGCCAGATGTTCCTGAGCGCGGCGCGACTGGAGGTGCCGATCTTTGGCGTGGTGCTGCGCAAGGGCTACGGGCTGGGTGCGATGGCAATGGTCGGCGGCGGGTTCCACGAGAACGCCTGTACCATCTCGTGGCCCACGGGGGAATTTGGCGGCATGGGGCTGGAGGGCGCGGTGCACCTAGGCTATCGCAAGGAACTGGAAGCGCTGAGCGATCCGACCGAGAAGCAGGCGCTGTTCGACCGGCTGCTGGCGCGCTACTACGACCGGGGCAAGGCGATTTCGGTGGCGACCACATTCGAGATCGACGCGGTGATCGACCCCGCCGACACCCGCCGCTGGATCGTCAATTCGGCGCGCAGCTTTGCCAGCCGCTGAGCGTTACAACAGCACGCGGTGTTCCGGCGGCCCCTTGCCCCCGGCGCCGCTCTATAGGTGCGGCCCTGCGCCGCGTCGGGCTCGGCGATGCCTTCGCGCGCGGTGGTCATCATCCTCTGCGTGAGATCCGCGCCACCAAAGGCCGCGCAGGAGGCATGCCGCCCGCCGACGTCGACCGCGCGGTCGCACCGCATTCGGCCACCACGCCATTGCGATCGTCCAGCACCCACAGGCGCAGGTTGGAGGATCGGCGCCTTCCACATGGGTGCTGTGCAACCGGGCTAGCCGCTGAGCGGCTGATCGTGGGTGGGGCTCCAGGCCGCGAGCCGCGCGACGATCTCTTGTTCCGGCACGTCGAGGTGGAGCCGGCAGGAGGCCACACCAACTTCGCCCATGTCGCCATTTTGCACGATGGCGAGCGGTTCTCCGACCGCAGATTCGGATGACGTTTGTGTAATTACAATACCATAGGAGGTGCCGGACATGTGAGCATCCGAGATGCGGATCATGTCGGTGATGCCTTTGTTCAGCACCTTGGGGGCAGATCCATGTTGCCGACCTTAGACATGCCCGGGTAGCCCTTTGGTCCCTAGTTCTAGAGAACCATGATACAAGTTTCGTCGATGTCGAGCGTGTCGTCACTGATCTTGGCCTGGTCGTCGTCGATGTCTTCAAACACCACTGCGCGGCCTCGGTGCTGCATCGGGGGGGGGCAAGGCGGCTGAGGGTTTGAGCACCGCGCGCCTAGGCGCGAAATTGCCCTTAAAAACCGCGATACTCCGTTGTTTTTCAACCACTTTTTCTACCGGCGGAGAACGTCCGCGCTGTGATTCAAAGCCTCCTTGACCTCATCCGAGATGACGTTCCCGGACACCGTGAGCGCGTCCTTGCGCAACAGGCCACTGTCACCCAGGTGTCCGACAACAAACGGTAAACCTCCGACACAGAAAAACTCTTCCATCAGGTATTCGCCGGACGGCATCAGGTTGACGATGGTGGCCACGTCGCGGCCCGGACGTTGCCGGTCGTCAAGCGTCAGGTCGATGCCGACACGGCCCGCGATGGCCAGCAGATGAACCACGGCATTGGTCGAGCCGCCGATGGCGCCATTGCTGCGGGTCGCGTTTTCGAAAGCCTTTTTGTCCGTTTTGTACGACGGTCTGAGGTCGTCTTTGACGTTTTGTACAATCTGCCAACCGGACATCTGGGCCATTACACGGCGACGTGACCCGCGATCGGGTCATGAGGGAACGCTGGCGGGTCAGGCTTGGGCCGGGATCATAACTGAACTTTGGTTTAGTAACCCGACCCGAGGAGGATCTCTGGCCAGTTCATTCCGTCGACCGAGACCGGTTCGAGCAGGTAGGAAGGGACGACCTGGGTGCCGGTGTTATCGGTTTCGGTGTCGTTGATTTCCGGCGCGGACCGGAACGGTGTCCTTCGTCATGCGCGGTGATCACAAGCATGGGGGGCCCTGGCGGATCCGAGCGGCTTTGAATGGGTGATGCAGGAGCGCGGTTCCCCGATCCGGCAGGCGGTGGAGGCGGACTATCTGAACAGCGGGCTGCCGGTGCCAAGGCAGCTCAGCAATTCGGCATGGGCGATCAGCAGCGGGACGCGGTGCCCGTCCAGCGCGTTGATCGTCGATGTGCGCCGGGTCCGTATGGGGCAGCGCAAGGGCGATGAGCGCGGCCAGCGTGGTCTTGAGCCTGGCGAATGCCATGATCGTGTCCTCCCGTTGGGCCTAGAGATCCATGAGCGCGCGGGCCTTGCTGTGGCAGACGGCGGCGCGTTCGTCATCGGTGAGCGGGGCGTTCAAAGGGCTAATCGACCGAAAGCATCACCCGGCCGGCCATGCCGAGCGCGCAGCGCCGCGCATTTGCCCGAGGTGGTCATCCAGAAATTGTATCCGATGGCTTGCGCTCCGGCCGCATGTCGCCGCGCTCTGAGTTCTCCCACCGGCTGTCGAACCGCCACAGCAGATAGGGCAGCGTTTCGCCCAGGTGCCGGAGGATCACCTTGGCCCCCGGAAAACGGACAAAGGGCCGGGGCACCGCGTGGAGTGAGCCAACGGGATGAACATACTGGCGGGATTTCGGCCGTGGGCGGCGGAGTTCGCGACCTGAAAGGGGAAATCCTCGCGATTTCGGTGCTGGTGCCGGTGCCGACCTCGCGCTTTGCACAGGCGCTGAGCATGGTCGAGATCCAGCTGAAAGAAGTGCTGACGCGGGCGGAAAGAATTGTCGGAAGCCCCTGAGGCGCGGGCCATGGCTGGCGCCCGTTTTGCGGGCAGCGCCGGTCCCCGCGTCAATATGCTCTGGCGTTTCTGACCGTGCTCGATTGATCACCGCCGAACTCTGTTCTAAAGGGGGCGCGTCTTATTGCGGGCCCGATCCTGCTGGCGTCGATTCAGGCGCGGCGGTTTGGGCCAGAACCATCGACCGCCGTGCGCCGCACGTCATCCAATCCGCTTCCAGAACGCTGAAAGGTTAGAAGAACATGGCCGACACATCGAACCCCGACATTCTGTATACCATTGTAGACGAAGCACCGGAGCTGGCGAGCGCGTCGTTCCTGCCGATCATCCGGACTTTTGCGAGCGCGGCCGGCGTGACGGTCGGCACCAAGGACATTTCGCTGGCGGGCCGCATCATCGCGACCTTCCCCGAATACCTGACCGAGGAGCAGCGCCAGCCCGACGACCTGGCGGAGCTGGGCGAGCTGGTGAAGACGCCGGACGCCAATGTCATCAAACTGCCCAACATTTCGGCGTCGGTGCCGCAGCTGGTCGCCGCGATCGAAGAACTGCAGGCGCAGGGATATGCCCTGCCCGACTATCCCGAGGATCCCCAGAGCGACGAGGAAAAGGCGGTTCGCGCCAAGTATGACACCATCAAGGGCTCGGCGGTGAACCCGGTCCTGCGCGAAGGCAACAGCGACCGCCGCTCGGCCAAGGCCGTCAAGAATTTCGCCAGGAACAATCCGCATTCGATGGGCGCATGGGCATCTGACAGCAAGACCAAGGTCAGCTCGATGCCGGGCAACGATTTCTACGCCAACGAAGTCTCGGCCACCATCACCGAGTCGCAGGCGGGCGATGCCAAGATCGAATTCGTCGGCAAGGACGGCAGCGTCACCGTTCTGAAGGACGGCTGGCCGCTGGAGGCGGGCACGGTTGCCGATGCGACGTTCATGTCGGCGCGGGCGCTGGGTGCCTTCCTGACGGAGGCCATCGAGGACACCAAGGCTGACGGCACCATGTTCTCGCTGCACATGAAAGCGACCATGATGAAGGTCAGCGACCCGATCATCTTTGGCCACGCGGTCAAGGCATGGCTCGGCCCGGTCTGGGACAAGCACGGCGCGGCAATTGCCGCTGCGGGCGGTTCGCCGAACTCGGGCCTGGGCGCGGTTCTGGCGGCCATCGACACGCTGCCGAACGCAGGCGAGATCAAGGCAGAGATCGACGCGCTGGACCGCCCGTCGATGTACATGGTCGACTCGGATCGCGGCATCACCAATCTGCATGTGCCCAGCGACGTGATCATCGACGCTTCGATGCCCGCCGTGATCCGCGCGGGCGGCAAGGGTTGGGACGAGACCGGTGCCAAGGGCGACACCAACTGCGTCATCCCCGACCGCTGCTATGCCACCGTCTATGACGAGACCATCAACTTCTTCAAAGCCAACGGCGCGCTGGACGTGACCACCGCCGGATCGGTCGCCAACGTCGGCCTGATGGCGCAGAAGGCCGAAGAATACGGCAGCCACCCGACCACCTTCGAGGCCCCGGCAGACGGCACCATCCGCATCGTTCTGGCCAATGGCGAGACGCTGCATTCGCACGATGTCGAAGCCGGTGACATCTGGCGGTCCTGCACCGCCAAGAAAGCGCCGATCCTGAACTGGATCGAGCTGGCCATGGACCGTCAGCGCCTGACCGGGTCGGAAGCCATCTTCTGGCTGGACGCGAACCGCGCCCACGACGCGCAGTTGATCGAATACGTGAAACCGGTGCTGGAAGCCGCCGGCGTGGCCGACAAGTTCCAGATCATGGCACCGCGCGAAGCCACCGCGCAGTCGCTGAAGACGATCACCGCGGGCAAGGACAGCATCGCCATCACCGGCAACGTGCTGCGCGACTACCTCACCGACCTGTTCCCGATCCTGGAGCTGGGTACCTCGGCCAAGATGCTGTCGATCGTCAAGCTGATGAACGGCGGCGGCCTCTTTGAAACCGGCGCCGGCGGGTCGGCCCCCAAGCACGTGCAGCAGCTGGTCGAACAGAACCACCTGCGCTGGGATTCTATGGGCGAATTCTGTGCGCTGGGCGAGTCTCTGAACTTCCTCGCCGATGCGAAGGGCAATGCCAAGGCCGGCGTGCTGGGCACTGCCGCCGAGCAGGCGACGCAGGGTAT